>JBAXLR010000027.1:0-22499 GCA_037134655.1 bacterium | reverse complement strand
GCTACTTCTGAGCATTTTGATTCTGGTCGGACACTACTTGGTGCGCGGCATGGCGATACGCTTAACCGAACGTATGCACTACGGTGTTGCCGTAATTAACAACCTATTAGTCCCCGCGGATGTACCGAGTTTCATGCCGATCGCAATGCCAGCCACCATGCGTGATTTGCCTGGCATGAGTAGCCCCATCCAAAGCAGCGTAGTAGCGCCAGCAACCGTCGAAGGAGCGAATACAAATGCCAGTTCAGCAAACGCTACGGCAGAAAATATTCGAGACGAAGAAGAGATTATCTAAGCCGTCCATCAGTGACCAAAATCTCTGGTGCATGGGCGTGGCTTGTCTTCTTGTTTTTTTAACGATCAGCGGCATTCTCCTGACAAGGACCAGCCGCTGGGGGATCGTTATGTTAGATATTCCTGTGGCTTCTCAACCACCTGCAGACGAGATGCTCAATCATTTCAGGGAAGATCCGGAAACCTCCTTAAATGCCAACACGTCGGTGTTGGCTCTGACCCCAAAAGAGCTTATTTTTGGTGACATTGCGTCATTTACGTCGCAGAAAAGTGACCCACGCAATAAGTTTGTAATTAATCACCTGGACGGGTCCCCGCAGGTATCCGTTGCCCTCGATCAAATGGAAAAATGGCGCGACGACCGCAAGCGTCGTCTCGGAATCCGTCCCGATAATATTCTAATTCTTCTACCAGACGCGTCCGTTCCTATTGCAATCGTTTCGGCGGTTGCCGACAAAGTCCGAAAGACCAAGGATTTTAGCCATATTATTATGGGCGGGGGTGTGATGTGACAATAGGTCACAATAACCTCGCAGTGGCGCGTGTTTTCCGTGACGGGAAATCACGCTTAAAAGACTCGACGTTCTCGACTGTGGCGTATATTTTTATTCCATTTTTCCTCGTAACAATTCTTGCTTTGTTTGTTGGATTTGAAACTTCAGACCGGTTCAAGAGCCCCATCGAGCCATTCGAATATGAGGCGGCGGAATCGAGAGATCATAAACTATGGATGAGTGTCGGACTGTCTAACGATTTAATCATCATCAAAACTTCGTCCGGTCAAATTTTCAGTTGGCCGGCAACTGGGCCCAGTGATGGCGACTACGAGGCATTTGAAAAGCATTTAAAAACTTGGACAAAATCGCACCTTCAAAGCGCCATTTTGGCTGGTCAACTTCTGCCATCGACAAACACAGCTGCTATTGCCGTGGATCAGCGGCTTACGGCACATCACGTTAGGCCCGTGATTTATGCTTTAGCTGCGGCCGGAGTGTCCAAATATGGATTCGAGACGAAGTTGCCAGATTAATTTCATGGATTAAGGGCCCACATGGCGAAAAAAAATAAAAATAATCCCCACATTGAGGTGGTTGTTTTATGGGGCGGATCCGAGTTGGGCCGTTGCCAAAAGCCGTTATCAAAGTGCTCCGGTATTTCAGCGGGAAAAAGTTTTCTGTCCACAATTCGCTCGCGAGTGTGGCCGCGGTGGGATGAGATAGACATTCTGATCAAGTCAAGAAGCGGGCTTGTTTTAAACCCAAATCTGCCCTGGGATGGCGTGATCAAAGATTCCGACGGGGTGCACGTACTAAGCTCTACGAAACCGCAGCGCAAAATTGTTGGGATTTCCAATGTCTCGTCGGCGAGCTTGCGCCTGGATGAAATGTCGATTTTAATTCGCGTAGGTGAACGGCGGGCGGCTAAAGTCGAAAGAGCGAATAAAAAGCGCGGCTATCTTGCTTCTCCTTTAAGTTTCGTTGCAAACGGTGGATCAGAATGGGTGAGCCTAACGTTGGCTGCGGTTGGTGCTGCGATTATTATTGGCTCTATTTGGTTTGGCCTCGCAAATCGCCCACGAGATTCCTTTGATCAAATCACTGAACTCCCAGACAGTCGCATCTTACCATTCATTGGGCAATCACATCTTTCGTCGGCGCCCACTATTCTTCAGGCTAATCTTGATCGCTTTAACTTTGTGCATAGTGTTTGGCGTTTTTACTCTGACCTCGCCGTCATATTGGGTTACGGCGATGATCCTGGCAAATCTGCGCAGATGTTCTCATCAACCATTGAATACTACCAAGATCTTGCTGAGGCTCAGCAAAAAATTATTGGCGCCGCAGAGTCCGCTCAGGTCAAAAAGCTCGCGTCTTCATCAAATAGAGGTCATTTCATAACAGTTCCAACTATCCGAGGTGAATCATTGGATGGCCGTGCAATGAGAGTTTTTGACAAGATCAGCATTCTGCGGGACGCGTCCGATGGGCTTGCGCAGCGCCGTATCGAGGTCGCTCAGCAATTTGAGGCAGACGTTGGATACAAATTTGAACCTAAAAAAGATGAAAACAAGACCCAACAAGCATTTGCAAAAATATCGGCAGGCTTCATGGGTGTTGAAAGTGATGACAAGATGCAAATTCGGCAGGCGACAGAAAATGCCGCCCGCGCCGCCCTCGTTCAGACTCAGATTTATGGCAAAGATCATTTGCGATTTGGTTTACTGGACTGCTGTGGTAGCCCTGCTGGCGCGCCATTGACGCAAGATGGACTAACCTGGCTCAAGCCAGACTTGGATAAAGCTGATCAGTCTTCTTTCTCTGAGTTCGGCGCACGGTCCTGGGGAAATGTGGGCGCACATGGAGAAAAGATTTCACAGGCAGGTGGCACAAAAACTGGCGGTCTCAGCCCAACAATAATCGAGAGAACCGTTGCGGCAGGTCGATACCAAATTCGTATGTGCTATGAGTTGGCTTTAAGAAGAAACCAATTGGTGCGTGGCTCGATGGAGTGGCGATGGGTTGTCAACAGCCAGGGCAGAGCATCGGAGCTCAATCTTATTAAGTCGTCCATCAAAGATGATGATATGGTTAAGTGCGTACGCGATAAAATAGCAGGTTGGAAATTCCCGTCCCCCGATGGCGGCTCGGTTGAGGTTCGCTATCCATTTGAATTCACGCGAGATAAGGGCTAATTTTGTCCACTCTTTTCCCAGGACCTCGACGTCATTTTCATCTAACCTAGAAACTGTAAACTTTGACTCTGGAATACAATAATGTCTCCTCCATCCATTACCAACTTTAATCCTGGCACTATCCGAGTTATCCCATTTGGGGGATGCGGTGAATTCGGCATGAATATGACTGCCTATATTTGCGAAGACAGGCTCTATCTTGTTGACGCAGGCATCAGCTTTCCCGATCCCTCAAAGTTGGGAGTCGAATCCATCCTCCCAGATTTGGACGAGTGGATAGGCCAGTTCGGGGGGGTTTATGCGTACATCATCACACATGGTCACGAGGATCACATCGGTGCTCTCCCGTATATGCTTGATAAATGGCCTGGCCCGATCTACGCAACGCCATGGGCTGCAGCGCTGATACAAAACAAGATGAAGCGCCGAGGTATAAACATGCGCTACCCCATCAATCACGTTCGCCCAGGCGACAAAATTCAATGTGAAGATTTCTCCATCGAATACGTGCCATTTAATCATAGTATTCCAGAAGCGTGCGGCTTGATGATTCGTCAAGGTAAATTCAATATTTTTCACACGGGAGATTTCAAGTTTGATTTCACGCCCGTCTTGGAGAAAGCCGTTGATTTAAACCACTTGAAAAAAATCGGCTCCGAGGGAATTCACCTATTATTAGCGGACAGTACAAATTCGCACATTAAGGGCCATTGCCCTTCCGAGCAAACAGTTATACAGCCACTTCAAGAGGCCTTCGATAGTGCTGGGGATGGGGCGATGATCGTAACCACATTCAGCAGTAATTTTTGGCGACTCAAAACCATTTTGGACCTTTGTCAGGCAAATGATCGAAAGGTTCTAATCCTTGGCGGCGGCCTTGAGACGTGTCTTAAAATTGCATCTGACACTGGCACTTATTCTCCGCCAAAAGGTCTAATTATTGAACCGTCAGCAGTCTCAAGTACCGAGCGTAAAAAGCTTTGCGTGCTTGCAACCGGAAGCCAGGGCGAATGGCGTTCCGCGTTGATGCGGATGGCTAAGGGCGAGCCCCGCATGTTGAGCATTTGCCCTGGTGATCTGGTTGCCTTTTGGAGGCGAACGATTACTGGAAATGAGCGCATCATTCAATATATGATGAGTCTTTTGGAGCGACGGGGCGCAAGAATTTTCTCAGCCCGCAATAACCCTTTAATTCATGTTAGCGGTCACGGATACCGCGACGAACTTAAGAGTCTTATAACGGCCTTACGGCCAAAATTCTTCATGCCTGTCCACGGAACTTTCAGTCACCTTACGAGCAATTCTCAAATTCCAGCCGAGGTTGGGCTTACTGAAACGCGAAGCTTTGTCATCGAAAATGGCGATGTCATTGACGTTGATAACAAGGGCGTCACGATCGCGGAAAGGATTGATATTGACCACTTTTTCGTTGACAGCGAGCCGTATGCGCTTCTGTCCCATGAAATACTGCGGCAGCGGCTTCGAATCGGCGAACTTGGTCTTGTCGTCGTCGCTTTAGCTTGTGATATTAATGAGCGGCGGATTCTCGCCGAACCAAAAATCGAAATTTATGGTCTGGCACCACCAGGTAGGCAGGGCCTCGAGGCCTTTAAACAAGAGATATCTGACGCCGCGAGAGCGGGGTTTAAAAGAGCTCTTTCAGCGCGAGAAGATTCTGAAGAAGACCTGGAAGAAGTGATTCGAATTGAAGTTCGCAGGATGCTCTTTCAAGCTCTTGGCAAAAAACCTGTGGTCGCTTGCAAAATGATTGCGGTGTGAAACCATGCGTAGAATTGTAATCGCTAGTGCGGCATCCTTCGAGACAGACGAGGTGATTTGCCGATTGCAACGTAAAGGCATCGACTTGACCAGGATCATCACCGGGGTTGGGATGACCGAAGCTGCCATGATCTCCTCAAGGACCCGAGAGTTGGTCGCTGATCGAGATGTGATTTTCTGCTGTACGGCAGGAGTTATTGGAGATTTTGACCGGATTAAGATTTTTTCGGCAAGCACGGTTGAACTACGTTCGTGGGATATTCGCAACGGCAAGACCGAATTATTAACAAATTTTGACCCTGTTTTAAAACTATCTCCCCCCGCCTTGTCATTGCCCGATTGTCACGCGCTTTGCAGCTTAGGCGTCTCTACGGCAGCCGATGAAGGTATGAATATTCATTTGGCGAAGGGCTCTAGTACTTTGCTAGAGACCATTGAACTATACGCAGTGGCGCGGTCATGGCTGCCCCTTGCGAGATCTTTTGCCGCCATTGTGGCGACGACAAATGCTACCGGCTCGCGGGCTCGTTCGGAATGGCAGGCTAATTTCAAAGAGGCGGCTTGTCTGACGGGTGCTCTGCTCGAAGAACTCTTGCCGCGTCATCACCAGCACTGAGGAAAAAATGTTTACACTAAAATCACAATCGGTAGTTTTAAAAACACATCCATTCAACGTTGAAGAAGTTCGATTTGAAGTGGGAGATCTTAAACCTGAGCACCCCTACTTCCGACTTCAGGCTCCTGACTGGGTCAATGTCTTACCCGTTGCCGCTGATGGCCGGGTGATTTTAGTTCGGCAGCCACGAGTCGGATCCTTATCTTATGTCCTGGAAACTCCCGGCGGAGTCATTGATGCGGGAGAGCGTGACCCCACGCTTGCTGCGGCGCGCGAGTTGGAGGAGGAGACTGGTTTCGTTAGCCAACGTTTTCTGCCGCTTGGTTCGATGAATCCAAATCCCGCAATCATGACTAATAAGTGTCATTTTTTTCTGGCTCTCGGCTGTTTGCCAGCGAGTAATCGCAAATTATTTCCTGATGCGGACGAGCGGATAACCTTAGAATTTTTTGATTATAATGACCTCGATGGATTAGTGCGCACTGGACAGATAAATCATGCCCTTGCATGCCTATGCATCAGTTTGGCTGCCCGCTACGTGAAAGGCGTATGAACGAATTTTATGATATGCTTGGTGAGAAGCATTCTTTAGGTGGGGATCAGATCAGGTGAGTGAGACGTTCGTCATATCTGGGAGTGGAAACACACATGTTGGACGTGTTCGTACGTCCAACCAGGATTCCTATCTTTGTGACAATAAACGGAGCTTATACATTATAGCCGACGGCATGGGCGGTCACGCAGGTGGCGAAGTTGCCAGCTCCCTTGCCGTGCAAAACATTCGCTCCTTTGTAGATAACAACACTGCAGTCTCGGCACCAAAGGATAGTCCAGCGCCTGTGGGTGTTATGGTCAAAGTACTAGCAGATTCAATAAATCATGCTTCGGCACGTATTTACGACCGTGCACTCGAAGAACCCAATTTAAGGGGAATGGGCACGACCGCTACAATTGCCAGGATATCGGGACGCTCGCTGGTCGTGGCTCACGTTGGTGATAGCCGACTCTATTTGATCCGATGCGGCTATATCTATCAAATAACGACGGATCACAGCTTGGTGAGCGAGCAATTGCGAGCTGGTATAATCACCAAAGAAGAGGCGGAAAATCATCATTTGCGCAATGTTATCACTCGCAGCGTGGGCTACCAGGAACAAGAGGATGTGGATACTTATCTCCTTGAACTAGAGGCCAACGATCTAATTGTTATTTGTAGTGACGGCCTGCACGGACGGGTACCTGAGGAAATTATTGTAGATCATTGCAAAAATTATGGAATTTTGGCAGTTGACCACCTTATTGCAGAGGCCAACAATCGTGGGGGAGATGACAACATTTCCGTCATTGTATGCCAGGTTAAAGTTACTCAATAAAAATCCGAATAACCTTGTGAAGAATGAACGTTCTCTACGAGGAATTCGGAATTGCGTCAGTATACAGTTGTCATCATCCCAGACAGCAAGTTTGGCTCAAAAAAATACACCGTCTCGTACGGCGCGGTTTTCGTTTTGAAAATTTTTGCCCTCATCATTCTGATCGGTCTTGGCTACGGCGCTGCTGATTATGTTCATATGCGGAATTTGCGATCGGCTTATCTGCAAGCACTACAGGACGATCGTGCTTTGAAGGGCGAGGCGCGTATTTTAATGTCTAACCTTGATGAAGTGCGTTCCTCTCTCCGCAAAGTAAAGGACTATTCTGCAAAGCTCTCCGATATGATCAGCTTTCAGACAAATTCATTAACCAAAAAGGCCGGTTTGACGTCAATCACTGCGTCTCCCAGCACTGATAACCTTTACCAGGCAGCCCTTTCTCAATTAGATAATAAATCTAGCGTTCCGGGTAACGTTGATTTAGATCGCTTGGTTTTCAAACCGGTTTTCGCGCGGCTTGACTCAATTTCTCTTGCTGGTCAGCGCGGCGTCTTTGAGTTGCAGCAAATCATTAGTCGTCTATCTCAACAAAAGACTCTCCTCGCTTCCATTCCCTCCATGACACCCGTCGACGGATGGATCACAAGTGGCTTCGGTCAGAGGTCTAGTCCTTTCACTGGCGAACCTGCAGTACATCGTGGCATCGACGTCGCTGCACCTTCAGGGACGCCGATTTACGCTCCGGCCGATGGAGTTGTGGTGTTTTCTGGTGTCCGTAACGGATTTGGAAATTTCGTATTAATTGCGCATGGTTATGGAGTTGTAACGGGGTATGGCCACAATGCTCAAAACTTGGTCAGTCCTGGGCAGGTCATCCATCGGGGCGATCAAATCGCGACTGTTGGTAAATCGGGCCGCTCGACAGGTCCTCACCTGCACTATGAGGTCTCGATTAATGGGCGAACCGTCGACCCAATGAAATTCATTCTGAATATCGATGACTTAGCGATAGCAGCTCACTAAAAAAAATATATAATAGTGGACCCATGACCATGGTAAGGGCGTTCTTATCTTGGCTTGCCTATGAGGTCGTCTCAAATGCTAGGACTCGCAAAAAAAATTTTTGGCTCGAAAAACGATCGAGAAATTAATCGTATTCGTCGAATCATTGAACAGGTCAACACACTTGAATCGACGATGCAGGCTCTGAGTGACAGTGATTTTCCCAAAAAAACAGGCCTTCTAAAGGAAAAGATTGCCGCTGGTGCAACTCTCAACTCGGTCTTACCAGAAGCGTTCGCTCTTGTGCGAGAAGCTGCTCGGCGCGTAAGAGGAGAACGCCATTACGACGTCCAGCTAGTTGGTGGAGTTGTTCTGCACGAGGGCAAGATATCGGAGATGAAGACAGGAGAGGGCAAAACGCTCACGGCGACAGCGCCTGTATTCCTAAATTCCTTGAGCGGTAAGGGTGTGCATATCATTACTGTGAATGATTATTTAGCCCAACGTGATGCGGAACAAATGGGCAAGGTTTATTCGTTTCTTGGCCTAACAACAGGCGTTATTCTTCACGGCCTAACCGATAGCGAGCGGCGTCAAAGTTACGCGGCGGATATAACTTACGGAACAAATAACGAGTTTGGATTCGACTACTTACGTGACAACATGAAGACGGATCTTTCAAGGTTTGTTCAACGCGGTCACAATTTTGCGATTGTCGATGAAGTCGACTCTATTCTCATTGATGAGGCGCGAACGCCTCTCATCATCAGTGGCCCAGCTGAAGGGAATTTGGAGTTATTTGTTAAAGTAAACACTGCCATTCCCGGTCTTCAAAAGGACGTTGATTATATCATCGATGAAAAAAGTCGCGTCGTTTCATTAACCGAAGATGGCATGAGTAAACTTGAAAAAAGACTGCGCGTGGACAACCTCTACGATCCCAAAAATATTGATCATCTGCACCACGTGCAGCAGGCTTTAAAAGCACATATGATCTTTAAGAAGGACGTTGATTACGTGGTTCGCGATGACAAAGTTGTCATCGTTGATGAATTCACAGGCCGTCTAATGCCAGGAAGGCGATATAGTGATGGCTTGCACGGCGCGCTCGAAGCAAAAGAGCACGTTCAGGTTCAAAATGAAACCCAAACTATGGCTACCGTCACCTTTCAAAATTATTTCCGCCTTTATTCTAAACTGGCTGGAATGACCGGAACTGCAGACACCGAAGCTGTTGAGTTCAAAAAGATCTATAACCTCGACGTCGTGTGTGTACCAACCAACAAAAAAATGATCCGAACCGATCATCAAGACGAAGTTTATCGGACTGCCCGCGAAAAATTTAACATCATCGCTGAAGAGATAGAGAAAGCTCAGAAGCGCGGGCAACCAGTGTTGGTTGGAACTGTGTCAGTTGAAAAAAGCGAGCTGCTATCCAGCCTACTCAAAAAACGTGGCGTTGATCACGAAATTTTGAATGCAAAAAATCACGCCCGTGAGGCAGATATCATCAGGGAAGCCGGTCAGTCAGGTCGAGTTACGATCTCAACCAACATGGCAGGGCGCGGAACGGACATTATTTTAGGGCCAGGCTCACGCGAGGCGGGTGGCCTTTATGTCATCGGAACTGAACGCCATGAGTCGCGGCGAATTGACAATCAGTTGCGTGGCCGTTCTGGACGTCAGGGAGACCGGGGTGAATCCAAGTTCTTCCTTAGCCTTGAAGACGATCTCATGCGAATCTTTGCCAGTGACCGCTTAAGCGCGATCATGCAGCGCCTTGGTATGCAAGAGGGAGAAGCCATCGTCTCACCAATGGTATCCAGGGCCATCGAACGTGCGCAGCGACGCGTCGAAGAGCAAAACTTTTCGAGCCGCAAGCACCTGCTTGAGTATGACGACGTCATGAATCAACAGAGGCAAGTTATATATGGCTTAAGAAACGAAGCCCTCCACAATAGCGCCGGCAACCAACTGGATTTCATTTCTGACACCGTTAAGAAAATGGCAACAGATATCGTCGCTAAAAACGCTGCCGTTGAAAAAGGTGGCGGATTTAATTTGACGTCTATTACCCAGGACACCAAGACCGAACTTGGCTCTGTGCCAGAGCTAAAAAATATTGGAGCTGATGGCATCTCAGAAGATCAGCTGAGCGAGAAAGTCGCGAATGATGTCATGGCGCAATATGACAAAAAGTTCAAAAACCTTGGGCCAGAGAACCTCGGCCGATTGGAAAGCTACGTATTCCTTCAAGTTATCGATCGCGCTTGGAAAAATAATTTGCAAAGCATGGATCATCTTCGCGACAGTGTAAGTTTGCGAGGCTATGGCCAACGTGATCCGCTGCAAGAATACAAGAAAGAGGCGTTTAGACTTTTTGAAGGGATGATGGGTAGGATTTTTGATGAGACGACGCAAAGTATGCTGTTTCTAGACGTCTCCCAGGTCAGCCAAGGAGATCTTGAGGCTGACGAGCCGGATGAGTCAGAGCTTGAATTCAGGCATCCCGAAGCCGCTGCCGCACAACAAAATATTGTTGCCGGCGGGCCAGCGTCTGCTGAGGATGGAATGATCTATCACGGTAGTCGTGCTGAAAACGCTGCTGAACCAAAGCCCGCGCAACAGACCCTGCGACGAACGGCTGAGAAAGTTGGCAGAAACGAACCTTGTCCGTGCGGATCCGGAAAAAAATTCAAAAAATGTCACGGCGCGCTTGAGGCTGTGAATTAGCAAGTTTCTCGTCCCGACCGAAAATATGATAATCTTAAGACATCGTAGTTTTTGGTTTTTACTGCCGGTCGGGATTACTTATGAGCCGTATTTTAGAATTTCAGCCAACAGATGAGCAGACCATTGTTGCACGCGTGCTCGTTGAATTGCATCAAGCCATTGATGTTTCATTTCCTAATGCCAAGCCATCAGCTCGGCAATTTTCTCGCACTGTACTGACCAATCAAGGCGAATCCACGCGAATAGATAATATGCCGCAGTCATCAGAAGAACGATCTGCAACGACCGGTAACGAGGGTGGTCAAACCTCGCCAAGATCTCAGGATAAAATCTCCATGACCCCACGCACGGGGGTCAATACCCCCGACTATGATTCACCACTTCAAACAGGCCAGTTGCGCTCACTTCTTGGTGAAAGCCACACGCAGCGAATTCTACAAAAGGCCTTGGTCGTCTTACTTTTGATTGGCATTTTGGTATTTGTTTGGCTTGCCTTTGTGGGGCCGGAGATACCCTTTAGCTCCCAGTGAGGCCTTGGGATTTCTAGGTCTCCGCGATCTGTCCATCAATCGCTAAATTCTGCGCCGCGAAAACCGGCCTCAGGGCATCTTCAGCTAGAGACATAATGCCGAGGACTTGCTCCTTTGAAAATGAACCGCGTTCTGCCGTACCTTGAATTTCAAGGAAACGCCCTGAGTGAGTCACGACCACATTCATGTCTAATTCAGCAGTACTGTCTTCAACATAGTTCAGATCACAATAAAGCTCGCCATTGATAATGCCGATCGAAACCGCTGCGACACCATCGGTCACAGGATTGCGTTTGATTTTTCCTGATCTCATCAAACGATCACAGGCCATTTTCAATGCTACATAGGCACCGGTAATGGCTGCGGTTCGGGTCCCGCCATCTGCCTGAAGAACATCACAATCAATGGTTAGTGTCACGTCTGGGCAAGCGGTTAATTCAACCACGCCACGAAGAGACCTTCCTATCAGGCGCTGAATTTCTTGCGTGCGGCCACCAACGCTTTGACGCTCACGTTTTGAACGGGACAACGTCGCGCTCGGTAACATGGAGTACTCGGCCGTCAACCAACCTTGCGGCGGATTAGCTCCTCGCAAGAACGAGGGAACGCCGTCTTCGGCAAAAACCGTACATAAAACCTTTGTATCACCAAATTCTACCAACACACTTGAAGTGGCGTTTTTTGTAAAATCTGGCGTAATCCTCAGAGGGCGCATTTGACTGCTACTTCGACCATCTTTACGCATGGAATTCTCTCAAAAGTAATTAGACTTGTGCAAACAGCCCCGGCCCCTGGGCGTCAGTGGGTTGCCGTCTAATTTTGGCACACACGTCTACAGGGTAAGAACCATTGAAGCAGGCCATACAATACGTTTTTCCTGGCTTTTCATCCAGTGCTTTGCGCAATCCATCTTGGGATAAAAATCCAAGGCTATCGGCCTCTAGAAGCCGCCTGATCTGTTCAACATCATATTGGGCGGCCATCAAGTTCTCCCGCTCGGGAGTGTCTACGCCGAAATAACAACTGTGGGTTATTGGAGGTGATCCGATCCTAAAATGAATTTCTTTCGCCCCAGCACCTCGAACCAGCCGCAGTATTCTGGCCGCCGTGGTACCTCGAACTAGGGAGTCATCGACTAAAATGACTCTTTTGCCATCAAGTACCGACTTCACTGGATTGAGTTTTAAACGAACACCAAAATCACGGTCAGCCTGATTGGGCTGAATAAAAGTTCGTCCAATATAATGATTCCTTACCAAGCCCATCGCCAGGGGAATGCCGGACTGAGTAGAAAATCCCTCTGCCATGGCAACACCACTATCTGGAATAGGAATAACTACGTCAGCGTCCGCGGGGCATTCCTCGGCCAACATCTCACCCAGTTTTTTGCGCCGAATATAAATTGATTCGCCGTGCAAGAGACTATCTGGCCTTGCAAAATAAATGGGCTCAAAACTGCAAAAACGTGACTCTTGACGCTCCTGAGGGTACCAAGAAGTTATGCCATTTTCAGAAATTTCAACAACTTCACCAGGTGAAATATCACGAATGAAACTTGCGCCAATTAAGTCAAATGCACACGTCTCACTTGCGACACAAAATCCTGATCCCAGCTTACCAATTACAAGCGGCCTAAGACCCAAGGGATCTCTCGCCGCATACAATGATTTCTCAGTGGCAATAGCCAACGAATAAGCGCCATTAACTTGCCTTAGAGCATCACTTATACGCTCACGCATGGTTTTACCCTGGCTTCTCGCGATTAAATGCACAAAAACTTCTGTATCGGATGTGCTCTGAAAAACCGAACCAGAAGACTCCAGGTCACTTCTAATATCTTGAGCATTGATCAAGTTGCCGTTGTGGGCGATTGCCACTTGCCCCAATATGGTCTTGAATTGAAATGGTTGTATATTTTCAACAATCGCTCCACCTGATGTGGAGTACCTGACATGGCCAACACCCATGCGACCTTTCAGACGATTTAAGACGCTCTCATCGACTGAATCAGCGATCAAGCCAAAGGATTTATGAATGTGCAGGAGCGGACCAGTTTGCGAACTAGCAAGTGATTCGCCGTTAAATGTTACGATTCCTGATGCTTCCTGGCCGCGGTGTTGTAATGCAAATAGTGACAAGTAAATTGCGCGCCCGGCATCTTCGACACCAAAGGCCCCAGCAACCCCGCATTCCTCGCGTAATTTTTCGTCATGAGGATACACGATCTAGTTGAGCCCTCCGTTCATGAACGAATTATAAGCAAGCCATACGTCTTTCAATGAAAGTCGTCCAAAATAGGTCTTCATCTCACCAAATAATTCCCCTCGATTTAGACTCTGGTTTAATTCACTTCGTCTTTTTGCGGTGGCAACATGGGAAAGTTCGACGCCCATTTTCTGAAGAGCTGATTGCAGCTCATCTAATCGACTGGACTTTACGTAAACCAAAAATCTTGACCCACCCTCTCCAAAAAATTTTTTCGCGGCCTCTGGTAGTATCTCCAAATCAAAACCCGAATGAATCAACTTGCTAAGCATTTTAATGACCGCCACCCCGAGGCCTCCTTCAGAAATAGGGCGAGCCGCGTGAAGTCCTCCAGTTGATCTCAGAAAATCCAGGGCTTTAAAAATAAGTTTTTCTTGTGTCCAATCAATTTCCGCAATCCTGCCATGATCTGGGCTGATTGATGAAATCTTGCCAACGAGGGCTGCTGCAAATTCAGGCTCAACATCTGTACAAAGCCTTAATTCGTATAATTCCAAATTTGTCTCATTTTGAACTGTGGCAGGAGTTGCCTGACGAATATCATCGACAACTCCAACCATGCCTATCATCGGAGTTGGATAGATACTCTTACTTCCGGTTGCATTGTAGAGACTAACATTTCCGCTTATCACCGGTGTGCCGAGTGCCCGGCAGGCCTCTGAAATGCCGTCGACACTGTCACTAAACTGCCTCATCACTTTTGGGTCTTCTGCGTTGCCGAAGTTTAGGCAGTCAGTCACTGCTAGCGGTCTGCCACCAGCAGCCACAATTTCTCTGGCGCAATCTCGAACCGCCTGAGCTGAACCGACTCGTGGATTATTAAACACTCGTCTCTCGTTACAGCCAGATGATATGGAAATCCCTAGATAGGGACTATTATGTGAGGCATTGGTACGCAGCCAAAGTACGGCAGCACCGCCGTGATCTGACGCGAAAACCGTCTTAGTTCCCACATGACGATCAAACTGCTCAAAAATAATTTTTTTAGAGCCGGCGTCAATTAGCATGCGTCTATAAACATCTTCCGCAAACGCGTGGTCTGACTGTAGGCGAATTGCGAGGTTTGCTAGCTCCGAGGAATCCGCCGGTCGATTAACTGGTTCGCCCAGATTTCGTTCATATAAAGGCGCTTCATCTGTTAATGGGGCCACAGGTAAATCGATCTCAAGCACACCATCTCGTTGAATTTGCATCCTTCCAGTATTCGTCACTACGCCAATGATTGCGTTTGGCAATTGCCAGCGATCCAAAACTTCGCGAAGATCGGGCCATTTTTCTGGCGTAATGACCATCAGCATTCGTTCCTGGCTTTCCGAAAGCATGATCTCGTAGGCCGACATGTTTTCCGCGCGAACTGGAACGTTATCCAAATCAATAAAAATACCATTGCCAGCGCGTCCTGCCATTTCAAAGGACGAGGATGTAAGTCCGGCAGCTCCCATATCTTGAATGCCTACCACCAGATTTTTTGCCAGCACTTCAAGTGTGGCCTCCATCAATAATTTCTCGGCAAACGGATCTCCAACTTGAATGGTCGTTTTGGATGTGTCCGAATTTTCGACAAATGCGTCGGATGCCATAGTAGCGCCGTGAACTCCGTCCCTGCCCGTGGCGCTGCCAACGTAAACCACATAATTGCCCTGGCCAGTGGCAAATCCTTTAAAGATCTTATCTTTATCAATGAGCCCGACTGTCATCGCATTGACCAAGCAATTGCCATTATAGGTTTCATCGAAAGCGACCGAACCCCCAACGGTCGGCACACCCACACAGTTGCCGTAATCACCAATTCCTTTGATAACGCGCGGCGCGATATAGCCGGTTCGATGGTGCTCACGACTGCCAAATCGAAGACAATTAAGATTGGCTATGGGCCTTGCGCCCATACAAAAGACGTCTCTTAAAATACCCCCAACACCTGTAGCTGCTCCTTGATAGGGCTCGATATAACTTGGATGATTATGGCTTTCCATTTTGAAAGCCACACAAAGTCCGTTTTCAATCTCCACGACTCCAGCATTTTCGCCCGGTCCAACAACAACTTGCGGACCTGTTGTTGGGAAGCGGCGCAGATGGATTCTGGAACTTTTATAGCTACAATGTTCAGACCACATGGCCGAGAAAACGCCGAGCTCTGAGAGAGACGGTGGCCGACCTAGTATAGTCAGTATCTTTTCGAACTCATCTTTTGATAATTTGTGTCGGCTTAGTAGCGCGTTTAGTTGGCCGCTGTCGTTGATATCTATCCATTGCGGCTTTGCGAGATGTTCGATAGTCGAGGGATGAGCAAAGTTATACATGGGGTTATTCCTCGCTATATTCTTGCCAAAAAATCTCTCAGCACCTGAAGGCCATCATTACTACCGCCCATCATTTCGTCGGTAGCTCGTTCAGGGTGGGGCATCATGCCAAGAATCCTTTTATTTTTAGAATAGATTCCAGCAATGTTGGCTGCTGAGCCGTTGGGATTAGCCACGAAGTCGGGGGTTCCCTCGTCCGAGCAGTACTGGTAAGCGATCATATCTTGATCCTCGAGGGCTCGAAGGTTGATTTCCGAAATCCAGTAGCGACCTTCGCCATGGGCAATCGGCAGGGTCAACACCTGACCACCTGGCTGTTTTATTTTGGTCATTTTGCAAATAAATTTGAGATCGCTATTTTGTAACAGTGCTCCAGGAAGAAGCTGACTCTCCGTTAGAATTTGAAAACCATTACAAATGCCGAGGATAGCTCCGCCCTTTTGTGCAAATGACCTGATAGGTTCAATAACCGGTGACCTGGCGGCAAGTGCCCCTGATCTTAGATAATCACCAAAACTAAAGCCGCCCGGTATGATCAACGCATCCAACTTGGGTAGAGTTCTCTCTGTATGCCATATTTTTGGAGCTGTGATGCCATAATGACGATTCAGTACATCCACACAATCATCGTCACAGTTAGAGCCAGGAAATTGCACGACACCCACTCGCAGCGAACTCAATGTGGGGTTACTAGGACTCATCGGCCTAGCCTTTTTATCTGATAAGTTTGTGAAACTGGGTTTGCCAAATACTTATCGGCGATGTTTTGGATCTTTTGCTCGAAATCAGCGTCCGTGCCCGACAGGGTGACGACGTATCTTTTTGCGATACGGACAGTTTCCACGCCGGAAATCCCGTGGGCCAGGAGAGTATCTTTGATGGCTCGGGCTTCCGGGTCAAGCACCTCACCTTTAAGTTGCACCAGGACTTCAAAATCCACCACCAGCCCCCCTTGAAAAAATGGGTTCGGAAACGTGCCACTCACTTATCGTCAATGGGGGCGTGTTTTGTCAATCCGTTTGCCTGCGTTTTTGGAAGCAAACACGGAGATTAATCATAAATTTATATTAGGGTTTGTCCGGCAGAGCTCACTCAGTCTCCGCCATGACCCTCTTTTGCTTCTTCTTCCAATAACGACGCGCGGAGGTACTCGCGATTCATTCTGGCAATGTGCTCGACCGAAATTTCCTTGGGGCAGGCGGCCTCGCATTCATACTGGTTGGTACAATTTCCAAAGCCTTCTTTTTTCATTTGTTCAACCATGGCTATTACACGTTTTTCCCGCTCAGGTTGGCCTTGAGGTAGCAGGCTGAGCTGGCTGACCTTGGCCGAGACAAAGAGCATCGGAGAGGCGTTTTTACAAGCGGCCACACAAGCGCCGCAGCCAATACAAACAGCTGCGTCAAAAGCTTTGTCAGCATTCTGCTTTGGTATTGGTAAACAGTTAGCATCCTGAGGAGCGCCTGTATTTACACTGACAAAGCCTCCCGCTCTCTGAATACGGTCAAATGCTGAGCGATCAACTACCAGATCTTTAAGTACAGGAAATGCACGAGCACGCCAGGGCTCAATATAGATATGCTGACCGTTTTTAAAGCTGCGCATATGCAGCTGACAGGAGGTTGTTCCGTACTCTGGTCCGTGTGGCTCGCCATTAATTACGAGTGAGCAGCTCCCACATATTCCCTCGCGGCAGTCATGATCAAAGGCGATCGGCTCCTTGCCGTCCGCCTGCAGACGCTCGTTGACAATGTCAAGCATCTCTAGAAATGACGCATGATCACTAATCTCGCGGGCCTCAATTGTCTCCATCTTGCCCTCAGATTTAGAATTCTTTTGGCGCCAAACATGAAGAGTAATGTCCATCACTTGTAACTCCTGGTAGCAAGTTTCACGTTTTCAAAGGCCAGTGGCTCTTTGTGAAGTTCCCATTTTGGCCCAGGTCCTTTGTTTTCCCAGACTCCAGCGTAACAGTACTTTTCATCGTCACGCTTGGCTTCGCCGTCTTCAGTTTGATGCTCCGTACGGAAGTGCCCGCCACAACTTTCTTCGCGGTCTAACGCGTCTCGACACATGAGCTCACCGAACTCCAAAAAGTCAGCGACTCGTCCGGCCTTTTCGAGGGATTGATTCAGATTTTCGGCTTCACCGAGCACTTTGACGTTCTGCCAGAATTCGTCTCTAAGCTTCTGGATTTTACCGATAGCTTCCTCAAGTCCAGCCTTATCGCGCGCCATCCCGCACTTATCCCACATGATTTTTCCTAGCTCCTTGTGGAAGCTGTCGACGGTTCTGTTACCTTTAATGCCCAAGATTTTTTGGGTGCGTTGTTGGACGTCATTTTCTGCTGCCTTGAATGCCTGGTCACTTGCCGAGACTTTTTCGAGCTTTTCACTCGCGAAGTAATTTGGAAGTGTATACGGGATTACAAAGTAGCCATCGGCTAATCCCTGCATCAATGCTGAAGCACCCAAGCGATTGGCGCCGTGATCAGAGAAGTTGGCCTCACCCAAGACAAAAAGCCCAGGAATATTGCTCATAAGGTTGTAGTCAACCCAAAGGCCACCCATCGTGTAATGCACGGCCGGAAAAATGCGCATTGGTGTTTTGTAGGGATTTTCGGCCGTGATCTTTTTATACATATGAAAGAGGTTGCCGTATTTCTTTTTGATGCCATCTTCGCCAATACGTTTAATTGAATCAGCAAAATCAAGATAGACGCCCAAACCGCCTGGACCCACTCCACGACCATCGTCGCAGGCTTCCTTGGCTGAGCGCGACGCAATATCACGCGGTGCCAAATTACCAAAACTTGGGTATTTGCGTTCCAAAAAGTAGTCGCGTTCTTCCTCTGATATTTGCTGGGGAGGTCTTGTATCACCTTTTTTCTTCGGCACCCATACACGCCCGTCGTTTCGCAAAGACTCGGACATGAGCGTCAGCTTTGATTGATAATCTCCGCTTACGGGAATGCACGTAGGGTGAATTTGGGTGTAGCAAGGGTTGGCAAAGCCGGCACCTTTGATGTGGGCGCGCCATGTGGCGGTGACATTGCAGCCTTTGGCATTTGTTGAAAGGTAGAACACATTACCGTATCCGCCAGTGGCAAGAATAACTGCATGCGCTGCGTGAGAAGTAACCTCACCGGTGACCAGATCTCGGACGACAATGCCTCTGGCTCGTCCGTCAACCATAACAAGCTCAAGCATTTCTTTGCGTGAGTACATCTTCACGCTTCCGCGATTAATTTCACGATTCAGCGCAGAATAGGCTCCTAACAGCAACTGCTGTCCAGTTTGGCCACGCGCATAGAACGTCCGACTAACCTGCGCGCCGCCAAAAGAGCGATTATCCAAAAGACCGCCGTAATCACGCGCAAACGGCACGCCCTGTGCGACACACTGATCGATGATGTTTCGACTTACTTCGGCCAGTCGGTATACGTTGGCTTCTCTAGCTCGAAAGTCGCCGCCTTTGATAGTGTCGTAAAACAGTCTAAAAACTGAATCGCCATCACCTTGATAGTTTTTGGCTGCATTGATTCCACCCTGGGCAGCAATAGAGTGAGCGCGCCTAGGGCTATCTTGAAAACAGAAGCAACTAACGTTATAGCCCAGGCCACCTAAAGTAGCAGCGGCAGAGGAGCCTGCAAGTCCACTACCAACAACAATAACATCATATTTGCGTCGGTTCGCGGGATTAACCAATTTCATCTCGAATTTATGTTTTTCCCACTTCCCAGCGAGAGGTCCTGATGGAATTTTTGGGTCTAATTTCATGGCGTCTTCTCCTATTTTACTAAGCCGGTCAAGACGGCCAGCGGAATACTTGAAAATCCGATAAAAGTTATAATTGCAACGATTGGTCCTAGCTTACTTGTGAGCGGGTTTATGTTTCCGTGGTAAACACCTAAGCTTTGGAAAAGGCTGGAGACACCGTGACGCAAATGCATCGCTACTGCTGCCATTGAAAAAATGTAGAAGCTACTGACTACGGGGCTAGAAAAGCCTGTGACAACCACCGCGTAAACATCGTCTTGTGGTATATTGGCTAGGTCATTACCAATCACTCGAAATGTGTAATGGGCCAAATGGTAAATCACAAACGTTAGCATCAAAGCTCCGGTATGCTTCATGTAACGTGAAGCTACCGTAGCTTGAATGGTCGCCTCGTGAGCGTATTGCACTGGGCGCGCGGCGCGATTTTCGATACTCAGCTTGATCGCCAGATAGATGTGAAGCACAAATGCAGCCAATAACCCCAGACGAGCAACCCAAAGCAACGCTCCTAATGAGTGAAGCCACTTGGCATATGCATTAAAAGTTTCAGGCCCGGCAAAAATCAACAGGTTCCCGGACAGGTGGGCTATCACAAATCCAGTCAACATGAGGCCCGTGATGGCCATCAGCATTTTGGCGCCAACCGGTGAGTTGAAGAGGCGGTCACAGAGCTTCATGACATCTCCCGACAAATAAATTTTTCAGGCTATTAGTTTAACATATACGGCCGTTTAGTCTTTATGAAGAATGGCCGTAAATATTAGACACCGACAGTTATCACATTGAGCGATGAAGACTCAAAATATTTCGCTGCGGCCCGGTCCACGGCCTCCTTGGAAACTTGCCGGAGACGATCTGGGTAGTTTTGAAAATCATTCCAGCCAAGCCCGTAAAGCTCCATTAGCGCCATGGTCATAGCTTGTGCACTGGTGCGCTGCAACCCGATCTCATGGTTACCAATGAGAAAGGTACGGGCCCAGTTCAGTTCTTCTGAGGTCACGCCTTTTGATGAAATTTTACGCAACTCTCGCTCAAGGCCGCTTCGAGCTCGATCTACTTTTTCTCGAGCCGTAGCCATATAAGCTCCAACCATGCCACCACCCATCCCTTGGGTGTGGAGGGGGCCGACCGAATAGGCCAGACTTTCGTCCTCCCGCAAAGCAAAAAGTCGTCCACCTTGTCCACTCAATGCAGTCAGCAAGATGTCTGTCGCTTCCCGATCCGCAGAAGGCCAAGATGGGCCAAGACCGCCGATGGCAACTTGCGCCTGTTCTGGAATTCGTTTCGGAATAATGGACATCAGTGTCGGTCCAAGATCATCTTTCAGGGAAAAAGGAAAAGACCGCGCAACAGGCTTTGGTTTAAAAGTGGCAAACCGTTGGCTCAAAACATCTCTGACACGGCTCGCTGGTGCGCCACCCGCGCCAGCAAATACCCAGCGCCCGCTATCTCGCCACTGCTCATAAAACTCTTCGAGCCCTTTAGCGGTCAAACCTTTAAGCACATGATCAAAGCCCACAATGGGCATGGTGTACGGGTGATTGCCAAACACTTTAAGGTGCAACCTGCGCATACAGACCCACTCAAAACTATCGGACTGCATCTTCATCGATTCAAAGGTTTCCCGCAAATTAACCTGCCACTGTTCCGCCGGAAACTTGGGTTCAAGCATGCATTCCGCAAGATGCCCGATCATTTCGTCGACCTGTTCGGTCGTGCACTGCATGGTTAACCCACAACTGTCTTTTCCACTAAAACCACTGAGTACGGAGCCCAAATCTTCCAAACGTCCCACAAATTGGGCGTAGTCACGCCGCTTGGATGCTAGTCCCAAAAGGCCCGCCATTGCATAAAAAGATCCGGCCGTTGCTGTAGTTTCGGCGCGCTGCCCGCCCTCAGTTGTCGCGGTAAAGCTAAACATCTTGGCATCAGGGATTTCGCGATAAATAACAGAAACACCTTCTCCAATCTCAAACTTATGAACAGTAACAGCGTCTATTTTCTTTAAAACCTTGGGCTGCGTATTAGCCGAGTGCACTATAGCTGAATCGAGGCCTTGACGAAAAGCCGCCTCAAGGGTGCTCGGCTCGGGCTTATGGGGATGATCGCAGACGACTACGATTAGGGCGTCATGAAGATCCCAGTTTCTTTTGAGAGCATGCGTCAATTCAACTGGGTGAAAATTATTCGCCAAGTGCTCATAGTAGGTCTCAAACTTTTCTTTCATTGGCGTGGATAATCCTGCGACAATTGCGCTTGCAATACCATCCACTGTCTCTTCACGGTGAACTCTTGCGATCCTGGCTGCGGCGCGTGACCGCTCAATCTCCTGCTCGGTAGCAGGCTCCTGCCCTGCTAGCAATGCTAACTCACGCGCAATGGACGCGCAGGCAGGTGCGAGATTTTGAGGCTCTAAAATCGAGCTGACTTCGAACGACCCTTCAAAGACCGAGGAATATGCCGATGCACCAATGGCGTTTACGATGGCCTCCTTCTCCTGAAGGCGGGATTGCAGACGCGACACATCACTGCCACCTAAAACATACGCCGCCGTATCTACCAGCGGGCAATCTGGTGAGTCTAGTGCAGGTGCACCAAGTATGACGTGCAGGCGAGACTGCTCAACTTCTCTGCCAATGACAATGGAGCGGACTTTCCCTCGCCTTTGGCGCCGTAAGCCCTTATTTCTGCCGCTACCTAAAACTTGCGTAGACTTGGCCGACGGATAAGATCCAAAATACTTTTCCGCTAAATTAATCGCATTTGCACTCGACAGGTTTCCGACGATGATGAGGGACATGTTTTGCGGCTGATACCACTTTTGCCAAAACGCCAGCAACACATCACGACTCATTTTGGCGATCTGTTGACTAAAGCCGATGATTGGCCGTCCAGCCTCGGTATCAGCATAAATGTCAGCGTGAATAGCACGACCGCTTTGGGTTCCAGGACTATCGTCATCGCGACGAATTTCCTCCAAGATCACTTCGCGTTCTTTCTCAAACTCAACTTCGTCAAAAACACTGTTGAAAATCGCGTCTGAAAGAACATCGAAACCAAGCTCCGCACTCGCGCTTGGCAACGTTAGATGGAAGACGGTTTTATCGAATGTGGTGTACGCATTACTATCACCACC
>JBAXLR010000026.1:0-22512 GCA_037134655.1 bacterium | reverse complement strand
ATGGCGGCGATTTTGGGTGCCGGTGAGTCGCAGTTAACGCCGGAAAATTCCTTGCCAAATGAAAGCATTAATTTGAGCCATTGATCTTTGAAACAAGTCAGGCTAGTTCATTCCTCCTATGGTAGATATCGACCGACCATCCACATGGACAAAATTTAGACCTAGCCTCTGTACGGGCTGTAATGGCAATTGCTGTAAGCTCCACGTGGACGCCCGCGTGCCGGATTTGGTGCGACTTGGTCTTTTGACTGAAGACGAGGCCTTATGGTCTGCAAAGAAGATTGCACGTAAGCTTGAAGGTATGAAGATGATTCAGTCCTACCGGGCTAGCACCATGAAATTCACACTGGCGCAGCGCATCAACCATGATTGTGTGTTTCTTGATGAAACAACCAGATTGTGTACTGTTTACGAAAATCGACCGGATGTTTGCCGGAAGTTTCCGGAAGTTGGGCCAAGACCGGGTTGGTGTCCAGAATCACGAAAAAAACATCCCGCAAGGTCAAGTCGTGGGCCAATAGGATCGCAATTATGAAAGCTCAACCATTTGGGTTATATGTTCATATACCGTTTTGTTCGGCCGTCTGTCATTACTGTGATTTTGCAAAGACCGCTAACTTCAACAATTCACATTTAAAAGATTATTTGAGCCTGCTGGAAAGCCAACTCTTGGCCTGGAAGAATTTTCTAGGACCATCGCATAAGTTCACGTCAGTTTTTTTTGGCGGCGGCACTCCAGGTCTTATCACCCATGACTATTCAAATCTAATGTCGGTCATTCGCGAGATGATAGTTCCAAATGCAGAGACAACTATTGAAGCAAATCCCGATAATGTCACAGAAGAAAATGTCAAAATTTGGCGTGAACTTGGATTTAATCGGTTAAGCATTGGTGTTCAAACTTTTGACCCCAAGGGTCTGGGTGATCTCACCCGGCAGCATGACGCGCGCACAGCTTTGCGAGCCCTTGAGTTGGCCGCAAAGTATTTTCCAAAGTCTAATGGTGACCTGATCTATGGTTGGCATGGCCAGGATCTTGGGAGTTGGGACAATGATCTCAAAACGATGGTTTCGACAGGGGTAAACCATGTCAGCCTTTATGCTTTGACTTATGAGGGGCAAACGCCGTTTGTCAGAGCTGAACAGCGTGGCAAGCGCGAACAGATGAGTGATGACGAACTGGCTGAGCGTTACGAATTGGCATGTGAAAAGCTGGCACTTGCCGGATTCAATCACGAGGAAATCAGCAACTGGTCCAAAGGTCAGGCTACGTGTGATCACAACTGGCTCTATTGGCGTGGCAATCATTATGTCGGTATTGGCACAGGGGCTCACGGTTTCATCGATGATGGTTCTGTGATTGGTTTACGGTACAGTTTTCCGAGTGACTTCCGGGCCATGCTTAGGCAAGGCAAAAGTGATGGGAAGTTTGAACGTCTGAGTGATCTAGTCGAGGGTGTCGGCGGCAAGATCGATAAAAGTCGAGATCTGGAATCTTGGAAGCTGGAATACGTCGGGTGTGGCCTTCGTTCATGTGAGGGGATCGACCTTGAGTTTCTTGCCGCACATGGATTTTCATTTAATCCCACTCCTCGAATCAGTCGTGCTATGGCTGATGGCAAGATCGCCATCATGGGTCAAAAACTGATTTTGGATAAGAAAGACTGGTTCCTTGAAACAGCTTGGGCTTTTGAGGTTTGTGAGTCCCTCAAAAGCCCAATAATCTGATATCCATATAAGTCAGAAATTCGTTTACTTGCCCACGACAACCCGGTCAAACGTTCCATCGAACGCTCTAGCTGTTTTCGTAAGCGTTGCAGCCGTGCGTCCATTGACCGAGATCGTCACATCTTGTGGACCGTCTAAGGTTGGGCGGTGTGCGTAGCCATTTTCGTAGCGTACGGTACGGTTGGCCGAGCCAAGGCTCACTTCAAAACTTGGCACGGGGCGGCCTTGAGCATCAACAACTTCAAGGTGAACGCCGGTCAATGCGCGTTCGTGGTAAGCCAACATAGCCTCTTGATTCTCACGCCATGCGGTTGCAAGGTATGAAGCACTTGGCCATTTGACGTAGGAAAGTTCAACCGTAGCATGCATGCTGCGGCGGTACCAAATAGACCAGTCCTGCATACCACCGTCAACTTCGTACCACTCATATCCGTAGGTCAAACCGCGATCAAACGAGCGGTTGGCTTCCATTGTTGGGTTGCTGTCGGCCCAAGTGCGTCCCATGGCGCGCAGCAGTGAATCATCCCCAAATCGTTCACTAGCAGTGCGGTTTGGTTTTGTGTCCCACGGAAGATTAAAACAAACCTCTCCACCATGATAGTTCACTGAGGCAGCGAAATGGTGCTGACTGTGAAGATCCATGATGGCTTTGGTTTCTATGGCTCGTCCGTTTGGCGAGTCAAAGTCATCACTTGTGAAGTCAGGAAAATCGCGGTTCAAGTCAACGCCCCGTGAGCTGTGTCGTTGACGAAGCTCAAAGCCATCAGGGTTCATGGATGCGATGATAAACATCTTGCTGTTGTTGACTAAGTTGTTAACGCGCGGGTTTTTACCGTATTCGTTTAATAAGCGACGAATGTGATAAATGGATATTTCCCGTCCAACCACTTCATCACCGTGCATGTTTGCGATATAGAGAAGCTTGGGTTCACGTTCATCGCGGTCCACGTTATCACTGATGGTGATCATCCAAATCTCGCGACCTTGGGCGGATTTTCCGACCGAAGTTAAACGAGCAATATCTGGATGGGAGTCGGCGAGGTTTTTCAACTCGTCGGTTAGAGCTTGGTAATTGTGATAGTCTTCAGCTGGCGCCGGATCATCCGTAGGCTTAGTGATTTCTTTGAGTTGGAAAGGATCAAACCGTCCTTCGCTTACAGCAAGGGCGTCGAGTTTAATGATGCCAGAACTTTCGCTTGGCGTCATACCGCCCAGAACATTTGACGGTAACCAGCCTAAAGCCTGCTCCTGTGAGCTAGCATGGTCGCGATTAAATCCAGTGGACTGAACCCAGTCTTTGGAAATCATAGATTTGGGTACGCGCACGTAGACGGGCTTGGCATCTTGGGCGGTAGATTTCAGAAATGACTCGGACGAGGGTCCGCAGCCGGTGAAGCCGATGACAGTTGCTACTAAAACTAAAAAATTGCGGATCATGATCGTCTCCTCTTCCTTGGAAACCTGAAAATTTTCTCTAATTTGTACGGATTCTCTGGGATTAGTCTACGGGATGGCGGGTTTGTGGCAACAAGATAATTACCTGGACCGCAAAATATTGATGAGAGCAGACACGACGATGTCTTCAGGGGTCGCTCCGCGTGATAAGTCGCTGTATGGTTTGCCAACACCCTGAAGGATGGGGCCGTAAGCCGCAAAACCGCCGAGTCGCTGGGTAATTTTATAGGCGATATTACCGGCATTCAGATCGGGAAAAACAAAACAATTAGCCCGTCCCGGGACCGTACTGTCGGGAGCCTTGCGTAGACCAATATCCTTAACAAAGGCGGCATCAAATTGCAGTTCTCCGTCAGCATCTATATTTGGCGCTTTTTTTCGGAAAAGTTCTGTGGCGTCGATCATTTTTTGAGCGGATGGATGTTGTGCGCTGCCTTTGGTGGAAAAACTAAGGAAGGCAACTACTGGAGTCAGGTTGGTAATTTTGCGGTAGGTCTCACAGCTAGCGATGGCAATATCACATAATTGCTGCGGCGTTGGGTCGATCACAACGCCACAATCGGCGAAGATATAAGTTTCGCTTCTACTTGCAGAGCCGTGTATTTCAAGTCGGTCCATAATGAAGCTACCGCTGACCGTGCGAATGCCTGGAGCAAGACCGACGGTTGAAATAGCCGCTCTGATCACGTCGGCGGTTGTGGCAACGCAGCCCGCCACAACACAATCGGCATCTCCGGAATCTAGCAGTGCTCCGGCCACATACAATGGATTGAATGACACCGACTCGAGCGCATTTGGATCCGTTGGTTTGTTTTTCTTCTGCAGTTGGGTCGTGCATGTTTCACGCGTTAGACGTGCAAGAGAAGGATCGCGGCAGTCGACCCATTCAATCAGCGGGTCTTCGGTTGTGCCTGATGGCCGACCGGCCGTAGTCAGAAGCGAGACTTTTTTGACCACTTTGAGATCGCTTAGAATTTTGGCAGCTGAAACGACCCTAGGGTCGTCTCCTTCGGGCAATATCACCTTACCCGGTGCGGCTTGGCATCGCTTCAAAATCTCTGAGATAAAGGGTGATCTAAAATCCATCTAACTGACTAATTATATAGGGTGAATGTTTAAAGTTTTGGCTTTGTCTAAAATTACCGCAAATCGCTTAACCTACTGCGATTTCTGGCCTGCAGCGGACAATTAGAGGTACTTATCCACAATCTCTGTGGATTTCAGCAGGCCTTATGAAAGTATCAAAAAGTTCAGATTCGTCCAATCTAAAGCTTCGGGGTGGGGTGCCGAAACCTCCTCGTTAGAACTTAGTGCAATCAAGGCTCCCAAAGGACCTACTCGAATGATTTGTATAATTACGCGTCACGCGAAATTTAGAACCGAGCTCACGGCGATGTTGAGTGGCGTTGGCGCAGCTTACCGGGAAATTGATCCTGACTCGGAATTTGTCATTTCATCCATTTACGATCCAAAAATCACAGCTATTGTTGTCGACGCGCAGACGCCGCAGTTGGCGCAGGCCGCATGGATTGATTTGCTGACGAGTTTGTCATGCAGATTGCCCGTATTCGTATTGGGGAATCCACCTGCACGTTCTAAGGCGGCAGATAGTCGGGGCGGTAACTTACTAGGGTGGTTGGGTGCCGGTGATGCCAGTTCCACTTTGATCATGCTTCAAGCCGCTGGCGTCCTCGGAGACGTTGCCAAGCCTTTGAATCAATCAAGTATCCCAATTTTCAACGCACAGGTTCCCCTGCACATGATCCAAGGAAGTGGTGCCTTGAGTATGTTGGTGATCAATGCTTCGGGTTTAAGAAAAATCTCAGTCGACTACGGTTTTGAGGTTTACCGCAAGGTGCAAGAATGTTTTCAACATGTCCTCCTTGAAATGTGGGGGAACCCGGGTAGCTTTCGTCGTAACGATATTTTGATGCAAAAATCACCCAGCAGTAATACCTACTACGTCTTTTTAGAGCAAAGTCGCATCACACATGCGCTTCCTGCGCCTGGCGTTTTGGAAAAAGTGGCAGATCGTTTGACGCTAAAAATGCAGCAGCAACTGTGGGCTGAGATTTTTAAACCTCGCAGCGAAAAACGTCTTCCTGACTGTATTCAAACTCTACCGGAATTCTCCCTGGGGCATGCAACCGCGCTAAACAACCCATGTTTAGATACACTGGACGTTATAGACCAGCTGTTTGAAATGGCGACCGAAGTTTCCAAAGTGCAAAGGCGACGCGTACAGGACCGCGAGCGGGAGATTTTACAAACTATTATCCATAGTCGAGATATCTTGTACCCGAATTACCAAGCAATTTTCAACTTACAAAAAATCACTAAGGATAAAGTTGACCAAGCTCAGTCATCCAAAAGCATTGTGCCAATATTGGACTCTCTTTATGGATTTGAGTCTCTGATCCGCGTCCGCCCAAATAATTTAGATGATAAGTTGGCAACGGACCACCTTGTCTACGTCGAGATGAAACTGCTCAGACCGGATATACTTTTTGCCATGGCGGCACATAGCCGTGTGGCGCTGGAGCTGGATCAGTTGTGTATGGCAGTTGGTATTGCGGGAGGCGTCGAATTACCTGGTCCTTTGATGGTCAATATACTGCCACGAAATCTGATGCACCTTGAGCGACTTGGTCACCTGTTGACGCCCCGTAGTGATTTGGTTTTTGAAATTAGTGAATCCGAAGGATTTTCTAATCCCAAGCAAATGGAGAAGATCCGCGACTATGTTAAAAAGATAAACTGCAAGATTGCGGCAGATGATTTTGGCAAGGGGCATGCGAGTATTGAGCGGGTCATTAAGATGAGACCTGCCTTGATAAAGCTTGACCGCAGTTTGGTTGAGAAAATTCATTTGGAGCCGGCTAAAAAAATGTTTGTCGACGGCGTGGTCAAGGCGGCCAAAACAATCAACGCAACGGTTTTGGCTGAAGGTATTGAAACCTGGGACGAGGCATTAATTGTTCAAGCCATGGGCGTCGAGTTGATACAAGGTTTTCTTTTACATCGCCCGGAGTCATTAGAGCGAATCCTCGAACAGATCAGGTCCGGGAAGGATCAAACTTTAGGTAGTGTGGCCTAAGTTTATACTTTTAATACCATCGCAAAATTTGAAAAATCATTATAGAATAAGAGCCGTTTTCCCAAGTTAAACTTATCGTTTGGGTGACTTTGTGACATCTCTTGTCGATACAATTATTTTGTTTGGTGGATCGAGCAGCGAGCGACGGGTGTCGGTTGCATCGGCTCAGCATCTTAGTTCTATCATTCCCGAAGCAGCCTTGTGGTTTTGGGCTCAAAACGGCTCGGTATTTCAAGTGACTTCCGAAGAACTGATGACACATCAAAATCCCTATGACAATGACTTCGTCCCGCGTAGGCCGCATAAGGTGGCCGATAGTGTGGAGACCGCTTTGGATAGGGCTGTCACTTCAGTGGTGTACCTGGGCCTTCACGGTGGTGATGGTGAAAATGGCTGGCTTCAAACAAGACTCGAGGCGCGAAGAATTCCATTTACAGGGTCTGGAGCTGCTGCAAGCAAAATTGCCATGCACAAATCCGAATCTAAGGAAGCAGTGGTTAAGCGGGGGATCCTGGTTGCCAGGCAACTGTTATTTTCTCCAAGTGAAAACAGCAGCGATGGGCTTTTGAATTTCCAAAAAGAAGTTGGGCGGCTAGTTATTAAGCCTGCATGTGATGGTTCGAGTGCTGGTCTTTCTTTTTTACACGATCAGGCTGGTTGCAAGGCATGGTTTGAAAAACATAGAGATTCAGCTATACCGTGGCTAGCTGAGGAAGAGCTGATTGGCAGGGAGTTGACCGTTGGCGTCATGATGCATCAAGGAACTTTAACGGCACTACCGCCTTCGGAAGTGATCCTGGAGAAGAACGCTCACTTTGACTTTCAGGCAAAATACCACGGTGTTGGCAATCGGGAGATAACACCGGCGGATTTGACACCTGCTCAGACGACTGCAGCGCAAGCGGTTGCATTGATCGCCCATCAGGCCATAGGGTGTTTTGGTTACACACGAACTGACATGATTATGACCCAGTCGGGAATTTATTATCTTGAGACAAACACGTTGCCTGGAATGACAAAGGCGAGTTTCATTCCCCAGCAGCTTCGTGCGGCCGGAATTGAACCTAGGGACTTCGTCGAGGGGCAGATCAATTTGGCAAGAAAGCGTTTTGACTAGACCGCAAAACATTTTCGAGCCAGCATGTTGCGGCTGTCAGTCCGTGACGACACCTCAAATACAAATCACAAGCATCTGATATAATTGATTAATTATAGGTCTTTAAAACACTTTTTGGATTCGGCCGATACGAACTCATGGTGTTTTTAAAATCCCTAATTTTGCTCGTATTAGTCAGCGCTTGCGGACCAAGCGGACCGGCTTCGCGGAATACTATTAAGCAAAAAATCGATAATGGCGCCGCGAACCAAATTCCCGCTCCCAAAGACGATTTACCGATAACCCCAGGCCCATGCCCAAAGCATCCTGTGATGTTCCTACATGGTTTGATGGGCGGTAGTAAAACGTCTTTTGCTGGCGTCATAAAACATTTTCAGGGGCTTGGCTGTAAGGTTACCTTGCCAGATGTTTCGGCGGTGAATAGCACTGAACTACGGGCTACTCAGGTCGCCGATAAGTTAAAGCAGTTCCTATCATCGACGTCATCGAACAAGGTCAATATCGTGGCCCACTCCCAAGGTGGCTTAGATGCTCGATACGCACTTTCAAAGCTAGGAATGGGCAGATCTGTGGCATCGTTGTCAATGTTGTCTACACCAAATTATGGTTCCCCGCTTGCTGATCTTGTGTTGAAAGATCTCGGTAATCCACTGAGCAAAATATTTTTGTCTTTTGCTTTTAATTCTCTATCAGGTGTCTCAAATACTGATGGTGGCAAAAATAACGATTCAACATCTGCTATGCGAGCGCTTTCCACAGCCTACATGCGCGAGACGTTTAACCCAAATACGCCTGACGTAACTGGGGTTCTTTATCAGTCTTGGGCTGGGCGTACAGGCCCGGGTACGAAAGATCGTAATAAGTCCACCCTGACGTTAACCCAAGGCTTTGTTGCAAAACAAGCTGGCGAAAATGACGGAATTGTTTCAGTCGCTTCAGCCCGTTGGGGCGAGTTCAAAGGCGTGTTGGATGCAGATCATTTGGATCTTGGCGGCACGAAAATGGGAGATGGCGGTGCCGATCAATTCGAGCATATCAAATTTCTTGAGCAACTATTGCAAGACCTACGAGCAAAGGGACTTTAAGGATTTTTGTAACGATAAGGAGAGCTTTTGAATGCGGATATTTTTGCAAAATTTTTTGATCGGCTTCTCGGTTATCGGGTCAGCTCAGCTTCTTGGTGGGTCAACCAATGACGCGTATACGAATGTGGATGCCATGGAAGATCTTGGTTCTAATGGCTCAGGCATTAGTCTATTGCACAAACTCACATCCACGCAATCGCGTGCTCTGAAATCCATGTCCTATTCCGCGGAGACAAAAAAGGTCTTTGAACTAGCAAACGACACTGTAAGGGAGCTAGACTTTGATCAACTACTTGATTCGTCCTACGCGACTAAAATGAAGGATGGAAGTTTTGTTTTTCCGTTTCGTAGCTCGATGGAGTCGGGTCAATACCAGGTAAATTTTGTTCGAAAGCCAATCCATGATCAAAAGGTTAATAACTTTTTGGATAGTTCTTTCCAGTTTGGGGTTAAGGAAAACCCATCGATAAAAAGTGATCCTGAGCGCGGCTACGGCGTTACGAGTGAGGGCGTTCTTGTGGTCGATGAATTCGATCATCACTTTATGGGTCGCCTTGGGAAAAATCATCTGATGGTTCTGGATCCGTCCAATCTTAGGTCGCTGAACGCAAAAAATTCTGACGTATTTGCGGGGGTGACAGGTCTTGCTCGTAATTACATCAATGATCTCGCCAAGGCGTTGCCGGTGAGTCTTGATTTAATTGATTCCCTAGTGAATCCAGAGATAGAATTTCAGCCGTTTACGGAAGAAAGCATTGAACAATTGGATGTCCTCGTGCGGCTGAAATTGGACATTCAAAGTTTAAAGCAAAAACATCGCCACCTCGGTGAGCATATCGAGCGTATGATGGAAGATTTGTCTTTCGTTTCATCATCTACGCTGAAAACGTCTGATAATTTGGTGTTGATCAGTGGAATGTTCAATTTAGCCGAGAATAAACTTGAGATTCGCTTTCGTACGGCGCGCGGTTTGTTAGTTCCAGTAACAGATGATGATGAGTCAGTTCTCACGAGAGGGATTGATTTAGCAAAAATCAGTAATTTTAGTGGCAAGATCATTACAAACTTTCGTGCTAAGGTTTATGGCTTAACAATTGCAAACAAGGGTGTTGAGTCGTCTTTAGAGTACCAAGATGGAGAGACGGCTGTCCTTAAGAGTAAATTACTGAAGGTGCCAGGAGCTAAATTTAGCGGTGGTTTGTTTGGATTCCTACCACCAGATTTTTTAAATCTTATGATGCCCGGCAGCCTCGAGGGTTACGCTAAGATTTTTAGCGACGGCCTTTTGCATGGAAATGGCGGAAAAGGCGCATTCGCTGAAATTAGATTTGATTCCTTGGTTGAGGCGAAGTCAACCATGCGTTGGCGAATAACAGGCGAGCTTAAAGATGATTTTTTTCTGACCTTTGGTTTGCGAATTTTAAATGATTACTTATGGCCGAGCGATGAGACTCTGGCTGACATTCAAGGACTCTCTGCCCAAGTGGCTAACGGTTTAGATAAAGATATTCAAAAATTAAAGGCCATCAGATCTGCAGATGAATCCAAGGCGTTAGTCAGTCATTAACATTCAGTTTCCGTTCACTTTGAGTTCTGTCCAAATTCTGTCGTACTTTTTTGTGGCGTCGCCGAGGTCAAAAATCATTTCGGATTTCGCTGTAATCGCGCTGATTGGTCCGATCACAGGATGTCGACTTAGAGATTTTGGGAGTTGAGCATAGACCCCTTGCACAACTGGAGCGATTAAGACGTCGGACGAGAATTGTAAGTTGACGGCTGGATCCATTAGATAATTAATTAATCTATATGCGAGTTCCGGGTGCTTCGATGCGCGCGGGATGACCATGTTATCGATGGCCATGGTAAATCCATCGCGCGGAATTGAGAAATGAAATTTTGGAAATTTTTGTGCCAATTTGAGCGCTTCATTTGAGTACATTTGTGCGGCGATTAGATCACCCTGCAACAGCTGTGAAGTAGGTGCTGAGTTAAATTCTCGACACCTCTTTTTTATCATCACTAGAAGATCCTTAATTTCTTTTAAATCTTGGTCATTTGTGGTGTTTGCGCTAAGCCCGCGGGACTTTAAGGCACTCCCCATCATTTCACGACTGTCGTCCAGGATGCTGAATCTGTGGGTGAGTTCTTGGCGCGAGAAGAGATCTTGGTAGGTTTCCACGGGAGTGTGGACTTTTTCGCCATTGAAAACGATCCCGACAAGAGACCAAGCATAGGGCACGGAGTAAGTGTTTTTTGGGTCGTAAGGCTGGTTTAAAAGTGATCGTTCAATGTTTTTTAGATTGGGAATTTTAGTCCTATCGAGGGGCGTTAAAAGGCCCAGTTTTGTCATGACCGTAACCATGTAATCTGAGGGTACGATGAGGTCATAGCCATCGGCGCCCGTTTGTATTTTTGCGAGCATTTCCTCGTTGGAGGCAAAATTTGACTCCACAATTTCAATGCCTGTTTTCTCGAAGAAGTTACGAAAGACCGCCGGTGATGTGTATGCACCCCAAATGAACAGATGGATCTTTTGTTTTTTTTGATTCCCTGAGTTAGCTTTACTTTCGCAGCTCGATTGAAAGCTGGTCAACAGAAGCAGGGCTAGAGTTTGATGAATAAAGAATTTCGTTGATTTGAATCTTGTCATCTTAAGTATTGTGGTCACGATGCAAATTTATTGTTAATAATGATACTTGGGGACGCGCGGGGATACCATAGTTTGGTGCTGTATGCTAGAGCTCAGAAATATTCGAAAAGTATTTGATCGTGAGGCGGTTGTCAGGGGTGTTTCCCTGGTCGTGCCTCAAGGTGAGCTCTTGTCAATTTTGGGCCCAAGCGGATGCGGCAAGACGACTTTGTTGCGGATTTTGGCAGGTTTTGAATCCCCTGATTCGGGCTCGGTCCTGTTTGATGGGCGTGACATCACCGCCGTCGCCGCCAATCATCGGCCATTTAACATGGTTTTTCAAAAGTATGCTCTTTTTCCACATCTTTCGGTTGAAGACAATGTTGCCTTTGGGCCAAGAATTCGGGGTGAGACGGGCACAAAACTGGCGCAAAAAGTCAGAGACTCCCTCGAGCTTGTGCGGCTAGATGGCTTTGCGGCGCGAGGGATTTCAACGCTCAGTGGGGGTCAACAGCAGCGCGTGGCTCTTGCTCGAGCAATTATCAACAACCCAAAAATACTGCTGCTTGATGAACCCATGTCAGCCCTCGATCGTAATCTTCGCGAGAAGATGCGTCTGGACATCATACAAATTCAAAGGAAATTGGGGATTACCTTCATCATGGTCACCCATGATCAGGAGGAAGCGATGGCCATGAGTGACCGGATAGCGATTATGAATCACGGCATCATCGAGCAAGTGGGCGCCCCCGAGGTTATCTATCGCGCCCCTAATAGTGCGTTTGTGGCGCAGTCCATGGGAGCTTTAAACAAGTTGACTGTGGGCGGACAGGCGGTTTTCATTCGTCCCGAACATATCAAAGTTCTGAGACCTGAAAAGTCTGCTAGTGCTTTAATTGGGGTTAAATTGCCGGCAGTCGTTAGAGAAATTCTATTCAAAGGGCCGGTCGTCCACTATGTCATGGAGTTGCTGGATCATGGCAATCCAGGGCATGTCACGGCGGTAACGTTTGCAGAAGCCGTTAAGGATACTGCGGTATCTGTCGATGATTTCGTTGAAATAACTTGGGATAAAGCTTTCGAGGTGCCCATCGGACCAACGGGGCACGATTCATGAAACGCTCAACTGGGCCGCTTGATTTGGGACTTTACCCTTACGTAGTCTGGCTGACGGTATTTATTTTTGCTCCTATCGTTTTAGTCATCGCGGTTAGTTTTCAAGAAAAGGGGCTTTGGGGTGGCGTCACATGGGTTTGGAGCCCAGCCAATTATGTCCGGGCTATGGATGCCATTTATTTATCCGTGTTGTGGTCTTCCCTTAAATTGGCGAGTTTAACAGCATTGACTTGCTTGATTCTGGCGTTCCCTATGGCCTGGTATATGACCCAGATATCTCCCCGCTTGCGTTCTTTTGCCCTAGTGATTGTGTTAATGCCGTTTATTAGTAATTTTGTGGTCAGAGCCTATGCCTTGAAATTTCTGATTGGCGTTGAAGGGCCTCTGAATCGCTTTCTAGGTACGCTTGGATTGATTCAACGCCCGCTTTTCTTGGACGATGTTCGCGCCGCTGTTTTGTTTGGTATGGTGACTAACTATTTGCCATTCATGATTCTTCCTCTTTATGTGGCCCTAGAGAAGTTTGATTTTGGACTCATCGAGTCGGCGCATGATCTCGGTGCCAATTCTCGCCAGGTTTTTCTGAAAATCGTTTGGCCAATGATGCGACCAGCCGTTGTGACCGGCGTCACGTTGGTGTTTGTGCCTGCTTTAGGAGAATTAGTTATTCCCGATTTATTAGGCGGGGGCAAAACCATGTATATCGGGAACTTATTATCAGAGCAGTTCCTGAAGGCTCGAGATTGGCCATTTGGTGCAAGTCTTTGCGTTCTTATGATGCTGATTATCGGCGCGTTCTCCATCATTTTTCGGCGGAGGGCCAGCGCCTGATCGGGAAGGGTTGGGGGCGATTTTTTTTACTAATGGCATGGGTCATCGGCCTGGCGCTTCTATATGTGCCCATTCTGACACTGATAGCTTATTCGTTTTTTTCCACCGAAGATCACGCATTCGGCGATACTGCCAATTTACTGGCTTACCGAGCGCTCCTGGTCGATGAAAATCTGCTAAATGCCTTGTCGAAGTCCGTTCAAATCGCCGTGGTTTCTTCGACGGTTGCCCTTTTGTTAGGTGGATTTGCTGCCTTGACCGTTGGCCGGCGGTCCCGTCGTCATAAAAATGCAACAGTCAGTTATTCTAGGAAGTTTTTAAGTTTAGGTGTTGATGCTTTGACCCTGCTGCCCATGCTATTACCTGAGATCGTGTTTGGGCTTGGGCTTTTGGTTTGGTTTGTGCTGCTGAGGATCAGTTTGGGATCTATGTCTCTGATTTTAGCGCATGTGACTTTTTCGGTCTCATATGTTTATCTGACTGTTAGCGCGCGCATGCGCCTATTTGACCCAGCCATTGAAGACGCCGCGCTGGATCTGGGGGCTAATGGTTGGCAAACATTTTCAAAGATATATTTGCCCGTGCTTGCTCCTTCCCTAGTCGCGGGTTGGGTGATGGCATTTGCTCTGTCATTCGATGATTTTCTGATCTCATTTTTTACGGCTGGTCCGGACACTGTCACGCTTCCTCTGGCCTTATACAGTTCCATTAAATTTGGCGTTTCACCGAGCATATTTGCCATGGCCAGTTTAGTGTTTATAGTGAGCTTCTTAAGTGCCACAGTGATGGCTCAGTTAAGTCATAGAGCGATTTCGAACGGTCGTGAATAAGAGAATATAATTGTAAATTCATTAGCTTATGCCCCCAGCTAAAACTTGTATAAGTTAGTCAAGAATTACTTGCCGAATGTTTACTTCAGGAGTAAACAATGATCCTCGGACTTGATCAATATCGATGGGGATTGTGACCGTGAACTTAACCTCAAAAAGTCGTTATGCACTAAAAATTATGATGGATTTGGCGCATTTCGGCGCTAATCAAGCCCTTGTTCGGAGAAGCGAAATTGCGACTCGGCAGGGCATTCCCACCGACTACCTGGACCAAATTATGATTAAACTTCGCGCCGGCCGACTCGTCGAGAGCACGCGGGGACGTACTGGTGGATACAGGCTAGCACGCAGTCCGGAGAAGATTACCATGTGGGATCTTTTTACTGCGGTTGAAGATAGCATGATACCCGTAGAGTGTCTGGCAAGCGGTGAGGCTTGTGACTTTGAGACCAGTTGCTCATCGCGTGAATCGTGGAAGAAGATTTTTGTAGCGCTGAAGTCAAGTCTGAGTGAAATCACACTCTCACAACTGTGTTCGGACTGGGAAAAAGAGCGTCAAGAAAAGGGTGTCATGCCTGCGATAGTACCGAATTTAAGCGTCCGGGAATGTCGCGGTGGTGGTCGCGTTGAAATTAATAGTGCTGGTGATGGTTCAGATATCATGGTGCCACGCTCAGCTGACAATGGAGGAAGCGGCCTCCATGGCTGAGATTGTCAGAGAGTCTCTCACTGATCGTGAATATAAATATGGCTTTGAGACGCAGATCGAAACCGAGTTTTTTCCCAAAGGCCTGAACGAAGATATTATTCACATGATCGCCGATAAACGGGGGGATCCTCCGTTTGTCAGAGAATTTCGTCTAAAGGCTTACCGGTATTGGCTCACAATGAAGGAGCCAACTTGGGCTGATGTCTCATATCCAAAAATTGATTTTGCCGATATTCGCTACTACTCGGCCCCCAAAGTAAAGGGCGATGCAAAAGGCCCAGCTTCTCTGAACGAGATCGATCCTGAATTGCTGGAGACCTTCAACAAGTTGGGAATTCCTCTGAGCGAACAAAAAAGGCTCACCGGTGTCGCAATCGATGCGGTATTTGACAGTGTCTCGGTTGGTACGACCCATAAAGAGGAGCTAGCCGAAGTTGGCGTCATTTTTTGTTCCCTAACTGAGGCCATCCATAATCATTCTGACCTTGTCGAGAAGTATCTTGGCTCTGTTGTACCATACAAGGATAACTACTACGCAGCCCTGAACAGTGCCGTGTTCACGGACGGTTCATTTGTGTTTATTCCGAAAGGCGTCAGATGCCCACTCGACCTGTCAACCTATTTCCGGATAAACGCGCGTGAAACGGGTCAGTTTGAACGCACCTTAATTATCGCCGAGGATGATTCTTACGTTAGTTATCTCGAAGGGTGCACTGCGCCAATGCGTGATGAAAATCAGTTGCATGCTGCTGTAGTGGAGCTCGTGGCGCTAAAAGGTGCCGAGATTAAATACTCCACAGTGCAAAATTGGTACGCCGGAGACAAAGAAGGCAAAGGCGGAATCTACAACTTTGTAACCAAGCGCGGTCTTTGCGCAGGTGAAAGCAGTAAAATCAGCTGGACACAAGTTGAGACGGGTTCTGCCATAACGTGGAAATATCCGAGTGTGATTTTAAAAGGTGATCAATCTTGCGGTGAGTTTTACTCAGTTGCTTTGACAAACAATCGGATGCAAGCCGACACTGGCACCAAGATGATTCATATTGGTAAAAACACCTCATCTCGCATCATCAGCAAGGGGATTAGCTGTGATGAATCTCGTAACACATACCGTGGACAGGTGAAAATATTCCCCAGTGCTCAGAATGCTCGAAACTTTAGCCAATGCGATAGTATGCTCGTGGGTGATCGGTGCTCTGCTAATACCCATCCATATCTGGACATCAAGAATCATTCTGCGATCGTTGAGCATGAGGCGACAACCTCGAAGATCTCTGGCGATCAGATCTTTTATATGAAAAGCCGCGGCATCGACGAAGAGGGTGCGGTGAGTTTACTGCTACATGGTTTTTGTAAAGATGTTTTCAAAACTTTGCCGCTTGAATTTAGCGTTGAGGCGGTCAAGCTTCTGGAGATGAAACTAGAGGGAAGTGTGGGCTGAAAGCTCGCGAACACAAGGGTCATGATTTTTTAAAGGTCAGTAGTTATGGCAATTTTAGAGGTTAAAAATCTACACGCGGCAGTTGACGGCAAGGAGATTCTTGCAGGTCTGAACCTTTCGATTAATGAAGGCGAAGTTCACGCGATTATGGGTCCAAATGGCTCTGGTAAAAGTACGCTATCTAAAGTTCTAGCTGGTCACCCTGACTACAAGGTGACTGCGGGCAATATCGAGCTTGAAGTAAACCTACGCATGCGCAACGTTCTCGAGATGGCGGCTGAGGAACGAGCTAGAAATGGTATTTTCTTGGCCTATCAATATCCAGTTGAGATACCAGGTGTGCAAAATCGCGTATTCCTGCAGGCAGCGTATAACGCGATCTGTAAGCATCAAGGTGCAAAGGAAGTAAGCCTGGAAACCTTTAATACACTCGTGTCTGAAAAATGTCGCTTTTTGAACATGGATGAAAAATTTGTTGATCGCGAGGTCAATGTCGCGTTTTCGGGTGGAGAAAAAAAGCGCAACGAGATTTTGCAGATGGCGATCCTTCAACCGCGTCTTGCGTTTCTTGATGAGACGGATTCGGGTCTGGATGTTGACTCGTTAAGAATCGTTTCGGAGGGTGTTAATAAACTTCGCCGAAAGGATAATGCCGTTGTGCTAATCACGCATTATCAGCGCATACTGAATTATGTGGTGCCAGACTACGTTCATATTCTCTTTAAGGGGAAAATCATCAAGAGTGGTGGTAAAGATCTGGCTCTTGAGGTTGAACAAAATGGTTACGATCAAATTATCAAAGATAGCTTAAATTAAGGCGAGACCAACATCATGTCTGTGGCTTCGTCATCTACAAAGTTTTCGTCGATCGAGTGTCTAGCGGCAGCGTGGGCTTCGCTTGAGATGGTTGCTCCATCTATGGGGCGACAGGCCAAGGAAAGACGCCGTCGTTTCATTGATGATGCAATTCTTCATGGAATACCCAGCACCCGGCACGAAGATTGGAAATTTACGAGTTTAAGACCCCTGGTGGAGCGCGGTTTTGATCTGGCTGCTCCAAGAGCCACGGTCAGTCTCTCTGGTCAAGAGGTGCTTGGCGCTATCAAAGAATCTCTTATACCCAATGCACTGCCTATTGTTTTCGTCGATGGTCAGTTGATTACCAACTTGCCGGGGGCAAGTCTCGCCGAGATGAAATTTGCCAAGGAGTTCTCGCAAGCAGAAAAGACAGAGGATGCACAATGGTGGGATCGCTGGGTTCCTGATCTGGATTCAGCAAAGATCTTCTGGAAGATCTGTTTGGGTCTTTCGAATGATGGCCTAGTTATTAGTATTCCTAAAAATCAATCAGATTTGCGACTCCTGCATATCTTTCATCTTAGTAGCGGCCAATATGGTGAGACGGCGGCAAACAATCGCATCTTGATCGATGTGGATGAGGGTTCATCCGTCCGGGTTGTGGAGGAGTTTTTGCCCTTATCCACCTCGGAAAGTCCCCATGCTTCTTGGACTAACGTGTTGACGCAAATTCGGCTCGCAACGGCATCCCACTGCGGCTATTACCGAGTTGTTAATGCACCCGGGGCTTTTCACACGGGTGGGGTGTCTGTACATTTGGATCACAGAAGTCACTTGGACGCCATGTCCCTTGTTATGGCGGGTAGGTTGGTACGAGTTGATTTTGACGTTCAACACACGGCTACTGACTCAGAGTGTAATTTGAATGGCCTTGCCCTTATGCGTGAAGCAGACCACGTTGACCATCACACAGCGGTCGACCATCGAGTTGGACAAACGCGCACCAATCAATTGTTCAAAGGTATTTTGTCAGACTCCGCAAGATTAGTGTTCAACGGTAAGATATTTATTCGCAAACAGGCGCAAAAATCTGAGGCGTACCAGACTTGTAAAAATCTTCTACTGAGCGAAAATGCCGAGGCCAATGCCAAGCCGCAGCTTGAGATCGATGCTGATGATGTAAAAGCCTCCCATGGCGCAGCTATTGGCACGGTGAACCCTCAAGAGCTTTTCTATTTGCAGAGTCGTTGCATTGAGAAGTCAAAAGCGATGGCCATCCTTTGCCGTGGATTTGCCGATGATGTGATGTTTAGGCTTAAGGATAATCAAATTCGCGAGGCGTTAGCAGCACGCGTTGGCAGATGGTTTGAAGGTCAAACAAGCCATGGAAAACAGGCGGAGGGACAATGACCAAGTTCGCGCCCAAAGGTGTACTTGACGTTGCAGCCCTAAGGTCTGTTTTCCCCGTGCTTCGCAGACAGATACGCGGTCAAAAGCTTGTTTATCTGGACTCGGGGGCTACTGCTCTTAAGCCTTTGCGGGTCATCGAATCCGTCAATCGCTATTATAGCGAGGGCACAGCCAATATTCACCGGGCCGTCCACTTTTTGAGTGAAGAGGCCACGAGTTTATATGAATCCACGAGAACGACGACGGCGAAGTTCTTGAATGCCGTGGATGAACGCGAAATTGTGTTTACCTCGGGTGCAACGGCTGGCATTAACCTTGTTGCTTTGTCTTTCGTCCAGCCACGGATAAAAGCTGGGGACGAGATTTTAATCACGGCTATGGAGCATCACGCCAATATCGTTCCATGGCAGATGTTGTGCGAGAAGGTTGGTTGCAAACTAGTGGTAGCCCCAGTTAACGATGATGGCTCGCTGGATCTTGAAGGCTTTCGCTCACTAATTAATAAGAAAACAAAATTTATTTCCTGTGTGTGGACTTCCAACGCCACTGGAATTATCAACCCGATAACGTCCATGATTGCGGCCGCTCGCTCGGCTAACATTCCGATTTTGGTCGACGCCGCCCAGGCCGTTGCACATGAGGTAATCGATGTGCAGGCTTTGGGCTGTGATTTTTTGGTTTTTTCAGGTCACAAACTATTCGGGCCCACTGGTGTGGGCGTTCTATATGGCCGTCTCACCCACCTGGAACAAATGCAGCCGGTGATTGGCGGTGGGGACATGATCAAATCTGTAACATTTGAAAAAACGATTTTTGCTGATGCGCCGGCTCGGTTCGAAGCAGGAACTCCAGATATTGCGGCGGTCATCGGTCTACACGAGGCGATGAAATTTATTGTTGAAGACGTTGGCTTTCCCGCGATCCACAGTCATGAGCAAGCTCTTTTAAAATCAGCAGATGCTGCGCTTCGCGAGATACCCGGTCTAAAAATTATTGGTTCAGCTCAACCAAAAGTTCCGGTTTTTAGTTTCACTGTTGATAATATCCATCCGCACGACATTGGTTCAATTCTTGATTCAAGCGGTGTCGCGGTTCGCACGGGTCATCACTGTGCACAGCCACTGATGGCTCGGTTTGGGGTTGTCGCCACAGCGCGTGCCAGTTTTAGTATTTATAATGATGAGGGCGACGTGGCAGCTTTGATCAAAGCCCTGTGGAAAACCAAGGAGATGTTCGCATGAGTGATGCGATGCAGCTCTATCAGTCCCTAGTTCTCGATCATAATCGCTCGCCTCGCGGTTTGGGGCGCCTTATGTCTCCTACCCATGAAGCCGAAGGTTTTAACCCTATCTGCGGCGACCGGGTCACTTTAACGATAAATGCGCGAAATAACACGGTCGTGAAAGTCGGATTTTTAGCTGAAAGCTGCGCCCTGTGTCGCGCCAGTGCCTCGGTTCTCGTTGACACAATTGAGGGGGTAAATGTGGAGCGAGCAAAGGAGCTTTCCCAGTCATTTGCGTCCATGCTTTCAGGTGGTCGTTGGGAGTTAGGCGGAGATGCCAGTGTATTCTCGGTGGTGCAAGGGTTTCCCGCGCGAGCTAAGTGCGTGTTATTACCTTGGAAGACGTTTCAAGCTGCGATGGAAAAACCATTTGTGGGTGGACACGTGAAAGCTCCCGTGTTGGTCACGACTGAGCCCGAAGTTAAAGGATGAATTGATGTCGCTACGTGTCATTACACAATCAACGCCAAATCCCAATGCATTGAAATTTATTACCGCTAAGGATGTAAAGAAAATTGGCAAAGTGACTTTTGTTCATCCAGCTGAGTGCATGCACGTACCCCTTGCGACCAATATTCTTGGCCTTCCTAATGTGACGGCAGTCCATTTGTTTGAAAACGTTGTAACCGTAACTCAAGATGGTTTTGGCGATTGGCCTGTGCTTGAAAGTGAGATTATCGAGGTTTTGAAGACCTATGTGCCAAGTCATGATCCCCAATTCGAGACGGGTGAGCCAGAGATAGATCAGACTAGTTGGACGGATGATCGGCGCAAACTTGAAGCCATTATTGACCGGGAGATTCGCCCTGGATTACAAGCCGACGGTGGTGATCTCGTCGTACTGGATCTTGCGGATAATATTGTAACTGTAAAGTACGAGGGTGCTTGCGGCAGTTGCCCAAGCTCTCGAACGGGAACATTGCAGGGTATCGAAAGTATTCTTCGCCACGAATTTAACCCTGAAATCCAAATCGTGACGATTGATTAGTTGTAATTAGTGGCTAATGGTCTCATTCATGACCGGATTCTTTGTGGGCGTTACGGCAACCGGAGCCGGACAGGACTCACTGCTAAGGCTCGCGTCGCCTAACAATATCCACGAATCAATTTGATACTTACCCTTGGAGAGTCCATGCGTCGGAAAGAAAATTGCGCGCTCATTGTCAGCGCTATTTTCTGCGCCTTTCCATCCAATATCATGTTTAAACTCCCTTACATCGTAAACGAAGGTTGGGAAAAAGCCCATTTCCACTGTTTCCCTTGGCACAGTCATCGATAGTGCGAATGGGCGATCGTCAACTGTCCCCATCATTTTATAGTTACACTGGCTGCCTTTGCAGCGGCGAAGGCCAGCTTGCTTAATCTCTGGTGCACCTGATTTTAATAGTTTGGCCTCAAAGTTCGGCATGGTGCTTGCGGGATGATCCATTTGAAATTCTGCTTGATCGAGTTTGAAAGAATAAAGAGAGCCACTTCCGGGGTTTAAGTGTTTGTTAGCATCCGCCGGAACGTCGATCATCATCGGAATATTTGCTCCAGATTCAAAAAAACTTGCCACGGTATTCATTTTTAGATCGATCTTTAAGGCAAACATGCGAAGGAAAAATGCGACACCTTGTACGACGCCTAGCTCACCAACTTTGGATGAGTTAATATACGACTCGAGGTCGCCGTTGGTGAAGTGTAGGGTAAAGAATCTTTTGATGTCGAGTCGAATGCCTATATCTGAATCGTAGGCGCTTCTAACGGCCTTCCCGGTGTTTGAATTAGCGAGTAGGGATTCGTAAAGTAGTTGATTTTTAGGGTGGTATATATATTGAAACTTGTTTGATGCGATGTGGCGATTTTTGGCGTCGAGACTGACCACGGTGGTATCACCCTTCGTGATAGCCGGTTGAGAATCCGCACAGTTTGCGATGTAAGCGAAGGTGTTATTTGGTGATCGCAGTTCAGCGAGGTTTTGAGTCGCGCAAGGCAAAGGCGTTTTGTCTGAACGTAGGGAGCCGAATTTTTCAGTGTAGAAAACAAGGCGATCGTTTGGTTGAATTTTGGAATTTTCTCCTGAGGATAACCTACTAGCGTCGAAAAGATCTTGCTCTGTCATGGGGTCAATTTGGAGAGGTAGACGTTCCCACTGCTTGGACGCACCTAAGCTGAAAAGTGCGATGCTTTTGGGCTTTGCTTCCATGGTCCATGCCGGTAGGGCTGCGGCTTTTAAATATGCGGGACAGCTATGGGCGATGTCGGCTGTTATGAGGCTCATCGCCAGTATAAATAGAATAAAAATCTTTGTGATCAAGAGCCCCTCCCTAAGTGAGTGTCAGTTTATCGGTGCTGAGGGCGTTAAAGTTTAGCCCGGCGCAATAAAAAAATAATTAATAAAAACATATACTTATGCTTAAATTTATGGATTTTCCTCGATCGAGGATTCATCGGCTGTGGTAGGCTATGGGGATTTGGTATCCTGGCCGGTCCTGTTTTGATGTGCCACCTGGGTCTGAGAGTTCAGGTGTTTTACTGCTAGAGGTAATTTTTTGAATTGGCACGATAACTTTACGCCGTATTGGCTTGTAAAAAGTGGATCCCTGCAGACCGTCGCCAGCGTTTTTTGGCCGCAACCAAATGCGCAGCTAGGCATGGATGAGAGGTCACTGGTTGGGATTGGTGACTCAGGGTATCTTTCCATTGTTCAAACCAAGCCCAAAGATTGGCAACTTGGTCAACGCATAGTCCTTTTGGTGCATGGATTAACCGGTTCCGAATTGTCGACGCATCCTGTTCGCTTGGCTCAACATTTCGCTAGGCGCGGGGTTTTGGCCGTCCGCATGAATATGCGTGGATGTGGTCCTGGCGCTGGTCTGGCCAAAGGGATCTATCATAGCGGACGTAGCGAGGATACTAGGGCTGTACTGGAATGGATCGCGCAACGTTATCCTGGCTCGCCTATAACACAAATTGGCATTTCTTTGGGTGGTAATGCAACG
>JBAXLR010000025.1:0-22897 GCA_037134655.1 bacterium | reverse complement strand
GAGATGTAGTCGTCGTTGCCGCTCCTCAGATTAACACGCTCAGCAGCGTGCGCTACCGTAGTCGATTCGTTGCGAAAGACGGCACAAAGGGCGGCCCGAACGGCAGGACTGGAGCTTCCGGTGAAGATGTGGAGATTCATGTTCCTCTCGGCACAGAATTATACGATGTGGATACCGGCCGTTTAGTTTGCGAAATATTAGTTCCTGGTCAGCGTGAAATAATCGCAGAAGGTGGACGTCGAGGTTTTGGAAATCTCAGATTTGTTTCCTCGACTCATCAAGCTCCGGAGGAGTTCGTTTCCGGGCAACCAGGTCGAGAGATGCAACTGCGCCTTGAACTAAAGTTGCTCGCGGATGTTGGTCTTGCTGGACTGCCGAATGCCGGTAAATCAACCCTTCTTAGCGTGCTGTCGGCTGCAAAGCCTAAAATTGCCGATTATCCGTTTACGACCCTTGAGCCGCAGTTGGGTGTCGTTGAATTTCGAGAGCGCAACGAATTTGATGTCAAATCGTTCGTCATGGCAGACATACCTGGACTGATCGAGGGTGCAAGTGAGGGGCGCGGACTTGGCCACGAGTTTTTGAAGCATTTGGAGAGAACAAAAATTATCGCCTATGTGCTGGATGCATTCCCTCTTGATGAGACGGACCCCGTTGCGACATTTAATCTCCTCAGGTCGGAGCTGCAAGCCTACGACATAAAGTTGGCCAACAGAAAATCTGTGGTTGTACTCAACAAGGCTGATCTTGCTGATGGTGAAGACGGTGGAGTTGAGCGTCTAGGGAATCTTCGCGATAAAATCACGTCCATGGGCTATCAAGTGTTCGTGATTTCAGCGGCGGTGAAATTGGGGCTGGCTGACCTGAAGTTGAAGTTGTTCGAGATGGTCAAAGAAGAGCGCCAACGTTTTGAAGCCGAGTTGGCCTCGAGACTGCCTGTGGTCAAAGGCTTGATTTCAGCGGTCAGTTTAGGCTTAGACGATCACGGCATGCTGGATTTTACGAAAGCCATGGCTGAGGGGCGGGTATTTTTACGATCCGCGAAACGAGCTTGATGAGTTCAGTCGACTTCATTTATTTTGGTGGGGCATTTGATCCGGTTCATCTGGGCCACATTGATGCTGTAAAAATTGTGCGCGAAGCGTTTCCTGACGCTAAAATCACAATTATTCCTGGATTTCTCGTGCCGGTCGCTGGTGGTGGCGTAAAGGCTCCGGCAACTCCCTTTGTTGATAGGGTTGCCATGGCTGTCGTCGCGTTTGATGAATGGCCATTAGTGGATGTCTCCTCGATGGAAGAAGAGCTTCCAACTCCAAACTATACCGTGCAAACAATCGAAGCTCTGGTCGGCGACCTGCCCGCAGCGCGCATCGGCTGGATGATTGGCGCAGATCAGCTCGCGAATTTCACCGAGTGGAAAAATGCGAAGCGTATTTTGGAGCTTACGTCCTTGATCGTCTTGCCGCGTCCAGCTGCCAAAATTGATAATACACTGCAGCTTGCGCAAACAGTCGCGACTTCCCTCGGGTTTAGTGTGACGGTTGATTCAGAGCATCAGCGCATTGATCTTGATGGTGGTTGCTCGATACACGTGATGACAAAAGCTCCAGCGTCCACATCATCCAGCGAGGTGCGCGCTCTTGCGGCGCAGAGTCTGTCAAAAGTACAGAATTTGGTTCCCCACTCCGTGATTGAATACATTGCTGACTTGGGACTTTATCAACAAGTGGTTGAGCAAAGTTATCTGACGACGTGATGTTTTTTGGCTTTAAAGTGTTTAAGAAAAGAGGCAAGAATGGAAAATTACGTTGAATTTGCACAGATCGCAGCATCAGCTGCAGTTGACAAAAAAGCATCCAGAATTGCGCTTATGGATGTACACGGACTAACTGACATGTGTGATGTCGTGTTAATCTGCTCAGCTGATAACGAACGTCAGTCTGTAGCTATCGCCGATGCAATAGAGGAGCGTTGTCGAAAGGTCTCCGGAGTTAAGCCATATGCTGTCGAGGGTAAAACTGTTGGCAACTGGGTGCTCATGGATTACGGCTCAGTGATCGTGCATATTTTCTTGAGCGCAGCTCGTGACTATTATGCACTTGATTCACTTTGGCCAAATGCCAAAAAAATCACCGTTGATGGTGCCCAGTAAATCTTGTGAAGATTCAGATCGTTAGAGTTGGAAAGATGAGTCAATCAGGTCTTTTGCCGATTGCGCAAGAGTATCGTAAGCGCCTTAGCGCATTCGTCAAAACCGAGGAAATCGAAATAAAAGCCGACAGCCAACGTGATAAACGTTCTGCGGCGAGGAGCACGGAGCCTTTATATCAGCCGGCACCTGGTGAGTTTTTGATTCTTCTCGACGAGCGGGGGCGTCAGTATGATTCCCTGTCCCTATCGCGCTCAATACAAGGTTGGATGGATGATCCAAGAATCAAAACCTTAAGTTTTTTGATTGGCCCTCCGTATGGTTTTGATGATGCGACCCGAAAGGCGGCCTCAGGTACGTGGTCTTTGTCTGCCTTAACAGTACCAAGTGATTTCGCTTGGCTTATGGTTTGGGAACAGCTTTATCGGGCCATGACAATCCTCAAGGGAATGCCTTATCATCATGACTAACCCCAATTTGTCACTTCCTGACATCCAATTTTAAAAATAATGGTTGGGGATGTTTTGTCCCGTCTGCAGCCAAATCATGCCACTCAACCAGGCAAAAATTTGTGACAACTGTCGCATGGATTTGCTGCGCTTAAGCAGCGGAAGTGTCATTTACCTTTCGGAATTCCGGGTCTATGTGGGTTTTCGATATCAGTCGACCGTGCGTGCCATGGTGCTAAGAGCCAAGGTCAAAAATGAAGTTCCAGCAGTGGCGGCATTGATCTCGAGCCTCAAGGATCTTCTGGGTGACGATCTTACGAGATTTGACGAGCCTCATTGTCTGGTCATAGCCGCACCTTCCAGTTTTTGGAGTCGTTTGACCGGGCGGTTTGATATTGCGAGGCTAGTGGCTGCCACTCTTTTCCCTAAGGCGGCTAAATTGGACGGCCAGCTCCCGGGCGCTTTTTGGCGTCAAAAACGTGCGGGTAGAAACGCCGTATTGGCGAAGAGTGCTGGTCTCAGAGCGCCCAGAGCTGTTCATAAATTTTTAAAAAAAATGATGAATTGGCAGGGTGAATTTAAGGAATATATTGATATTCAAAGAAAAATTTCCTCGGCTTCTCGCATTCTTGTTATTGACGATGTGCTCACAACGGGGTTGACTATGGGTACATTATTTCACCAGCTCAAAACGCTTGGGGCGCACAGGATTGAGGGTCTTGTCCTAGCTGCCGCTGACCAAGGTTAGGAGCTCCAGGAAATAGTCATGCACCTCGGCTCAATCTTGTTTTGAACTTGAACAACAAAGAATTGGAACTTTAGAGTTTATGACCATCGACACCTCGAAATTGACTCCAATGCTTAAGCAATACTACGAGATCAAGCAGACCGTTGGTGACGCGGTGCTCTTTTTTAGGATGGGAGATTTCTTCGAAATTTTTGGCGACGACGCTGAAATGATCGCTCCAAAGCTAGACGTGGTTCTAACAGCCAGGGAAAAGGGCGATCAGACTAAAATCCCATTTTGTGGTGTTCCACATCACAGTGCTAAGGGCTATTGGTTAAAATTGGTCAAGCTCGGATATAAAGTCGCCATTTGCGAACAGCTCGAAGACGCCGCCACGGCCAAGGGGCTTGTTAAGCGTGGTGTGACCAGGATTTACACCCCGGGAAGTATTGATGAATTAGAGGGGCTAGAGCACGATCAGCCCAATTATCTATTGGCTTGGATGGATGTGCCGGGCACTAACAGTGAAGTATTGGCCGTACTTGACGTATCCACTGGTGAATTCAAGTTGGGCAATATTGGTCGTGGCCAGTTGTTAAACTATGTTCGGTTATTTCGCCCCGTCGAATTATTAGTGCGTCGCTTTGCCGCTGAGCAGGTTAACCGCTTGCTTGCAACCTGGACCAGGGAAAACAACCTGTGTATCGACCACTTGCCTGAAGCCCCTTTGAAGGATGAAAGCCTGCATAAGAAGCTATTGGGTGACGTATTCGGCACTTCTGAGCTGGCGGGCCAGCCGTGTGGTTCAGTGGTTGGTGGGTGTCAAATGGCTGCTGCGCTCTTCACGCGCTTAAATGATCTTCAAACATCTACCAAACAGTTTTTGCGCATAGATCGTCTCGAAGAGCCGGACTCGGTAGCGTTGTCAGAGACGGTGATCCGTGATTTGGAAATTTATGAAACCTCTCGCCGCCGTGCATCAGACGGTAGTTTAGCGCGAGTTATTGATCGTACGCTCTCTCCGATGGGCGCCCGCATCTTGCGCTACGCTCTCGCCAATCCACTGGTAAAAAAAGATGCTATTACCTCCCGTCATTCAGCCGTAGAGGATCTCTCGCGGTCAGGTGAGGAAAACCTTCAAAATCTGAGATTAGAACTGAAGAATACGCCTGACTTGGCGAGGCTATCGACCAGGATTTTGGCAGGCTCTGCCAGTCCCCATGAGCTGGCACTAGTTAGATCGGCACTAAGTAAGGCCAATAGTTTGTCTCCGATGGTGGCAGAGCTCGCAGCAAAAGACTCGGCGCTAATTGAAATTAGCCAAGCGCTGGTAGCCGTGCCCGAGGTCCTAGCGATCTTGGGCGAAATATTGGTGGATATGCCAGAGGGATTAGGCAGCGGTAACCGTGTTTTTCGTCACGGGTACGATCAATTTTTAGACGATAAAAATACGCTGGCCATGCAGGGACAGGAAAAAGTCACGGCTTATGAAAATTCCTTGCGAGATAGAACAGGTATTTCCAGCTTAAAAATTAAAGCCCACAAATCATTTGGACTTTTGATTGAGGTGACTAAGACCAACGTGAGTCGAGTGCCCTCTGACTTCATTAGAAGGCAGACCATGACCAACGGTGAACGCTACACCACCATGGAACTCAAGGATCTCGATGATGCGTTGGCTTCCGCTTATGAACAGGCGGTGCAGCGTGAGTACAAATTATACGAAGAACTTTTGCAAAAACTTACGCCTTTCCGCGATGGGCTGATGAGTGTTGCAAAAGCAATCGGCCAGCTCGACATGCTACAAAGCTTCGCGTGGTTGGCCCTCAAAGAGGCCTATGTGCGTCCAACCTTGAGTACGAGCCCGAGAAGACTTGTTTTGAAGGCGTGTCGTCACCCCGTTGTGGAGAAATTTGTTGGTCGGCATGAATTCGTCGCCAATGACGTATTGTTGAATGACAAGAAAAGTCAGATGCTCATCACTGGTCCCAACATGGCTGGTAAATCCACAGTCATGCGCCAAACGGCTATCGCCGCGATCCTCTGTCAGGCCGGAGCATTTGTGCCTGCATTTGAGGCTGAGATGCCAATATTTGACGGTATTTTTACCAGAGTTGGTGCAAGTGACGATTTAAGCCGCGGCCAATCCACATTCATGGTGGAAATGAGCGAAGCAGCAGATATTTTGCGCAAGGCAACAGCTAAAAGTCTGGTGATTTTGGACGAGGTGGGAAGGGGGACTTCAACGACCGATGGTCTCGCTATTGCCGCCAGTATTCTCGATGACCTATGTGCTCGCATAAAATGTTTCACCATGTTTGCGACCCACTACCATGAGCTGGTACCCATTATGGCCCAGCGCCCAAATGTGGTTACTGCGCAAACTGAGGTAGTTGAAAAGAACGATGGAATTATTTTTACCCATCGTTTAATTGCCGGAGCTTCCGCCAGCTCCTTTGGATTAGAGGTGGCAAGATTGGCGGGTGTTCCTGCCCATGTTCTTGAGCTAGCTAAGGACTATCTGGGGCGATTTGAACAGACTGCGAAAACTTCAGGTATCAGTAAGGAGCCTCCTCCCCAAGCTGGCATTCGAGCCGGAGCCAGTAAAGTCCCAGGTGCATTGGCAGAATCGTCCGATCACCTCAGTAAGGTTCAAAGAGGCTTATTTAATCTGCCGTCGGAGCCAGCAGTGGACACTGGCGATGGATCTCGCCTCGTCAAGTTTGGAGTGGAGCGGGTGATCACGCGGCTTGAAGGTGTTCGAATACACAAGACTACTCCGCTGCAAGCGCTTAATATTCTTAACGAACTCAAGTCACTGCTGGTCCCAGTCGAGCAAAAAGCATTGTTTGACGCTGACGGTGAAGAACGTTTTTAGGCTCTGCTGCCACAGATGATTCGAAGCCGCCTGTCTAAGGTTCTAAAAAAGCCTCCTAGGTCTATGAGACTGGCTGACGGGTTTACTTGCCTTTGCGGTCTGTGACGGTTATATTGTGGGATTGTTTTTGAGGGTAAACTGTTTGATTAATTGCTGAATCAAGGATCGACAAGGAAGGTACCATGGCGAAGGCTAAACCAAAAAAATCAGCCGCAAAGGCAAAGCCTGTGGCGAAAAAAGCCCCAGCAGCCAAGAAGGCATCTGCGGCTAAAAAACCCGCTGCAAAGAAACCGGTACCGGCTAAAAAGGTTGTGGCGGCGAAGAAAGCAGCTCCTCCTGCCAAAAAGGCCGTCGCAGCAGTTCCGCCAAAGAAGGCTACACCGTTAGCAAAGCAGCCAGCGGTTCAAGTTAAAGGTAAGACCGTCAATGCTCCTGCTATGCATGAAAAAGCTGGTGGGACGTCTGGTTTGAATCAGTCGCCAAAGTTAACGGCGGTCACTAAACCAATTAAACCGATCCCCATTCCCAGTGAAGTCCTTAAGCTCAAAGACAAACCAAGCGCATCCGATGCCCTTGATTCGACAGAGCGGCGAGAAATCCATCAAAGCGACATTTTTAGCGAGGAAGAGTTGCGCACCTTTCTCGGCACGCTCCAAAAAGAGCGAGCTGCGCTTTTGGAAAAGGCTAAAGCAGCTGTGGATGCGGGTAACATTGCTCTTGATAAAGATGAAATGTATGACGAGGTGGATTTGGCGACAGCGACAGTGGATCAAAATCTAACCTTCAGGCTATTGGATCGAGACAGGAAACTTCTCAATGAGATTGATCACGCAATCAACAAGATCCAAACAGGAGAGTTCGGCTACTGTGAGGGAACTGGGGAGCCGATTCCAAAGCGCAGACTCGAGCTTCGCCCGTGGTGTCGTCACAGTGTGAAATTCAAAGAACAACTCGAAAAGCTTGAGAAATCAGGTCGCGGCGTTGTTGATGAAGATGCTGAGATGTTGGATTAATGAAACAAGACCCGCCAGCAAATTGGCGGGTTTTTTGTGTCAAAAAACCACTCAAAGTTTAGGATTTTTATTTTTTACAGATGATTGAACGTCTGTAAACGGAAGGACCTTGCCTCTATGGCCCCTATTCAAATGATCGCGATTTGTCCGGATGAAATCAAAGATGTGCTTGCGCAGGAGTTGAGTGATCTTGGCGCAAAGAATATTGAGCAGAAGTTTAAGGCGGTACATTTTGATTGCGACGAGAAATCTTTTTACATGGCTCACCTTAAATTGCGGACGGCTTCACGTCTATTGAGAGTCATCAAAGAATTTGCAGCCAAAGATGAGCGAATGCTTTTTGACCAAGCCCGACGGATCAATTGGGGTACTGTTTTCGAGGTCGATAAGACCTTCGTGATCGAAGGTGTTCCCGGTGAGCGTGGTCCAGGTGTTATGACCAGTAATACGATTTCAAAGCGTGTGCGAGAGGCGTTGCAGTCCTGGTTTCAGGAGAAAAAATCGGCGAAGCCCAAGGTCAATCTTGAGGAGCCAGATGTTGAATTGGTGGCCTTTGTGCGTGCTGGGCGATGTATGTTGAGCGTCGATACTTCCGGAAAGTCCATGCATAAACGGGGCTATCGTTCGGACCGGCACCCTGCTCCCATCAAAGAGACCATGGCAGCGGCGCTACTCATGAAGATCGGCTATGATGGTTCTGCGCCGCTTTACGACCCCATGTGTGGCAGCGGTACGATTGCAATCGAAGCGGCGTCCATGGCATTGGGCAAGGCTGCCCTGATCCATCGTAAGAAAGGCGAGTTTGGTTTTGAAAGGTTGGTATTTTTTAATCCGAAGGTATGGCGAACAGTTCAAGAAGAATGTCGCGAACAGAAACGTGACCAGCTTCCTGCGCCAATTTTCGCCTCAGATATAAGTGCCAATTATCTCGAGGCCGCAAAAGAAAATGCTTTGCGCGCGCGCGTAGAGAAATATATGGAGTTTTCTAAGGCTGATTTCTTTGAGGCTAAGCCTCCGTTCAAGTCGGGCCTTCTCATCACCAACCTTCCCTATGGTGAACGTATTAAAGGTGAGTTCTCTGGCGATGACGAAAGTTTTTTTAAGGCAATTGGTGATAAATTAAAGCGTGATTTTGCGGGGTGGCGAGCGGCAATTCTCGCGGCTGAGGAGTCCCCGTGGAAGTTCATCGGCTTAAAACCATCACGTATAATAAAACTTCTAAATGGCAGCATTGCAGTGCGACTATTGGTTTTTGATCTTTATCAGGGGTCAAAAAAAAGCTCCCATGACGGGAGCTCTGAGCGTACGAATAAGAAGTGAGCTAATTAATTAGATCCAGGCACCGTCAAAGTTAGCTTGTCGTTTTGAGCTGACCTTGTCTGGATTCGATAAGCTCATAGGGGAAAATTCTGACCGCATTGCTGATGCCTGGGAAGCGGGTTGGTTGACGTCGAATAATTTTTTTTGCTCGGAGCGGATTCTCTCCACAAACTTTGAGCAGCAAACTTTGCAGTTCAAATCTGGCGACTCAACGCCCGAGTATTTGGGGTGCCGGAGGCAGACAACATTGGTAGCAGCGATGGACATGAGCTTTAACTCCCGAGCATTCATTTGAGGTTTCATTCTCAAATTAGGGAGCTGCAGGTTGCGTGCCAATGCCACCAGGTTTAAACGGCCTTTGATATTAGGGGCTTAGAACCTAGCGAAAGAAGCCTGAGCGTCAGGTTCATATACACTTGTCGGGTTAAGTCGGCATTTCTCGATAAAATGGCACTGAAATCAAGGGTGTTGATGGTTACCGTTCTGGCTTGGGATGAGGTGACGATCCACTCGACTGGATTTTGTTCACTAAGGCCTATTTCTGGCGATAACCAGCCATCAGCCGTTTCAGGATAATCGCTTGAGATCAGATCCCCCGTAATCACCATGACGAGGAATGTATTCGGTGCGCCACTTTGGATACGGTGACCGGCTTGGTACTCAAAAGCTGAAAAGCGTGAAACAAGCATTTCGACGTCTTCTTCATTAAGACCCTGGAGTAGCCAAGTTCTCGAAAGAAGTGTGATCTCGTCACTGGCTAGCGGCATATTTTGTGACGGTTTCGTTGAGGGCTCAAGTGGTGATTTCAAAACTTTGGAGACCGCGATCTCCGGCCTAGGTATCTCTAAGGCACTTTTCAATGAGCTTTGTGTGCCTGGATCGATGAAAAATCCCGACCTGGCGGGAGACGCACTGTTGATCTGAGGCGTTCCTTGCATTTGTTGTTCAGTGACCTGGAGTTGTGGCATCTTGCCTTTTTTCGCGCGATTGGAGCAGTATTTCGACCGTTCGCTGTCGCCAGCAGCCCTGAAAGATTCTGCAGCTTCTTCAAAACGTTCAAGCTGCTCTAGCAATATTCCCGCATTGCGGTATTGAGCGGATTCCCTATACATTTCAGCCAGCAAAATGGCTGCTGGTGACTGAATGTTAACTGAACCAACTAGACTGGCCTGAACAGATTGCGGTGACTGATTAAAAATCTTCTTTGCAGTTTCAAAAATCTGATCCGATAGTAAGTCTAGAATATAACCCCCGGCCTGATTAGATCTGGCTAGAATTTTTAAGATTCCAGGTAAATCAGGGTCGGATTTTATAGAGTGGATCATGATGTCTAGTTCGTCCTGGTGCGGTTTATATGCAGCCAACTGTTGGGGATCTTGACCCAATGCATTCCAGCAAACCACAGCTTTGGATATTTTGTTCACTTTAAGCCAGTTTTTTGCGGCATCACTCAGCAAGTTTGCCTTTTCGAGGCATTCCGCAGCTTCCGCAAATTGTGCGGCCTTAGCAAAAAGTTCAGCGGCCTCAAGTGTTTTTCCAATTTCTCGGAAGCACTTTGCTGCGTTCAGGCTGTCTCCGGCCTGCAAGAAACACTGCGCTGCTGGTCCAAAAAGGCCGTTGCGACTGTATAGAACCCCTGCTCGGCCTGGCCTTTGTAACCGAATCAGTACGCGCGCAGCGTCGTCAAAAAGTCGTCCATTTTCCAAAGCATCAATAGCATCGCGGTAAAATCCAGCTTGTTCGAGCATTTGTGCCGCGGGTAAAATACGACCGCGCGAAACTAATTTTTCCGCCTGCTTCTTGATCCTGATCTCTTGTCTAGTTAGGGGCTTTTGATCTACAGCTCGCTGCTGGCTGCCAGGCCCGGTAGGGCGACGCATCCGAGCTTTTTCCTCGTTTCGCCGATTATAATATGCCCACGCAATGAAGCACGCGATGATCGCCGCTGCTATGCCAAGCAAGATGATTTGCTTTTCTTTCATTTGCGCAACCTTTTCTCAGCTCAAAGAGCGTAGGTGATTCCCATCTGTGTATAGGTATCCAAGGTCTGTTCGGCGCTTTCCCCAGGATACTGCTTCACGCCATCGGTAAGGGTATAGGTCAATTTAAATGAGAACTTTTGGTTCATCCGAATTGAAACCCCGGCGCCACCCTGGGGTCCATAGTGGGGCATTGATACACGCTGCGGATCCTGACCCGCTTGAACTGAGTCAATCACGTAATGTTTGACAGCAAGCCCGGCAAAAATAAACGGTGTGACGATTTCTCCGCCGTATAGAATGAGTGTTAAATCCAGTGCGTTCGTAGTGACGTGGGATAGTGTTTTGTACTGGATAAAAATATTAGTTCCATCGATTTGCTGGTATCCGACCGTTGAGGAAAGTTCTTGACGGTGGGTATAACCAACCATGAAGTACTCACCTAGGTCAAAGGATAGGCCAGCTGAACCGGCTCCCGACTGAATTTTCTGGTAGCCTGCGTTAGATTCTGAGCGGCTTCCGGAAAGGGAAACTTTCATGGCTGCCAACCCACGTGTCGATATGGACAACATAAAAAAAATCAAGGAGATGACAATAAAGTTTTTCATTATAAACCTCGCGTCGCGTGAAGGGGCCAGTCCATGGAGTTATCGACAGAAATCGATGTTTAATTAACCCGAATGTCAGGCTATTGCTTTATTAGCCAGCCTCTTCTAGTGTAACATGGACTGGACGTGTCAAAATTTTGACGGAGGACAAGTCCGTGGTTTCTGAATATAGACCCTGCGTGGTTGTGGTCTTCACAAATGAAAATAACCGAATTTTAGTTTGTGAGCGCTCGGATGTACCAGGCGCCTGGCAATTACCGCAAGGTGGCATAGAGCCTGGGGAGAGTGCTTTAAACGCCGTATATCGCGAGATGCGAGAAGAGTTAGGTTGCGACCGCTTCCACATAACAAAAGAGGCGTCTGGGCTTGTGAAGTACAGATTTCCTGAGGGACTGGATGCACCGATTTCTAAAAAGTGGATTGGCCAAAGCCAGGCCTGGTTCAGGGCTAAATTTGAGCCCGGTTTCGCTCCAGATCTTGCCAAGGCTGATGGAGAGTTCTCAGCAATTGATTGGCGGGATTTTGAGGTTGCTATCAAAAATATTGTTGATTGGAAGCGGGCAGCCTACAGCGAGGGGCTCAGAAAACTTGGCTTTAATGTTTCCGAGTAAAGAGGTCTGAATGCCTAAGATATCTTTGATGAATATGGCGTGGGGTTTTACGCTGATTTTTGTAGCAGCATGTGGCGGTGTTTTTGTCGCCCTCAATACGACCGAGTTATTTATAAGGGGGCCGGTGCAGCCTGAGTGGCAAGCATTGCTTCAGACAGCAAGCCATGGCCATGTGACGCTTTTTGGCGTAATTCATGTACTTCTTGGCCTAACGATCCCCTACACGAGATCATCAGCATTTGAAAATAGACTTAAATCCATTGGCATTGGCCTCGGCTCACTTGCGATGGGTCCCCTACTGTTAGTCCGCGCTGTCATTGGACCGACCCTATCAACTGAACTAAACGGCGTCCTAATTGGTGTCTGTTTGTCTTGCGCGCTATTTGCTATTGTCTATCACGCGCTCGGAATCATGCTTAAAATCGGTAAGCGAGTTTAATCCCGCCATGAAAATAGTTAGTCTCGTGCCTAGCTTGACCAAAACTATTTGCGAACTAGGATTAAAGGATCAAATCGTTGGGATTACAAACTTTTGTGTCGATCCTAATGATCTCCATCGCCATGCCACGCGGATTGGCGGTACAAAAGATCCGGACTTAAATAAAGTAAAAAACCTTGCTCCCACTCATGTTATCGTCAATACAGAGGAAAATCGCTCTCCTGACATTGCCTATTTAACCCAGAACTTCCCTACGCTAGTTACATTTCCAAAATCGCCAGACGATGTGCCTGATCTACTAAGGTCCATGGGTCAATTTCTTGGAGTTGACGCAAAGGCTAACTTGATCGCCGCAGAGGTTGCCAGCAAAATAAAAATAGCTCGTCAGGAAAGCTCTCTGAGTAAATTGTTTGGTACAAGATTTATTTATCTAATTTGGCGTGATCCATGGATGGCTGTTGGCCAAGACACGTATATTTCAAAATTTTTAGAGATTCTGGGGTTTTCAAATATGATAGCCGGCCCCGAACGCTATCCCGTGGTCGATCTAAAATTATATTCCCGTGAGCAGGTTGATGTTGTTTTTTTGTCCTCGGAACCATGGCCGTTCAGGCGGCGAGATGCCGACGAACTGCGGCGGCAACTCGGCGATAGGTGCCCACACTTGTCCTGGATCGACGGCAAAGCTCTAAGTTGGTATGGGACAGCGACACTCGATGCGCTAATAGCTGCCCAAAAACCAAAAGAATTAAATGATCTGGTAAGAGAAATTTAGCCAGCTTTTTTCTGGAATTCCTGAATTCTACCGTGAGCTGCTTTCGCGACTTCAAAAGACGTTTTATCCACAAACTTTCCAAGATTTGAGCCCTTTGCGTTTATGGCTTCACGAATTTTCTTTGGGTTTTTCATACAAGCAATAAGCTCTTTCATTGAGTTTCTTAAATCAATCCCAGAGCAAATATAGTTATTGAGTTCGTCAATTCCAAACGGTTTGGCTAAAAATCCGTCCGCAGTCTTAACGATTTCAGCTTGATCGTCTGACATTGGTTCGCCACTAATAAGCAATATGGGTATGCTCGGGTACTGTTTTCTGATCTTAAGCATCAACTCAAGGCCATCGATTTTTGGCATTCTCACGTCAGTTAGCACCAGGTCAATTTCGCGCTCTTTCATCGTTTCAATGGCGGCTTTGGCGCTTTCCACAACCACAACCCTGGAGAAGAACTTATTCAAATGAATCTTAAAAAATTTCAACAACGTGCTGTCATCATCCACGATCAAAACGTTGCTTTCACGATCATATGGACGACGGCCAGGGCCAGTTGTTGAATTTTGATTACTTTGCATGTCTGGTGCTCCGCGTTAGTACGTTGACTCTATTATATTACAAACGGCGTATTTCTTCGATAGAGGCTCTGGCCATTTCCTTCAATCTTTGGCTGGCGCGATCTGATTGGGTCACTTCATTGTAGTAGCGAAGCGCTAACCCCTCGTCTTTCAAGTTATCTCGCATTAAAATTGCCAAATTAAACCGAGCATTTGGATTCTCAGCGTCGATATCCATTACGCGCAGGAGCTTCTCCTTGGCGGCGTTGTGGCGACCCGTGCGTCTTAGGACTGAGGCCAGTCCTATCAGGGCATCTATATTTGCCGGATCGGCTTCGAGAGCTTTTTTGTAATCCGTCTCAGCCATGGCAAGCTCATTATTAATTACATAAAGATTGGCACGATTAACGAGGGCTGGTGCATAGGCATCACTGAGAGCTAAGGCACGATTATAGTGAGCTTTAGCTATTGATGGATCGCCCTGGCGCTCCGCAAGCAGCCCAAGAATGTTATAAAGGGAAGGATGGTCCCCTCCGCGGTCAATAGCCTGATCCACAATGAACTTAGCTACGGTGTCTTTGTCATCTTTAAGGTAGCTGAAAGCCAAGGCGGCATATCCCGGCAAGAAAGTTCGATCTTTGCCAACTAAATCACTCAAAATAGGGTGGGCTTTGTCTCTCTCGTCATTAGCCAGGTGAGCCATTGCTAAAGTGTATCGGTAGCGAAAAATCTGACCCTCGTCGGGCGCCTCAAGCTGATTTAATTGGGACCTGGCGATAGCTAAGACTTCAAAGGTAGATTGGATTTTTCTCTGTCGTTGTAAGGTAGCAGCCAGCTCTATCATCGCGTCAACATTCTTAGGATCTTTTCTGAGTGCCTGTCGAAATGACGATTCAGACCGAGCGACTAAACCCAGGGAGAACTCATTTCGTCCGCGTAAAATTAATTCTTCTGGGCTCGTTACAGATTCCGCATTTTGAACGCTCGAAACAAGACCGAGCCGATCTTTGGTCGGAGGAGGGCCCTTGAAAAATTTTTGCCAGTTAAACACCGCGTCTGGGCCGATTGGACGATTTGGGTCTGCAATCTTTTTTGTAGAGCTTCGTTGCGAAGAGCTTTCGACAATATCCATATGATCATGTTTAGTGCTAAGTCCCTGCTGGGTGCTGCAGCTTTGAATAAAAATTACTAATAAAAAAATTTTCATTCTCATGGTTAATGACTCCATTGTTGCGGCATATCACTGCTGGAAGCCGTAGATAGTTGATCAATGTTGACTGAGCGAGTTGCACGTTCAGATGATGACATATTAGAAAGGGCAATCGCACTTTTGCCAATCCACTCGTTGCGAATAAAGCTCTGGGGTGCCCTTTGCTTGGCGAGGATATTATTGCCGTGATATTTTTGCGCCAAGTCCCTCAAGTGGTTAACATTTTGGTTGAATCGCGTTTGATTACGGAGCGTGGCAGGCTCACCGTTTCGGCCAGGAATTGAACTTATCTCGTCAGCAAAGATCGTGGCTGACTGTGCAACGAGAAATCGAGCCTTTGGGCTGAATTCCGCAACTTCAAGGCCAGCCACCTTGTCAAAACGATCCGTTAAATCGGTAAAAATTCGACTTTTACGGTCAACCTGGGCGGCGGCATTGGTCTTTAGGCCATTCAATTTAGTATTTTGAAACAGCTTCAAAGCGTGTTCACCAAGAATCATATTGGTTTCTGATGCTAGCCGTCGGTAGCTTTCACCAAGTTCTGGCTTAGCTCGGTCTATCTGCTTGGACAAGGTATCTAGATCATCAATTGCAACTTGAATGTCGCCAGATTCGTACCTGATTTTGCCGATGGCTAATTCACTTTTAAGCTTTTCCACGAGCGACGGCGAGTTTTTAAGGCGCTCTTCGGCCGTTTGTCTGGCTTTCGCGAAGGCGCTGCCTTGCATATAGTGATCGATGGCGGCGTCTAGCTTAGCAAGGCGACCAGGAGTTACTTTAATGTGGCGTGCAAGATCCTGGGCAGCTCTACCAGCCATCAAGAAATTATTATCAGCTAAAGCGAGCTTTTCAGCGCGTTCAAGGGAAGTGACAGCGCGTGGATGGGTTGGATTAGCTTCTGCCAGGTCAATATATGATTTAACAGATTGAGAAAAACGCAGTTGGTATTCGTGTGCTCTAGCAAGCAAATATTTCATGTCGCCGGAAAATTCTCGAAAATTCCCCGTCAGGAAATTTTCGGCACTAGCTTGGGCTCGAGCCCAGTTGCCAGATATAGCAAGAAAGTATGCACCATCTCGCCAGAATTTTTCACGGTTTGGGAGGTCGTCGAAATCACTGACGGCTTGCAAGAGAATAGTGCCGGCATCGTCGCTTTGGCCACGTTTACCAAGCCTGGTAGATTCATCATTGACAGCCGTTGCTAAAACTCCGAGCAATTCCTGACGCAAGCCGCCGAGCATTGAATCAGCCTGTTCGAATTTGAGGAAATTTGTTGCAGTCTCGATGATTTCGGCCGGTTCTCCGGCACGGATTTTATTGAAAATCAAACCACGAACTGCAATCGAGCGTTGCCCAGGCGAGGGGTTGGAAATGAGGACTCTTTGCCAGAAACGTCCAGCCTGGGTGAATCGGTCTTGATCCCGATTGGCGCTGGCAGCCACAATGAGTAAGTCGATCGACCGAGATTGTGCGGGAAATCTGGTCGCGTGCTCTTCGACCGCGTTTTCAAGATTTGAGAGGTGGCTAAGTATTCGTTGATTCTTGGCGATGTCCTGACCTTTTTGTACTGCGGACTCGTATTCAGTTCGCCAAAGCTTCTCCATAGTTAATACCCGTTGGTAATAGGCGGTCAAAAGTATTTCCTCGGGAGTTTTGAGACCAGCAATTAATTCACTGTAGGCTCTTTCGGCTTCACGTAAATTGCCAGAAAAATACTTTGAATTAGCGATCTGTAGGCGCCATTGTGGAGCTTTTTCACTAGTTGGTGCGTCCACCAGGAGATTTGTATAGTAGTTTGCGGCTAACATAAATTTCCGTGGGTTTCCGGTATCAAGTCCTTGCTGGTAATACTCAGAAGCCACTAGCTCGTTAGCGCTACGGGCTATGTCTTCCATGTGACTTATGACTGAGGAGTCGTCATTGTTTTTTTGGCGCCATAGGGATCCTGCGGGTAGCAGCATTGAAATTTGTTCAAGTGCCTCAAGTCGCGATGCTTTCCGTCCTGCAAGATCGTCCGCTTTCGCTCTTATTTTTAGGATATCGGGTAGCTCTTTTGCTGATGAAAACGCGTCTGAGGCGATCTTTCCGACATCGGCAGCTTTGTTGGCAGAGTTTGATGTCAGGTATTGCTGCATCAGGGTTAAAGCCGCCTGTGGCCCAACGAGTCGGTAAGCTCTGGCACTCAGCACTTCCTCTGTCTTCTGCAGATTATCTTGTGCAAATAAACAGTAGGCTGTGAGATCTCCCAAATCAGTTAAGATTTTTTGTCGATGGCGCACAGTGTTTGATATGATTTCTGGGTTAATGACCCGAGTAATAGCATTTAAACTAGGCTGGAATTTACCGGCCTTAAAATTAGCCCAAGCAAGACGATAGTTGACTCTGAGTTCATCAAGCGACCGTTCTTTGCCGGCTAATGTCTGCAAGATTTCATTAGCACGCTTATAATATCTGATGGCTCCTTCTGGCGCGGCATTTTCAAATTCTTTGTCTCCCATCACTAAATTCGCATGCAGACCAAATTGGTCCATATTTTTTTGGCTCAATTTCTTCCAGATTGGAAGGGCAGCCTGATTGTCGTTGGCTGCTTCAAGAATGCTCGCTCGCAAATACAAGGATTGAGAAAGATGATTGAAATCCGGATAGTTTTTTTCGATTTCCTCCAAGGTTTTAAGCGCATTTTTTCTGTTTTCATTCGCTTCCGAGGCTTGTCCAAAAGAGACTTGAATAGCGGAGAGTTCAATGTATGTCTGCGCAAGATTAATCAAAACGAAAGGTCGGCTCTCGTTTGCAGAGATTTGTTCTAGATTATCTCGGTAACGTTTTATTGCACCTGTCAGGAGATTAATTTTTTTATCTAACGAGTCTTTTTCGTCTTTTTCATAGAGACTCTCAAGTCCCTCCATGGTTTTTTGATATTCTTCCACCGAAGCACGCCGACTTTTTATTTCATAGTCGCGAAATGCGTCCCAAAATCTTTTATAAGCTACCAAAGATTCTGACTCGCCGGTGTAGTGGGGCGCACTTTTGCTTGGCTTGGCAGTGGCGCTCGATTCAGCCGCCAATGATATTACAGAGCTCGACGATAAGAACATGAGTATTAAGATTCTGAATTTGGAGTAGGTCCTGATTCGAATCACTGGTTTCTCCTTGGCCCAAGATTTTGGGCATCATCCGAAAGAATTTGAAGTTCAAGGGCGTGTTTTCTTTTAGTCAGCTCGTGTTCATTACTTGTTTCTATGTAGCGAAGAAATTCGAGATCTCCTGCCCACTTGAGCTGTTTTCCAGCGCGCTGACTGATTGAGTGGCCGAATTCGGACAGAATTATGGGAAGCTTTTCGCCCCCAATTTTTTCAAGATTAGCGGTCAGACGCGCGATATCAGCTAGCAATTCAGATTTTACAGCGTCTACACGTTCTAGATCTGCTATTAACTTCGCAAGGTCCGCACTCAACTTTTCCTCAGTTTTTTGGAGGTTCACGTACAGTAAATTGGCAGTATCTAGCCAAATTTTCCAGGCGTTCCCGGCGTCGTCATGATCAAGTCGTTCAATAGCAGTCCCAGCCTCTGGCTGATAGCTCGAGAGAACGAGGTGGTCTTGATAAACGAGCTTTGAAAAATCATCTATGATGGACATTAAATCGGAAATGGCGCTTTGCTTTGCAAGGTTTCTAACTTGATTTTCCTTTATACTCCTCAGAGTTCCGAGCATCTCGGCTCTGGCGGTTGAGATGGTTTTATTTATTCCCTCTATCTCCTCGGTTTGCTCAGCTTGTAGTCGGCTGGCGGAATTTTTCGCGCCGAGGCGGCTAATTCGCGACCATTCCCCGGCAAGGCGCGAAGCTTGATCCGCAGAAACAAACCAGCTTTGCCAGCGACTGGCTTGTCTGCGAAGCTCCTCATGATGGCTAAAGATATTGGTACGCTTGATGGCATTAGAGGTCAATTTCTGCTCGTGCAGTTGGGAGAGCTTTCCGCCAAGACGGTCACGCTCGATCTGAACTAATTGTAGCCCCAACTTTAGTACATCATCGGTAAGACTCTCATATTGTGTGATTTGATTGATTGCCGCTGGTTTATACTTGGCAAGTTGCCCATTCGCCAGTGAGTAAATTAAGTTTCTTTCTGCACCGTCGATTTCAAAAAGCCGCTGGTTGAGCTCGTTAAGTTGGTTAAATAGAACAATAATTTTTTCTAGTTCAGCTGATGGGGTTGAATGTCCACTCGTTAATGATCTCAATCGTTCGCTATCGGCCAGAGTTAGGGCTGATTTCTGGAAGTCACTTTTCAGAGATTTCTGGATCGAAGCCAGGGTTGAGCTTGTTTCATCAATTCCTGTTTGTGCACGGTCGAAATTTCCAGCCTTAAGGCTAAGCCATGTGATTATCGTTTTTATTTTTAAAACGTCAGGGTCATTAGGATATTTTTCAAGCCAGTTTTGCGCTAGCTCGTTGGCTTCTTGATATTTTTCCTCATTCATTAACAACAGGGCTTTCTCATAGCTGGCATCGCGGTATGCCGGGGAGGAATCAGCAATCTGCGAATAGCTGGCAAGTGCCATTTTTGGCTTTTTTAATTCAATTTGAACACGTGCCAGTGATAAATTTGCGTTATCGCGAAGGTTACTTGAGATCTCGGCCAGACGAGTTATGTCATTGAGCTCCTTGGAAGCTTGCTGCCAATTTTTTTCATTTATAGCTAAAAGTGCTTTGAAGTACTTCGCTCGTGCCCGCATTTCTGGGGGAGTAGTAGCTGTATCCAATTGGCCAAGCCACTGCACGGCGGGGCCTTTTTTCCCAATACCTGCACCGGCAACAGCGGATAGATATTTTAGTTCATCTTTTAGATGTTCTGGGTACTGAATTGCGACCACGGTCGATAGAAAACGTGATAACTCAGGGGATTTAAGCTGGGCGTTCTTTGTCGATATCTTGATAAGTCTTTCAAAGACGTCAGTTAGTTCCGGTGACGATAGTTCCTGATTGGTTGTAAAGATGGCAAGGTATCTTGAATATGCCCGCGATGCTTTTAGATACTGCCGCCGTTCCTCGTAAGCCCGTCCAAGAATATAGTGAACGCGCATCGAGGTTGCCGGATCTGGGCGTTGTGTGAGATTTAGAAATTGGGCCCCTTCGTTTATTGTTGCATTCCAGTTGTTGGATTTGAAGCTCGCTTCGGCACGATCCAATGCATTTTTCGCCTCAATGGTTTGCGCGCCCAATCCTGCTTCGGTGGCAGTTCTCGGCAGCGCACGTAAGGTGAGACTAATATCGCTTAGCCTTGCGGAGACGTTTGTTAGATCATAGGTGTCATTATGCACATGGGTTGATTGTGTCGGCTTGCTCGCATCCTCAGCCAGCCCATCTGTTGCAGGACTGGCTAAGGCAAGGACTATAATGATTTTGTGCGTGTGATTCATTTGTAATCACTCTCAGCAAGTTTGGCTCGTGGTGTTGATGAAGAGTCTGTCTCCTGGCTTAGTTCGACCACGAAATGCTTACGGCTACGGCCGTCGGGGATCGTGATATCAAAGTTAGCCTCAACCGTCTTATGCTGCCAGGTGGGGAGTTTTAGCCCTTCATTTGACAGAGGCGAAACAACAGCTTGGATCTGAATGCGGTGATTTCCCGGTTTGAGTGGTCCATGAAAAACTTCAATCGTCTGGTTAGGCATCCATATGCCGGCTGAATCTTTTTGATCATAGAGGCTATTTCCATCAAGTTTTGCAGCGAGGTCTCTAATGACGAATTTGGCAAACGTTTGTGCCTTGACCTCGAGCAGGACATTATTATCTGTTACGGAGGCGTCATGAAGGTTTGACTGAATTCTAGCTAAATCAGATTCTAAGATGTCAATTCTATGGTCATACTCTTGAATTTTGGCCTCAATACCCTTGAGCGTCGTTAATGGCCCGACCTCTTTTCTTGGGGGTGTAGCCTCGCTTGCAACGGATGGCGCCGATTCAGGCGCTATTTTTGGTGATTCTTCCTTTTTTTCTGGCGCGATTTCTGTTGTTTTAGCCGCAGGCGTGGCGGGAACAGCTTCAGCCGTTTTTTCAGCCGTTTTTTCAACTGATTTTTCGACTGATTTTTCGACTGATGCAGTAGGTGATTGTTCCTCGGATAGTTTGGCTTGCTTCTTGGTTTTTATTTCGTCGGGAGTCTCCAGATTTTTCTCAAGATTATCGAGAATTTCACCGGCATCTTCATTAGTCATACTACTTGTGGCACGGTGCGTATCCTCAGCAGATACAGAGATGCTCGAGGTCATAGCTCCGGCTAGAAAAACCACACTGAATTTTAAATTACGATGGCATGTAGGCATGATCATCTCCTTGAAAGGCGCTTAGGCGCTGTCCTTGTGATCCCCGTCGCGAGACGTTTTTTAACGACGGCGCTTTCTGGGCGAGGCAGTCTAATTTCGTATTGCCGCGGAAGTGGTGTACTGATTCCTCTTGAAAGAGCTACGTTGGTGAGGCAAGGATTATGCTTGGCGATTGTCGCCGTCGGCATCCCGGTAATCCGTGCGATTTCTTGCACTGAAAGAGGTTTGGTCAGGGTAACCACGTCGACAGGTAGGGGCTTCTTTTTGTTGGCTAACATTCCGTTTGATTTAATGAATTCATAGGTACGCGCCGCCGCTAAAAATTCAGCATAGAAGTTTTTGCTGGCGAATCCAAAAGACGGAGATTTATAGTTGGTAATGATTGTACCCAGCTGAGCGGTTCTTAGTTCTTTCATCGCCCGACTCATGCCGCCGCGTCCATGATTGTAAGCCGTGACAGCCAGGGGCCAGGCGCCGAGCTCTTTATAGTTGGCCATAAATAGCTGAGCCGCACCATGAGTAGCCTTAAAAGGATTATTGCGTTCATCGATTAATTGGCCCACGTACATGTACTCTCGGGCCGTCTCGGGCATGAATTGCCAAAGGCCAGATGCTCCCACCTTGCTCTTGGCGTTGAGGTTGAACATGGACTCCACGAATGGAAGTCTCGTTAAAGTGACAGGAAGACCATACTTTCTAAACGTTTCTTCCATATAGGACATATAGTCTTGAGCTCTGTTGGCTGCAGCGATGAATGTGTCCGCAAGGCCTCCTTGGCCGCGGAATCGGATATTTCCAGAGTATAGTTTTGCCAGCATCTGAGGTTCACGGCTGTAAACTTCAAAGAGTCGTTGCTCGATGGCCCCAAACTTAAGGGCTTCGTCTTTTAACTTCACGAATCTTTCGACGGCAATGTTGTAGCGGTCGATGTATTTTTTAACGAGGGTCGTCTGGTCACTATCTTCGATGGAGGTGACCTTGCCGTCATTGGTGATGTAACGATCAAAGTCAATAACGTCAACCATGGCTAAAGGATCATCCACATCGTGAATCACTATGCTATTTGATTTATATTTCTGAAAGATAGCTTCCCAGAAACGCACTTGCCTGCGAACAAATGGATCGGTGGGAAACTCTTGATCCACAGCCGCACGACGTGGTTTTGAGGAAAATGAGTTGATACGAACAGCCGAGAAAGCTGTTGAGGATTCCAGCAGAAAATTAAAGCATAAAAGACCTGCGAGGGTACTTCCCAGTTTTGCTATCTGTCTCTTGGTCTTCATGACTTCCCCAATTCCGTCCTGGTGACCCTGCATCAAAGTTAGGGGTGCCCTCAAAGGTGGCAGCCCAACGCCTTACGCAATGCCCAGAAATTATGAACGCGCTGCTATAATTTTACCCTCCGTTTGAGGGGGAACCAAATGCCCAAAAGGCGTCAAATCGTTGACGGGCTTGGGATCGACGTGCTAACTTTGGTGACTTCTGGGACTTTTGGGTTTTTACCAAATTTAAATTTTTCCAGAAAAGTCGGGCTGTAGCGCAGCTTGGTAGCGCGTACGCTTGGGGTGCGTGAGGTCGTGGGTTCAAATCCCGCCAGCCCGACTCGCTTCTTTTAAATTCATGCGGCGTCAAACGTCGGCGCTCCGACCTCGCCGTACCGCATGTACTGTCTCAGCCGTCGCGCCTCGTTTTCCTTGCCTGCATTTAAAATAAGCGTCGTCGGACGACTCGTCGGCGGATCAATTTTTGAAGCGTGCATTGACATGAAATATCGCTGGCCGCAGATTTAAGTTTATCCACCTGTCGGGCTGTAGCGCAATTGGTAGCGCGCGTGCTTTGGGAGCATGAGGTTGCTGGTTCGAGT
>JBAXLR010000024.1:0-23637 GCA_037134655.1 bacterium | reverse complement strand
GCTAAAAGACCTTGAGCGCACGGTTGCTATGAGCCAATCAAACATCGATGAATTGGAGCTTCGTATAAACGAAAATCGCCAGGTTGTTGGCGAAATTGATCAGAAGCTTCAGGGGCAAAATAAAGAAGTTTTAGCTGTCATGGCTGAACTTCAGTCGGCACGACAAACCGCTGAGAATAAAACTGACTTGGCAACCCAGTCAAAATCACAGGCAGATGCCTTGACTGACCAAGAAAGTCAGCTGAAAAGTGAGCGAACTGGACTGGCCGAATCCCATCAGTCTCTTGAGAAAGATCGCGTCTTGGCATGTGAAGAGATCGCACAATTACGTCAAGACTTCGCTTCCATTGACGAGCGCAGAGAAGAACTTTCCAAGCAGAATCAGCAACGCCAGGTGGATCTTGCCAAGGCCGAAATGCGGGCCCAACAACTGCGCGAAAGCAACAAATTGGCGCAGGCTCAGCTAGAGCTGGTCCAGAATAAGCTAACCAGACGCTACGACGAACAATCGCGACTCCGCAACGAGATCGATGAGTCCAAAACTGCCCACGAGCGCGCTGAGGAAGAAATCCAAAACCTAATCGGGCAGCGGGATGACCTGCAGTCACAAATTAATGAGAAGCGTGATGCAAACGCCTCGATCCACGAAGAGCTGAAGGTAGTTGATAATCATCTGCGTGAATGTCGCGAGATTCAGTCAAAACTACAAAAATCTCTCAACGAAAAAAACCTTGAGGCTGAAAGAATCCGTTTAGGCATCGAATCACTAGTGGTTCAAACTAAGGAAAAATATCAGCTTGAACTTGCGGAAGTTCCATTTGTTCGCGATGAGGACTTTGATCTCGATAAAGCTGGACGCCACTGCTCTCAATTGCGTAATAAGATCGAAGGTGTTGGTCCGGTCAACCTCATGGCCATGCAAGAATACGAAGAACTATCGGAGCGCCGAACATTCATCACGACTCAGCGCGACGAAATCCTGGCGTCCATTGAAGTTCTTAATACAGCCATTACTGAGATTGAACTCACCAGTAAAGATAAGTTTGAAGTCGTCTTTGCGACGATCAATAAAAACTTCGGTGAGCTGTTTACAATCCTCTTCCCTGGTGGTGAAGCTGCTCTTGAACTCACCAATAAAGAAGACCCACTTGCGGGTGGCGTTGAGCTGATGGTTCGATTACCAGGAAAAACCCGCAAGAGCATGTCACTCTGCTCGGGCGGCGAGAAGGCACTCATGGCGATCTCGCTAATATTTGCGCTACTCAAAACCAAGCCTACGCCTTTCTGCTTCTTGGACGAAGTGGACGCTCCGCTTGATGAGGCGAACGTTGGGCGCTACAACCGGGTGCTTGAGGCCTTGTCAGAACAATTCCAGTTTGTGGTCATTACACACAACAGGCGAACCATGGAAGTGCTTGACTCCCTATACGGAGTCACCATGCAAGAAGGTGGTGTATCAACTGTGGTTGGTGTCGACATGAAGAAGGATTTGCCCGCGCACCTTAAAAAGGCCTTCAAGGAAATCAAGCCAACCAGCCAAGTGCGCACAATTGAGGCGGCTCAGGCCCATTGATCTTTATTCAGATCCCAGATTCTTTGACCCCAGCTGGTCCATCCAGCTGGGGTTTTTTATAACGTGTGGCACAAGAATGGCAACAGCTCGCCTGATATCCTATGTCATAGTTTTTTTTAAGGTATAATCAGGGGGTGTTTGATGGGCGTGAACTCTTAAAACATCTAATTTGGAAATTTTTATGAGATCTTTTTTAGCCACCTCAATTGTTGTTGCGACTCTTTTAGTTAGCGCCTGCGGTGTTCGAGATAACGATGACAACAAAGGCTCTGAAAACTCCAATTTAAATCTATCACCTCTCGAACAACTACGCGGTGAGTGGGTCGGGATTTATAGCGCCATAGAAAACGGTAGGCCTCACGGCGAAGCGGCTGAGGCAACCCTAAAGTTGGAAGCTAATGGAAGTTTTCTTCTCGCTCTTAATAATAATGAATCGGAAAGAGTACTAGGAGACTGGAGCGAATTTCAGGGTCGATCTTTAATTTTGAAAATCGCTGGCTCCACGATCCCAAGAGTTGGATCATCGGGAAAAATTATTGAACCTACTTATTTATTACTTGCTTCAAGTTTAAGGATCTTGAATGAACAATTCGAATTAAAATTGACAAAACGCCAGGAACCGCCGAGTGAACCACCAGGGGGAAATTCGCCAGATACCAAAGTCATTGGAAATTGGCGTTGTAAATCTGAAACTGGCAGAACAACCAATTTAGTTCTAAACGTCAATGGGGACTTTTCTCTAACGTCAATCGCCCCAGGCGAGCGACTATTTCTTGCATCTGGGGCCATGAGAAACCCTCAGGGATCCATCTTGAATTTATACCCATCAAACGTCACTGATCCGCTACCAGTTGGCAGCTATTTCCAGCTCACAACTACCCCGGAACGTAGCCAGTTATTGCTTAGATCAGATGTTGAAGCGCAACAAAGCACTTCGCTTGGTGCCTGCGTGCACGCTGAATATTAAAATACTAGCTTATAGGGCTGAAAAAACTGGTTCAGACCGATGCTGAGCCCTCGACTCTTCGTTGCGCCAAGCGACATTCCGTAGTCGATTCGAATAACGAATCTATAAATCTGGGGGATGGCGATCCTGATACCACCACCGAGGGAAGTCTCTCGCCCATCGCTAAATTCTCCACCGCGCATCCAAGCCGAGCCTGAATCCACGAAAAGAGCCGATTGGAGATGAGCATATTGCCACTTTGCGGTCATGACTCGAGCTTCAAAATTGCCATACAAGATATTATTACCATAGTGTATGCCGTCGGGAAGGCCGCGTATTGAGTCGAATCCACCGAGATAATAGATTGCGCCAACCGTGTCCTCACTGGTGGATGCCGCAAAGACCCGTCCGGCTAAATTGATGTCTCCCGGCAAATGGGAAAAACCGTAGAATTCTGCCTCCGCAAACCGGCCTGCACCTGTATGACTGCTAGTCGCACCTACGGAGAATTTTGATTTTTGGCCTGAATAATTTAGACCATCAACCGACAAGTCATCGTATGCCACCATGGGCGCAGCCATGACTCCGTAACCAGGCTTCTCGTTCGTGTGAAGATTCGCCGGCAGTTTAGTGCTTGTGCCTGTGTAGTCTGGCTGCAATACAAAGCTCGATGGGTTTTCTTGCAATAATTGCGCCTGAAATCCAGCCTGCCACCCTCCAGATTCTTCTACGCTGCCGATAGGATAAAGCCACTGAAATTTACCGGTCCACGATTCACTTTTAACGTACCCATATACTTTGCCATCCGAATCGAAAAAATCACGCTGCCGGCGATCGAGCCACAATTCACCGCCCCAAAGGCCCCGCCCGCGCCAGGCCCTTGGAGATTTAAAGAAAAAGAAAGCGCCAGGAGCCATACTTCCATATCGCCGTAGTTCACCACCCAATGCCAGCAGTTGGCCGAAAGCATTGGTTTCATAACCACCGACAATCACCAAGGGCGTTCCGCCGCCATAGGCCCCTCTCACCACCGGTATGGTCGTCCATTTTTCGGTGAGATCTATGCTGACTTCGCACTTGTTTGGCAGGAGTTGATGATTAAAATTGGCTGAAGTAAAAATATCTGTGGTCAAAATTTTCTGTCGCATGCGGATGGCATCGTCTTCGGTCCAAGCCTTTAGGCGATCAAGCTTGAGATAATCTCGAAACCAAGTTTCACTCGTGCGATGAAGGCCGGTGATCACAAATGACGGCTTCAGACACCCCTCGTCAGCCGAATAGCCAAGCTTTGCGGGTAGAAGACTCAACAAAAGAATAAGGTAGGTAATGTTCATTGCCAATTACAGGTACTGATCTTCATTTTGTAAATAATTGCAGACATAATCAGCTATTCCGTCCTCGAGCGACGTCATTTTACCTTTATATCCAGTACGACGTCGCAGCTCATCTAAATCGGCCTCTGTAAAATACTGATACTGGCCGCGCAGTTGCGTGGGCATATCGATCCATTCAAATTTTTCCTTTTTTTGCCCGGCCGCTTTAAACACTCCTCGCCCAAGATCCACAAATGAACGCGCACGTCCTGATCCAAGATTATATATGCCACTCACCGCAATTCTTCGGGCGTGATATAGATGAAACATCACGTCGACAACATCTTTGACATAGACGAAGTCGCGCTTTTGTTCACCATCTTTGTAATTAGGATTATAGCTTTTGAAAAGTTTTAAGCATTCGTGATCCCGCACTTGAGGGTAAGCGTGGTAGATCACACTAGCCTGTGCGCCCTTGTGGTATTCCTGAGGACCGTAAACGTTGAAGAATTTTAGCCCCGCCCAAAATGGCGGCCGTTGCGACTGATTAAGAACCCATGCGTCAAACAGCTGTTTACTATAGCCATATGGATTTATCGGCCGCAGATTATGGATTTTATTCATGTCGTCTTTGTAGCCATGTTCGCCGGCGCCATAGGTAGCGGCAGAAGACGCGTAGACAAATGGTATTCTGTGTTTGGTCGTAAACTCCCATAAAGCCATTGAAAAGTGGAGGTTATTTTCCACCAGATAATCGACGTTGGCTTCTGTCGTAGATGAACAAGCCCCCATGTGAAAAATGGCTTCAATACGACGACCTTTGGGCAATTCCTCTAACCACTGGAAAAAATTATCTTTGTGAATAATGTTAGTGATCTGTCTTTTGACTAAATTTTTCCACTTGGGACCACTTCCCATGTGATCCACGACGACAACGTCTTTGAAGCCTTTTTCATTAAGCTTCCAAACGAGCGCAGAACCAATAAAGCCAGCGCCGCCAGTTACAATTATCATTTGCGCGACCCTCCCTTTGGGGCTAGACTTCCATCCTGCCATAGTTTTCGGGCAGTTGGAAATGATCTCTACAGAGAGCGAGCAAGAGCATGGGCCTTGGGTTTATGGAAATCGTCATTATTGGCGTTGTATCGCTGATATTGCTGGGTCCACAACGACTGCCGGGATTAATGCGCCAGGCTGCTAAGTTTTACGTACAAATGCGTCGGACATCCAACGAATTCAAGAGTGCCTTCGATCACGTGGTAAAGGAAGCAGAGCAAGAGATGCTCGGTCAGCAGGACGCGGCACAAGTGTTAAGCAAATTAAAAAGCGAATCACCGATAACAGTAGCGATTGACGCACTTGAAACGTCTATGCCGTCACAAATGACTACGGTCTCACGTCCCGAACATCCTTTTGAATGGAATGTTAATAACGATCATCAAAAGAACTCTTAGAAAACGTCATATTTCGCACGCTTTGGGTCATCATTGCACATGTCAATTTCAGAATTTCCCGGACAGCATTTTAATAGAAAACGTGGGTATCTCCATTTGAGTGGAGTTAATCTGTCCGAAGTCGCAAAGCAATTTGGCACCCCCGTATATGTTTATGACTTCAATCGGATCCGCGAACGCTCTGCGTCAATTACCAAAGAGTTAAGTTTAGTATCCCCAGGGTCGAGAGCCTTTTTTGCCGTGAAAGCCCTGGGAAATCTGTCTGTGTTAAAGTTAATTAATCAGCATGGACTCGGCATGGATGTCGTTAGTGGTGGCGAGATTGAAAGGTGCTTTGCGGCTCAGATTCCACCATCAGATATCATATTCTCGGGCGTGGCAAAATCTCGTAGTGAAATTGAACTCGGCATAAATCTAGGTATCGCTTGCTTCAATATTGAGTCACCCCACGAAATTGATTTGCTCGACGAAATCTCCACCGCGCAGCGCCGGGATGTAAACGTCGCTTTTAGAATCAACCCTGACGTGGATGGTCAAACCCACAGGAAAATTAATACAGGCCCTGCCGACACGAAGTTTGGATTAAGCCCGCGACTGGCTCTGTCTTTGGCAAAGCGCGTTATTTCAAGTCAGTATTTAAAACTAGAGGGTCTAAGTTGTCACATCGGCAGTCAAATACTGGAGATGGAATCATTCGCAACCGCAGCCAAGGAAATGCGACTTTTTGCTGAACAGTTGCTGGGCTTAGGAGCCAAACTAAGGCATATCGACATGGGCGGCGGCGTTGGCGTGGCGTATAAACCAAGTGAGATCGAGAAAGTACCCACCTTCAAAAATTGGATCACGACCTCGAGGATGGCGCTGCCGTCGAAGGATATGGACCTATACCTCGAACCTGGGCGGTCAATTGTGGGTGACAGCGGAATACTACTAACAGAGATTCTAGATATTAAGACGGGCGAGAAAAAGAGTTTTGTCCTTGTCGATGCGGGGATGACAGAGCTTCTGCGCCCAGCTATGTATGATGCCTACCATCATATTGAACCGGTATTCCAAGAAGAGCAGAGGAACGCTGCCAAGTATGATGTTGTCGGGCCAGTCTGTGAAACGTCGTGCTGGTTGGGTGAGGATGTTCAACTTAGCCAAGTCAAAGTTGGCGATAAGCTAGCCGTTTTAACAGCTGGGGCTTACGGTATGAGTATGGCTTCCAATTATAATACTCGACCTCGACCACCAGAAGTGGCCATCGACGGTGATATGGTGCGAATCATCAGAAAAAAAGAGACGCTCGACGCCCTGTGGGCAGACGAGCGTCCATTTCTTGGTTAAGACTTCAGAATCCTATTACTTGCCCCAAGCCCTGATCATGGCGACAAGACCTTTGACCTCGTCTTCACTCAACACAGCGCCCCAGGGAGGCATAGTTCCAGATAAACCAACCGAGGTTCCACCCTCTTTGATCACCTTTGCAATGTGAGCATCATCAACTTTAGCCTGCCAAGTCTTGTCATGTAAATTTCTTGGTTTTGGATTCATCGCCAACGCTGCAGGGCCGTCAGCTTTTCCTTCGACGCCGTGACAGCTTGAGCAGAGGGAAGAAAACTTACCGGCCAGAGGATCTGCGTTTGCATCTCCAGCAGCCTCCGGAGCAGGAAGCTCCCCTTTTTCAGTTAGCTTTGGTTGCTTAACACTTGTTATTTGGCGCTCCTGTGTAAATTGCTGCCAATAGGGGCGAGGATTATATTGATCCATGCAGCCAACCAACATCACACTTGAAATGACAAGAAGTCTGAAAGTACTCATTTTGAAGCTCACCTCAATCCATACTGGGACCTAGAACTATAGCAAATCCTTAGCCGAGTGTTAAACACGTAATTTTGCAAGGATGAGTTCAACCGGATAGCCCACTATTCCTATGATCTTATGCCGGGACCTGGCACCTTGTAAAATTTCAATCTGAAAGGTACTAATGCTCATAATTTTAGCAATAAATTCTATTAAAGCCTCATTAGTGGCACCTTCCGAACGTGGTGCTGCAATTTTAATCTTTAATGATTGGCCAAAAATACCTGATATGGCCGACACCCTTACCCCAGGCTTTAAACAAGCATTCGCTTTGATGGATTAGCCAGCGGCACCCTGCTTGAGGCAAGGTCATCCCTCCATACAAGCAACTTCCTTTTCTTTAAGTGCTGAAAACTTCACTTCAGGCGTCAGACTATTGGCGCGATCGAGGTCAAAACTATGGCGCCAACCGTTAAGATTTTGTCGGACATCCTGGGCAACCTAAGCCATTTTAAATTTTCATAAAAATCACGAATATTTATCGTCAATTTATGCTGTTTGCTCTCTATCAAAGAAGCAGAACTCCTAGGTAAAATTAGCCTCGTCAAAATTGGCACAGCTCTTGAATCAGATCCGCTGACTCAGTGTATCTGTATCGTGATAATGCGCGTTTTAAAGTTTGCGCATGGAGCTTGGCATGGCGAAAAAAGAAGAAAAAAAAGACGATAAAAAGGCCAAGGAGCCGGCAACCCCGGAACAACAAGCTGCGGCCGCAAAAAAGAAAAAAATAATTATTGCTGCAGTAGGCGGCCTCCTCATTGTGGGCGGCGGGGCATTCGCTGCCTTGAAAATGCTAGGTTCCTCCGACAAAAAAGCTGCAGAAACCCCGAAGTCCGAACACGGTGAGTCATCTGAACATGGCGAACCAGGAGAACATGAATCTGAAAGCGTCGATGGTCACGCAGAAGGCAATGCGGACGGTCATGGGGAAGGATCAGGGGACAAGAAAACTGAAAAAGATGGCGCCAAAGACCCCCACGCCACGGGCGGAGAAAATAACAAAGCTGATCCTCACGCAAAAGCCGACTCACCTGCCGCACAAGACGGGAAATCTGACGCGAAAGGAAATGCACCCGGCGACACGAGCCAGGGTGAGGGAAAGGAAGCGGCCGCAGGCGGTGGAAAGCCGGGGCGCTACTCAGGTATTGGCTTGATGTATGACATGAAGCCATTTCATTTGAACCTCGGTAATCCACTAGAAAACCGCTATGTGAGACTAGAAGTTCGCTTTGAATACCCGAACGAAGATCAAAAAGTTGAATTGAAAGCGCGCGACAGTCAGATCCGCGATGCGGTCGTATCAATAGTCAGCCGCAAAACACGTGAGCACCTGCTCAGCCCGGACGGAAAAGATCAGCTCCGTCTGGAAATTAAAAATCGGGTTAACCAGTACCTCGAGAAAAAAATCACGAATGTCTACATAACCGATATCCTGATTGAGTGATGGCGAGATATCGCGAACACGACTTTGTAAACGGAGATGATGATGAACCAGGTTCTTTCCCAAAACGAAGTAGATGCCCTATTGTCAGCGGTTTCCGACAACCGAATCGACGGCAATGGGCAGTCGTCCGCAGCTGGGCCAGGCGTGATCCAATACGATCTTGCTAATCAAGATCGTATCATTCGTGGCAGAATGCCGACGCTAGATATTATTCACGACCGCTTCATTCGTCTTTTCAGGATGAGCCTTTCGAACTCACTACGTAAAATGGCGAACATCTCGGTAAACTCCACTGGCCCGCTGAAGTTTTCGGAGTTTATGAACTCACTGCCGTTACCATCGTGCCTAAATATCCTGCGCCTTGACCCGCTTCGTGGTGCTGCCGTCATGGTAGTCGAATCAAAACTATTATACGCCCTTGTAGATAGTTTTTTCGGCGGCAATGACGTCCCTTATACGAAAATTGAAGGCAAAGATTTCACACCGATTGAGATTAAAATCGCACGACGCCTCGTGATGACCGCGATTGATGACTTGGAGAAAGCCTGGGAACCGGTATATCCACTTAAAATTGGTTATAGCAGAACGGAAATCAACCCACAGTTCGTCGCGATTGTGCCTCCATCCGATGTGGTCATCGCAACAACGTTTGATGTTGAGTTGGAAAAAGTCAGTGGCACCATCAAGATTGTCATCCCTTACTCAACCCTTGAACCAATCAAATCAAAGCTTTCTGTTGGATTCCAAAGTGAACAATTGGAAGTTGACGTTATCTGGATCAACCGTATCAAAGAAAAAATAATGCAGACCAACGCCAACCTTTTAGTGCGCCTTGGCACTGCTGACATCACAGTTCGTGATCTTTTGGAACTTGAAATTGGTGACATTATTCAGCTCGGATCCGATGCAACAATGCCTCTCGAGGTTTTGGTCGAAGGTAAGCCAAAATTTAAGGGAATTCCGGGTCTATCAAAGGGCAACAGGGCCATCAAGATCACAGAAACTCAGGGCTAACAAAAAAATTAGTAATAAGGAGATTCGCATGGCAATGGACGGTGAAATCAAAGCGGAAAACTTCGGCCTGGGTGGGGAGCTCGACAATGATGCTGCGCAAGCTAGTGACGGTGAAAAAGCTGGTGGCTTCGATGGTGCCGGGACAGGCGCCAACAGTATTGGTGGTCGCCTGAGCAAAACTGACTTTTCCAAATTAAAAATGATCCTCGATGTACCTCTTAAAGTCAGTGTAGAGCTCGGTCGGACAAAGATGGCGATCAATGATCTCTTACAGCTGGGTCAGGGATCTGTAATCGAGCTAGACAAAATCGCGGGCGAGCCCATGGAAATTTTGGTCAACGATAAGTTGGTGGCGATGGGTGAAGTAGTGGTCGTAAACGAGAAATTCGGCGTGCGCCTGACTGACGTTGCAAGCCAATTCGGTCTCTCCGATTTTGGGCCAGATAAGGAAGCCATCTAACGCTAACGCACATTTGGCAAAGGACTGAAAGTGATGATCACACAAAGAATATTTTTAACGGCGACTTTTTTATTCGCTCAACTGTCATTGAGCGAAAATCTGCGTGCGAAACCACAATCCGAGCTCACCCATGCTTCGGCTGGTAAAGAAAGTCCAAAAGCCCCAAAAGAAGCTGCTGCGGTGAAACAAACAACAGCTGTAACATTAGGCGCAGTCACGACCGAGGTGGAGGGTGATCTCACTATTGTTACTGCTAGGCTAAATCGTAGTCCTCAATGGAAAGATTTAGAAATCGAGGAACATGGAACTTTTCTTCAAATTAAGCTGCCGCAAACTCTTATTCCGGCTTCTGGAGAGTTTCTAGATGGCAACGGTCCTTTCTTGCGCAAAGTGGCATCGTTTCAAGTAGGAAGTGACGACGGTGCTCTACGACTATTTATCAATCAAGATGCATCCAAGGCAAAACTCGCAACATCAGCTGAATTGTTAGGTGATCGTATTGTCGTAACAATTGATCATAATAAACTTGAGCAGCTTATAAGCCCAGCACCGAAAACGACCGCCCCTGAGGCCGCGCCTGCACCCAGTGACAGGGCTGACACACCAGAGGTTATTACGGCAGCCCAGTCCGTAAGTGCGCCTACCCAGGCAAGTATAAATACGAATGTAACTGAAAACAGTCAGCTGCACGCTCAACTGACCAAGGGTGCAGGCATTTGCGCGCTACTTTTCATATGCCTTCTTACGGTTCAATTCATAAAATCTCGCCGCAGCCGAGCAAAAAATCAGAGTAAAAATTCCCCGCAGATTGAGCCGGTTACAATGCGAGTCTTGTCTAGTATTTCCTTGGGGCAAAAGCAAAAATTGACGCTTGTCCAGGTCGGGAATCAGCAGATTCTTCTTGGTCTTACTCCAGATAATATTAGTCTTTTGACAAATATTGACGATAAAAATTCACATACCGGGTTCGCAAGAGCGTTGGAAACAGCAAATCCGAATGCCGAAGTTCGTCTCAAAAATCCCGGGGAAATCACTAGTGGCCATGCGCGCAAAACGTTGACAACTCCAGCCGTTAAAAGCCGCTCGATCGGTAGCAATCGCGGCTCAAATATCAACATTGCCATAGGTGAAGACGGTCCTGTCGATTTGAAGTCATCAAAGTCTGAAGATGATATTACGAAAATTCTTAGGGACCGATTGCGAAATTTGCCTCCTGGATAATGAACGAACTGAAAACGCGGGGGATCAAATGGCCGATAGGAAAGTATTTTTAAAAAGGCAGATTGCTGGATTAATCCTGATGGGATTAATTTTTGCGTCTGCTACGATTTTTTTAAGCCATGTCGCTTTTGCCGACACTGCGCTACCAAAGCTTCAGGTTAACCTCAGTCAATCAGATGACCCAAATGCAGTCGTTCCAGCGATTAAAATCGTTAGCATCTTGACTGTCCTGAGCGTCGCCCCAGCAATTTTGCTGATGATGACGTCTTTTACTAGAATTCTGGTCGTTCTCAGTTTTTTAAAGCAAGCCATCGGAACCAACACCATGCCACCTAATCAGGTGGTGCTAGGTCTTGCCCTGTTTTTGACCATGTTTACCATGGCCCCAGTTTGGGGGCCTATTAACGACCGTGTAATCACACCATTAAGTCAAAATGCGATCTCGCAGGATCAGGCGCTCGCAGAGATTTCCAAACCCGTTCGTAAATTTATGCTAGCCGAAACGCGAGAGTCTGATCTTGGCTTATTTCTGAATCTTTCAAAAATAGGAAAGCCTGCCACCCCAAACGATATTCCCATGAGTGTTCTCATCCCATCATTCATGATAAGCGAATTGAAAACAGCTTTTCAAATTGGCTTTTTAATTTACATACCCTTCCTCATCATCGACATAGTCGTGTCCGCAATACTAATGGCGATGGGTATGATGATGCTTCCACCAACAGTGGTTTCTCTACCTTTTAAATTGGTTTTATTTGTTTTGGTCGATGGTTGGTCGCTGATCGTAGGGGCACTTGTAAAAAGCTTCCACACATACTCGTAGGAGGAGACCGCTCATGACAGAACAAACCGTCATAGACTTGGGTTTGAGTGCAATTTGGGTTGCGACACTCATTTCGGCTCCCGCGTTGTTGGCAATTCTAGTCACCGGATTGATTGTGTCTGTTTTACAAGCCGCAACTCAGATCAACGAGCAAACACTAACGTTCATACCGAAAATTCTCGTAATGACAGTAGCGCTAGCTATTACCGGTCCTTGGATCCTGGAAACGTTTATTCACTTCACCGTTGGAATTTTTAACAAAATTCCATTAGTAGCTCGCTGAGTGGAGGAAGTAGATCTTGTTTGCAATCGACTCGACACAAATACTGACTGCAGCTGCGATTTTTTTCCGCATCTCATGCATCGTCGCGTTACTGCCGTTATTTGGGGACAGTACTGTACCCATTCGGGTTCGAATTCTGCTGTCAGTCGCTCTAACGGCCGGAGTCTACCCCATCCTCCCACCTTCGGTGACGGCAGGAGTGTCAATTGCCATCAATGATGTGGGAACCTTGAGTATATTGATGGCAAAGGAGCTCTTGATCGGACTGGTACTTGGTTATACAGCGAAACTTGCCTTTGACGGCGTCATCATGGCTGCGAATATGGTCGGACTGCAGATGGGCTTTAACACGGCAAGTGTTTTCATTCCAGATGCCGATGACACAACAAATGGCTTTACTGCTCTGCACCGTATGCTCGTCGTTCTCATATTTCTCGCCCTTAACCTACACCATGTCTATATAAAATCCGTATTCGATTCTTTCAAACTGATCCCTCTTGGCCAGGCACAAGTTCCAGGGACGTTGAATTCTCATCTTTTGGTGGTCTCGGCTGGAATATTTGCGACTGCTGTGCAATTAGCAGCGCCACTTTTAGTTGGACTTCTTTTCTCAACCGCTGCGCTAGGCCTAATTAATCGCGCTGTCCCTCAAGCTAATGTTTTTGTCATGAGCTTTCCCGCAAACTTTTTTGTTGGGCTATTTTTGTATATGGCGCTCATACCATTGCTTCCGGGCTGGCTATCAGTTCATTTTGAAGCGAGTCAGCAACATATTTTAACCGCTCTTAGTCTTATAGGGCGCTAGGGAGATTAATCGATGGCCGAGGGCGATCAGGATATCGATAATGATGATAAGACCGAAGAAGCCTCGGTTGAGCGTCGCGAGGATTTTCGCGAGAAAGGTAGCGTAGCGCACAGTCACGAATTGAGTCAGGTAGCTGGTCTTGCAGCGATTGCCCTATTTATTTCCTGGTATGCGCCACAAGTAGTAACGCGCAGCGAGGAAATCCTAGTCAAAAACTTCCAGGCTATTGAGCATTTTAGGGTTAGTGAAAAGAATATTCTGGACTATCTCAGTACTCAATGGGTGGACATACTCCAAATCATACTACCGTTTTTTGCCGTAGCATCTCTTGCAGGATGTTTAACGTCCCTGTTGCAAACCCAATTTAACTGGTCTTGGAAAAAGCTGGAGCCGGACTGGTCAAAGCTAAATCCAATCACTGGTATCGGTCGCTTATTTTCAAAGGAGATGCTCGTCGGTCTTCTAAGGACCATAGCCAAGCTATTTGCTGTCTCAATCATCGCGTGGCTAGTTTTAGCGGGCGAATGGCACAAGGTTCCTGCGTTAATTAACGCCAATTTTGCCTTGTCCTGGCTGTATTGGAACGAGATCACAACGCAGCTACTTTGGGGTGTGGTTGGTCTTATGCTGTTTGTCGGCGCTGGTGATTTTATCTATTCGTTTGTCCAGCTTGAGAACAAAATGAAGATGACAAAGCAGGAAGTCAAAGAAGAAGTCAAACAGCGCGAATCTGATCCACATGTAAAAGCAAAACTTAGGCGAATGGCGCGAGAGATCGCAAACCGCAAAACAGTGGAAAACACTAGAAAAGCAACTGTCCTCATCACAAACCCAACTCACTATTCTATTGCTATTTGCTATGAGATGGGTATGCCGGCTCCGCTTGTGGTCGCAAAAGGTGCCGACTTCCTCGCCTTGAAAATGCGAGAAACCGCAAAAGAACTCGAAATTCCAATTGTTGAGAACAAGCCACTAGCGCGCGCAATTTTCGCAGCGGTCAAAGAGGGCGAAGAGATTCCGGTAAGCATGTACCAGGCCATAAGTGAAATCATTAAGTTTGTTTTCAAGCTTAAGGGCATAACAATCAATAAAAAAGCAGACGGGGCCAGGGCTCAGCCTGGTGCCAATATCTAGATAGAGCAGAGGTAGTACATGGCACAGGCCACTGGTAAGGCAATCAAACAAAATAAAGAGGCGCTTGGCGTCCCCTCGTTCAATATTATTGATTTTCTAAGAAGTACTGACGTCCAGTTTGGATTCGCCGTCGTTGCTGGCGTTTTCTTGATGTTAGTGCCACTGCCACCAGTGCTTATGGATATGTTATTAGCCATATCCATAACCCTTGGTGTCCTTATTCTTTTGATATCGACCTACATTAAAGAGCCACTTGAATTCTCGACATTCCCAACTATTCTTCTGCTTTCTACTGGTTTTCGACTTGCATTGAACGTTGCCAGTACCCGCGCCATATTGCTGGATGGTGCGACTGGTGAGGTCTCTCACGTTATTGAGGCTTTCGGCGAATTCGTAGTCGGGGGAAACTATTTTGTCGGTGTTGTAATCTTCTTAATATTGAACGTTGTAAACTTTTTCGTCATCACCAAAGGTTCTGGCCGAGTCGCAGAAGTTAGTGCCCGATTCACATTGGACGCAATGCCCGGTAAACAAATGGCTATCGATGCAGAGCTAAATGCGGGTGTCATCGACCGCGAAGAAGCCAAACGACGAAGGCGTAAAGTTGAGCGCGAAGCTGATTTTCACGGAGCCATGGACGGAGCGTCTAAATTCGTACGTGGCGATGCCATCGCTGGCATCATCATCACACTAATCAACATCGTAGTTGGATTAGCTGTAGGCGTGATGCAGCACAACATGAGCTTTGAGGACGCCGCGGCGAAATTTACCCTTCTCTCAGTCGGTGACGGCCTTGTTGCTATTATCCCATCCCTACTCATCTCCATCGCGGCAGGCATCGTTGTTACGCGCAGCTCAACGGAAACAGGTCTAAGCGACGAAATCCAAGGCCAAATCGTCACTCACACTAAGCCCCTCTATATCTGCGCGGCTTTGATGCTTGTGTTCAGCTTGTTGCCGGGCTTTCCGTTCCTTCCATTTATTGCCTTAACTGTGCTGTTTTACTTCATGGCTCGCTATAGTGCGATTTCTGTCGCCGAACAAAACGCCGAGCGTATTGCAGAAGAGGCAAACAAGAATCGGTTGGCTGAGGGAACCTCTGACTCCATCGAAAACATGCTTCATGTGGATACTTTAAGCCTCGAAGTTGGTGTGGGACTTGTGCCGCTAGTTGATCAAAGCCAGGATGGAGAGGTTCTTGAAAGAATCGTTAGCGCGCGCAAACAGTTTGCTCAAGATCTTGGAATTATTGTTCCAATGGTCATGGTTCGCGACAATATTCAATTGAAACCGGGCGAATACCAGATTCTGCTTAAAGGCAATGTTATCGGCCGGGGCAGTATGATTGTGGATCATTGGCTTGCCATGGATCCGGGCGACATAAGTGATCCAATTAAGGGCATCAAAGGTAAAGAACCCGCATATGGGCTCGATGCGCTTTGGATCAAATCGGCCCAGAAGGACGAAGCCACATTCCGCGGTTATACTGTTGTCAACTGCGCAACAGTTATCGTAACCCACCTCACAAAACTCATCGGCGAAAACGCGCACAAACTTCTTGGTCGCCAAGAAACTCAAAAACTCATCGACAATCTGAAAACTGATCACCCAAAGGTCGTGGAAGAAGTAGTAGGGCCCGATCGGTTAAGTCTTGGAGACGTTGTCAAAGTGTTGCAAAACCTCTTGGCAGAATCTGTAAGTATTCGCGATATCCACAGTATTTTCGAAACTCTAGCCGATCACTGCAAGAAAGTTTCTCATCCTGACATACTAACGCGTTACGTAAGGAAAGCACTTGGACGTGGTATAATTAAAAAATACCTGGCCAACGAAAATACCCTTCATATCGCAACGCTCGACCGGGCGGTAGAGGATGTTCTTGTTGGCGCACTGCAAACAGCGGAAGACGGATCGACTTATTTCAACATTGATACCAGATACGTTGAGCGCCTTCTGAATCAGATCGCCGAGACTATGCGCAAATTTGATCCGCTAGGGACAATGCCCGTCTTAGTGTGTGGATCTCGGATCCGCTGGGATTTGCGGAAATTGATAAATAGATTTGTTCCAGGAATCGTCGTTGTAGCATTTGATGAAATACCAGCGGAGGTTCAAACAAACAAGGTCGGTATTATTTCGCTTTAAGCACCATGACTTAGGAGGCATTGTTTATGCAAGTTCGTAAATTTGAAGCAACTACCATGCGAGATGCGATCTCCGCTGTAAGCGCGAACTCGGTGCGAATGCAGTAATTCTTTCCACCAAGGAAATTCCACCGGCAGATGCTGGTATGCCCAAGCTGTTTGAAGTGACTGCGGCAGCTGCGGTTAGCTCCAAGTCGGGCGCCGAAGCAAAGCCAAGCAGGCTAGAAAGCTCCGGCAATGGCAACTCCGAGACACTTGTAAAATTGAATGCGATCAGTGAAAACATTGCATCCGCAAAGCAAGTTCGGATTGTTGAAAGTGTTATTTATGATGTTAAGAACCTCGTTCTCGACCTACTGAGAGAGCAGCGTGCAAACGACAGCACGCCGGCTGAGCTTTTTGCGCTTGAACAGACGTTATTGGCCTCGGGTGTAGACCGCTCGACAACTGCAGAGCTGATTAGATACTTAGGTTCAGGTACCGACGCCGGCAAAAGCTCGGCTACAGACGATACGCAAGCGCAGTATCGGGAAGTTGCGAGTCGTTGGCTAATGAAGAGAATTAAAATTGCACCAAAACTTTCGAACGTCCCAGGTATGACGAATTTACACGTATTTTTGGGCACCCCCGGTTCTGGGAAGAGCACGCTTGTATCGAAAATAGCTACAGCGGTCGCAAAAAAGGAGCGACACAGCGTCGCCATTATCAGTTGGGATCCTGAGAAGCTGGGTGGCGGGGAACAGACTCGCATCTATAGCAAAATCCTGGGAATCGAGCACGTCAGCATATCACGCGCCGAAGAACTGAAACCGGCTGTGATGAAATTGCGGAATACGGACTTAATACTAGTGGATACCGCAAGTCGAAATCCAACCGATACAGCTTGTTTGGTTGACCTTGAAATTATTAAAGATCAGGGGATGTCGCTTGAATTCCACCTTGCGCTAAGTGCAACGGAGAAGCCGCATCTGCAGGACCGGGCCATCAGACACTTTAGTGCTGTCGGAATCTCAAGCGTTGCATTCACCAAATTGGATGAGATTCCCGCCTGGGGTGACGTCTTTAACGCGACCTGCAAATGGTCCGTACCCGTCAGCTGGCTCTCGTTTTCCTCGCTACCGTCCCAAACACCTGAACGGGCAAACCGCGAGACCATAGTAAGCAGTCTTTTAAAAACGGAAATTTGATCTTGTAATAACCTAATTCTAAGGACCGACTATGGGAAAAATAATCGCGGTAACCAGTGGCAAAGGCGGCGTCGGTAAGACCATGACGACGATCAATATGGCCTTAGCATGTGCCAAAGGCGGTTCAAAGGTCCTTATTGTAGACGGTGACTTAGGGCTCTCCAACGTTGATGTGGTGATGGGCCTTGAACCCAAAGGGACCCTCAAGGACGTGCTCGATGGGCGGCTGCCTATTGCAGACATTATCACTAAGACTCCGCTTGGTATCGACGTTATATCATCAGGATCAGGTGTCGCACAGCTTGCGAACATGACGCCGCTTTCTCGCAGCTTTCTTGTGCATGAGTTATCGCGCCTACCTGATATCTATGACTACGTGTTTGTAGATACCGGCGCCGGAATCGCCGACTCAGTTTTAACACTTAATTCGATCAGTGACATGTTCGTGGTTGTGACCACGCCTGAGCCGCACGCAATAACCGACGCATATGCGCTTATAAAATTGATGGCAGAAGAGTACGACCGGTACGAGTGCGCGCTTGTTGTTAATCAGGTAATCAATATTGATGAGGGACGACGCGTGGCCGCACGCCTTGCTGAGGTTGCCAAATTTTATTGCGGCACAACTGTCCATCATGCTGGATCAGTAACCACGGATGCAAGCCTCGTCCGAACGATACTCGCCCGGAAGGTCGGGTCCGAAAATGCTTTCAACTCCTTGTGCGGACAAGGATGGGGGCAATCATGGTGCAACATTTTACAAATCATAAATAGGCAGGAAAATAACGAGCGTTCTGCGGTGTTACCGTCATTGTGGGGTGCTCTTTCCCAGCCTGCATCAAGCCGTCAAAAAGTTGACCCATAACATTGTTGGTGCGCATTACTGTAAAATATTTAGTGAACTAAATTGAGGCGTCGACGATGAAATCACTTGTAAAAAAATATAAGCAAGAAAACTCTGCAGTTGACGGAAAACTTCGTGATCAATTAATCATGGATTATTCGCCCCTCATCCGATTCGTAGCACAGCGAATTGCATCTCGCCTGCCAAGTAATATTCAAATCGAAGATCTCATCAGCAGCGGCGTCATCGGACTTATGGATGCCATCGATAAATATGACCCTAGCCGCGACAATAAATTCAAAACATACGCTGAATTTCGTATCCGAGGCGCTATTCTGGACGAGCTACGAACACAGGATTGGGTTCCCCGATCTGTACGGGACAAAGCCAAAAAACTTGATCGCATGGCTGCTGAGTTGGAGCAACGTTTCGGTCGAAAACCAACCGATGACGAACTGAGCCAAGCTTTGGGAATGCCGATCGAAGAGTACTTTGACATGAATGCGAAAGTTAAGGGCGTTCAAATGTTCTCGATCGACGACTTCGGAGGAACAAATGGAACAACCGAACGACGGAGCCTGCTCGATTCGCTAGAGAATCCAAACTCAAAGAATCCGTTCACGCAATTGCGAAACGCTTCAGCTCGGGACATCTTGCGAAAGCACATCGACGAACTTCCGGAGAAGCAGAAGTTGGTGCTGCAGCTGTATTATTTTGAAGATCTGAACTTGAAAGAAATTGGTCGAATTCTTGAGGTCACTGAATCCCGCGTCAGCCAACTTCACACGCAGGCGATTGAAAAACTAAAACGGCATCGTTCGATTTTATCTGATTAAATTTTTGCGCATGGTTTGCGATTGATAGGAGACAACGTTCTATGGCAATAGGCCGGCCTGACATGAAAATTCTCGTAGTCGATGATTTCCCCACAATGCGGCGAATCGTAAAAACATTGATGCGGCAAAACGGTTATAACAATTTCGTTGAAGCGGAAGACGGCGTGCAGGGCCTGAAAGCTCTCGAGTCAAACCCTGATGTCGAGTTTGTCGTGAGTGACTGGAATATGCCAAATATGTCTGGCCTGGAGTTTTTGAAAGCAGTTCGTTCAGACTCCCGATTCTCTCAGCTACCGTTTCTCATGGTAACAGCCGAATCCGAGAAGGACCATATCATTGAGGCTGTTAGGAATGGTGTCAGCAGCTACATTGTCAAACCGTTTACGGGTGCTGCACTTCAAGAAAAACTGACTAAGATATTTTCCACCAGAAGAGCTAGTTGATTCTCTCAACAGCGGAGGGGCGAGGCATGAGTACCAACAACACCCAACAAATTCTCGACCAGCAGGCAGCTAAACCGGCAAGCGGCGCTGAGACTTGTGAGGCAGCATCCTCACCGCCAGCAGCCGCAAATAACAACAAGTTTGATGCCTCACTTATAAAGAAATATCCCCGCAGTACGCGCAAGGTAAGCATGCGCTACGGTGCCTACAGCATTTCCTCTGACGATAGCTCACTCGAAGCAACCCAAAGCATGCACATCAGTCCACATGGAATTGAATTTCAAACTACATCCTCTTATAGTCCTGGGACACTGCTTAGGATCCACCTTGACATTCCTGACTACTGGCAACGAAAACTTCGCTTTGTTCAGTATAGAAGGATCGACCAGCCAGCAAGATTCCCCATTTTGGCAAAAGTGGTCAGCGTTCAGGACGTCGGGCGAAGGGGGAAGAAGAAAATTGTTACAGTTCAAACAGTCAATATTGATGAGACTGATGAGTTGGTGTTAAAAAGCTACCTTCAAGAGGGGTGAGATATGATTGGTGTCATGCTCGCAGTTTTAGCCGTAGCTGACGTTATTTTAGTGGTTGCATTCTTACGACTTCAGAAACGACAGTTCGATAATCAAAATGTGATTAGAGAGCTGACTGAAGAGCGTTCTTTGCTTGCTGATCTGAGGGATAGCGTACGCAACGAACTTATGGCTGCCCAGAGCCAGGCGCGCGCAACACGTGACCAGGTTCAGGTTTTGGCGACTGAGGCCGAACAGGAAGTTAAACGGGGTGTCGAACAGATAACACGTGAAGCAGAAAGTATTGTCTCCAACATCGCTGGGAAGCTTGAAAAGCCATTTCAGGAGCTAACCAACAAGCAGCATTTTCTGATGAAATTGGCCAAAGACGCCGAGAGTCAGCGTGAGTTGCTCTCGCGAGTTGTGACTCGGGCTGAACACGCGGCAAAATTACTTCAATCCGCTGAAAAGTGGGAAGATATTGTCGAGGAACTAGAGTCTAGGCGCTATCATGACATCAGAGCGATGCTAGCAAAGGGTCTCAGCACTGAAAAGATTTCCAAAGAACTCGGTGTTAGCGAAAACGAAGTTCGCGTTGTTACCGGTACAATCTAATTTTTTTCGAGAAAATCAATCACCACACGGTACAAGTCTTTTGGCGCTTCTGCCAGCAGCAGATGACCAACTCCAGGGAACGTCATTTGTGTGGATCCGATAATTTTTTCTTTGAGAATGGTGGCGGCTTCAAGATTTACGACTGCATCCATCTCTCCATGCAAGATCAGAGTTGGCGTTTGTATTTTTTGAAGTTGATCCGTCCACTTTACACTTTTAAGTGCCTCGCGCTGCATTTCGGAATGGCGAGAGAATTTCCCCGAATTCAACGCTTGTCTGATTTGATTAATCATGCTGGAAAAAAGCACTGGATTTCTTTCGACGAAACCTGGAGCAAAATAAGACCGCATTTTTTCCTCTAGCTGATTGCCCTCCGCAATCCAGGCTCCTCCGGTTGGGCGAATGTAGGATTCCTCTGGAGCGGAAGAAACCAATATTAACTTTGAGATTCGGCGGGGATGGGTAATGGCTAGCCCCTGCGCAATAACACCACCCATCGATATACCGAGCACTGCAGAGGATTCTATAAGTACCTGATCCCAAACGCGCACAACATCAGTACACATATCCTTCATTGTAAATCCGGAACTAACCTCTGATTTACCCGATGCGCGGTTGTCTATTAATAGGACGCGAAATAGTCCGGTCTCGACCAGAAGACGAGTCATCATTCTAAAATCACTACTGGACCTGGTATGCCCATTGATTAAGGTGACCCATTGACCTTGCTCGCCATGAGTTTCGTAATAAATTCTTGCGGCATTCGTCTCTATAAATGGCATTTGCGGTCCTTTAAGGCCATACAGCTAATTGATCGCCTCGGGTACGCTGCTGATCTTCCGCCGTTGCTGAGTTGACCTCATCGAGAGATAAGGAAAAATTCCCAATAAATTCAGAAGAATTTGGGAAAGAACATAGATGTTGAACACGTTTGCTCCACCTGGCAATCCAACCAAAGCAAATAATCGGTCAAATGCGGCATGCCCTACACCAAGACCTCCGGGGGCCAGCGGAATGGCGGTGACTAAAATGCCGAATGGGAATATGGGCGCGAGAAGTGCGGGGTCAAATCTTGCCCCATAAAGTATACGACCAATAAAACCCATGAAGATCATGGAGAGAAATTGGATCACAACGGATATGGCGATCGTCGAAATAATGACGAAAGGCTGCCCGCGGTAAGCCCTGATCGCCTCATATATTCCTCTTAGGGTTCTAAATCCCGGCATTTTGTAGGAGAGTAGTTTAAGAAACGGATCTTTTCCGTCTCGGTGTGAAATAAAGACCAAAGTCAAAAAGATACCGCTTAGAGCAACTACCGATGCAAGGCCAACCAGTAGCTGATTCGTTATCGGATGAGCAGCTAATTTTTCGTATGATGCCAAGGCTGCAAAAACACCCATCACAAAAAGTCCCATCAGTCCCACAATTCTGTCCAGCAAAACCGATAGCATGGCAGGAGTTTTTCGAGTTTTGACTTGTTGATCCCTGACTATATAAATAGCTTTAACGATATCGCCGCCAACGGCGCCCGGCATAGCTGTATTGAAGAAAAACCCCGTCAGCTGTAACTTCAAAGCTCTGGTGTAAGAGCAGTCTAAAGATGCGGCGCGGATCAAAAGCCACCATCTTAGCGTCCCGAGGAGCACAGGACCCACTAGCCAGACCGTGAGGCTGGCTAGTAATACGTCAGGCCGTTCGAGAATTATCGCCATCTCGTCCAAGGACAATTTATCTGTTTTAAGCATCCACCACAAAAGACCGGCGACGATGCAAAACTTCAACAAGGCAGCGATTGATGATTTTTTCGCAAACAATTTCTTAGCTCCGAGATGTAACCTTGGGCTTATATCACGCTTTGGAGGCAATATGCATCAAATTGAAAAAGAAACCCGCCACCCAAAGCGGTGGCGGGTAAATAATTGGAATGAATGATTTATTTTTCTGCGGGCGAGTAGGTTAAAACCTCAACATCAACCCGGGTTTCCGGGGGGAGACTCTCCGCGTCTAAGCTTATTAGCGATCCGCTTCGCACAAAGTTTGAGTTGGGTACTCCATCGATAAACACCCGCCAACCAATCATCGGGTCATCCGGGTTAGTTCCCAGAGGCAACTTCACGTCAAAGCTTCCTGTGCGTTCTACTTCGTGCAGATATTGTACTTGTAGCACTGCATAATCCACACCTGGTTCACACTTCAAGCTGACGGTACGACCTTTGTAACGTGTTTTCCAGTTTTGTTTTTTTTCAGCCTCTAATTTCTCTTCGTCGCTTGCGGGAGGAACATCTTGCTTAGAAACATCCTCAGGGGGGCCACTGACTGAACACACACCTTCTCGCCCATCGGCTAATATCTTGATCTCGTCATCAATCCGCTCACTTGGCAGATTCAGTGTTCTTAGTTGCGATTTTTCACCAAAATCAACCGTGAAGACGATCACTCGTCCCTCGATTACTTGAGCATATTCAAAATTAATGACAGAACCATTCCAGGCAGCTGGTACTTGTACCCCAGAAATCTTATCCACAACCTGCCATGCCACGGGTTGGCGGGGATCAGTAATTTTTGCGTTATAGTCTCTTATCTTATGGGCCTCAGTTCGCCAGACAATACTGACGATGGCACCGTCCGCCGGAGGATTCCTAAAAGCTACGCCGGAATCAGCAAACGAGTAGACGTCTCCCGCCTGCACGACACCGTTCACCGAGACCTTGACGGTATCCGAACGTGCGCCCGTCATA
>JBAXLR010000023.1:0-23838 GCA_037134655.1 bacterium | reverse complement strand
TATGATATCACTGTGAATGTTATGGGTGGTGGATTGACCGGTCAAGCGGGTGCCATTCGACACGCTCTTAGCCGTGCGTTGTCCCTTCTGGATCCAACCAAGCGTCCTGTATTGAAGGAAGCTGGACTAATTACGCGGGATGCACGTAAGAAAGAGCGTAAGAAATACGGTCTTGCTTCTGCGCGTCGTCGCTTCCAATTCTCGAAGCGTTGATCCTATCCTGTGTTTGCAACAAAAAATCAGCCGAGGCCAGTGCCTCGGCTTTTTTTTAGTCGGCTACGCCTTCCAAGGGTGAAGAGAGAAAACAAAAATGATGCTTTCCTTTTGGGTTTTGATGCTGCCAACTGGACGGCGCGCTCGCGCTCTTTGCGTTTTTTGAGCCAGCTAAGTCGAACCGAAGATTCCTGTCCTTGCGGAGAGTCAAACCAGGTCTGATGTTCAAGTTTGTAGACTTCCTGCATCTGGGTTGCGGGTAAGTGACTTCTTGTAAAGGTGATCAACGAGGTCATGAGCGTTAGATCAAGAAAACTCAAAAAATTTTTCGTAGATTGGGAGAGTGAGGCCACTTTAAGTGTAGCTAAATCGTAATTCACGAATGAAAGTGTGATCAGCTGAGTAATGATCTCCTCGGAAAATCCGACACACTCGCTTCCCAAGTCTAAAAACAAAAGTCCTTGCCGAAAATTGCCTTGGAATACTTGCAGAGCCGCGCGGCCTTGCAGGGCTGTGGACGTTCCTGACTCAATAATCCAGAAATCACTGCTCGCCGAGGCTTCAAAACTCCGACTACTCCGTGACTTCTGTGCTCCGAGGGTAAATATGGTGTTTTGACAAAAAAGATTATTTTGTGCAAAGAATACATGGTGTTTCTCCTCCCATACGTCGCGATGGATGCAGCGCCAGCCAGTTCCCAATAATGACACTGGGTTAGTTGGTGCTATAATGGTGGGAGTTAAATTGTGACTAAGTTTGCGGCGTTGCATGAAAGATTCCAGTTATTTAACGTTCTGAAGGGTAACCTGATCCTCGAATAGGGATCATAACATGGACAGCTAGGAGGCGGGGCATGTTTGGTAGCGATAAAAATCAAAGTTTTCCAGCAAGGCGGGCTGCATCGAGCTCGGGTAAAGATGGTGGCGTGACGATTCTGACTGCAGGATGTCATTTCTCAGGCAAGCTCTATTGCAAGGGTGCCACGAGAATCGGTGGAACGATCGACGGTGAAATTATTGCAGAAGGTTTACTCATCGTGGAGGAGGACGCGGTCATCAATGCGCAGGTCAAGGCTGAAGAAGTCGTCGTACATGGGCGCGTTGAAGGTAATCTCACGGTGCAGAAAAAAATTGAGATGTGCGCAACAGCCGATGTCCAGGCCGATATCACGACTCCAAATCTTGTAGTGCAAGAAGGGGCTCTCTATAACGGCAGGACCAACATGAAGCGCGCCGCCGCTGCTGGGGAAGCTGGAACTCGCGATGGTAAAATCGTCCGCGACCTGAACTCCAACCAGCCGCATGTAGCCGCGTTGGTAAGTGATAATGATCAGTCGAATAACATCGCAGCGAGAGTGCCTGATATTTCGTTTGCGTGACATCCTGAAATTACGGTGTAAATGAACTCCGAACTGAGATTTGATTGCGCAAATCCGGATCCCAAGGAATGGGATCCGATTTATTTTGCGATGCCTCGAAAGCCAAGTGCTGTTGCCGTCGTCTTATTCGACCGGGACACATCATCGCCCCAAGTTTTGCTGATTCGGCGAAGTACAAAGCTACGCTCACATCGCGGCCAAATCGGTTTTCCTGGGGGACGTCTTGAAGAGGGCGATAAGTCGCCTCAGGATACCGCCTTGCGCGAGGCGTTTGAGGAGGTCGGGCTTGATCGCCAATCGGTTAAAGTTCTTGGTGGGGTGGAGCCAATTCCCGCGCTCGATGGTTCGCTGGTATATCCAGTTATTGTCGAGACGACCTGTTCGCTAGAGGATTTAAAGGTAAATCAGACTGAAGTTGAGTCGTTACATTTGGTTCCTCTTGAAAACTTGACCGCGAATAATCAAAAAAAATTCGTTTTTAACTTGTTTGGTTGCCGGAGACACAGCTTCTTGTATGATTGCGGAGTTCTCTCCATTTGGGGTCTATCTGCCGAAATTCTTGCAAGAGCTAATTTTAAATTAGTTAGTTAGTACGGGGTTTGAAAATCAAATGTTTTATCTAAAAAAAATCATATTTCTGTCCATACTGTTTTTTGTTTCTTGTACGCAAGAGACACAAAATAAGATCTCACGATCGATCCAAAACTGGACCGGTACAAACGGCGTTGTGGATGTGATCAGTGATGGAAAAGTTGTTTATCGTTGGATACAAGTGGATAAGCTTTCCACGGCCACTTCAACTGGTGGCGGTCCGAAAGAGGCTAGAGCTTACCGCTTTGGCTACGGCGTGATGGATCTCAACCAGAACTTCGTTACTGATGAGAACGAGAAGAAAGTTTATTTTGAAGTTGGTGATTTCGCCACTTACGTCTTCTACGAAAGCCCGTTTCCTTCGCAGTAAATTCATTTGCCCTTCGTCAGTTGCTTGATCGCTTTTTCCACAATCTGATATTGAGCTTGCCAAGGTAGCGCTCCGGCAGGGGCATCCACCTCATTATAGAAAACCTTGGTCTGTGCGGTTCGAAGCTGTGCGTTGAAATCGTCAGCTTGGTGTTTTGGAGCTGAATCGTCGTTTTTTGAGTGGTAAATGGCGATCATGGAAGGAAGTCCTGTGATATCCCAGGCGATCGAGCGATATTCATAGGCTGATTCTCCCTCAGTTTTTTTCAGTGTTGCGATGAGTTTTAAGAGTTGGTCGTTTTTCGACGTACGCTCAAGGTTTTCCACATCATAATAACCGCTGCCAAGAATTAGCCACTTCAGATTGGGTAGAGATTTAGCGGTAAACGTTGCGGCGACAACTCCACTCTCAATTCCCCACAAGCCGAGTAATGTTCCCTGACCGACGGCTGCTTTGAGTCCAGCCAGGTTCGCGGCGACTGATTGGGGCCCGCCTAAGTCGTCTTTACCGCTTGATCCTTTGAATGATGGGCGATTGACGCCGACCACGTTCAAACCATTTTTGAGCAAGACCTGCGCATTCCAGTCATCACAAAATGTTTGCGGATTATTGCCAGTACCGTTGCTGTGAAAAAATCCGACGTAAGGCGCTCCTTGTTTACCAATACACTGAAACCATTGTGCTTTAAAATTTTGATTGTCGAACTTGTAGTCAGCGGTGCCAGCCGTGAACTTTGAACTCACGTTTGAGAGCTTAAAATCTTGGGTGGACTTGGAGTCGACTTTGGTGGACGAAGAGTCGTCCACAGGTGGTGTTGTGGCGCATCCCAAGACGCTCAGGGATGTTATAAGAGTTATTAAGGTGATTTTCATGAAAAACCTCGCTGCTTGAGCTTCTAAAAAAATCTAGTTGACCGCCTGGCCAACTTTTCGTACCGTTTCACTTAGTTCCTCATCTTATCATAAATAAATTGCCGAAGCTCAGGGAGGGCTTATGTTGAAGATCCAAGGATGGGCCATGGTTGCGGCTACTTTTTTGCTGCCGGTTGGCTCAGCGGCTTTCGGTAAGGCGAACGTAATTTATGGCGAGGATGATCGCCGGGACCTTTTTGATAGCAAGAATAATCCAAGGCTTGTTGAATTGGCTCGCTCAACGGCGATCGTGATCAAAAAAAGTGACCTTAAACCTACTGACGCCAACGGCAAGTTTCAGTTGCCCATGGAATCTTTTGGCGAGTCGCAAAATCTCTGTAAAGACGAACCATTCTACGCGCAGCCGACACCAGGCTTCTGCTCTGCCTTTTTGGTTGGTGACGATACGCTGGTCACGGCGGGGCATTGTATTGCGAGCCAGTCAGTCTGCGATGGAATCGGTTTTGTTTTTGATTTCGGCTATGATTTCCAGGGCAAAGATCTGTCTACAATTGAGGCAGAAAACGTGTTCTATTGCAAAACGTTAATTAAACGCGAACAAGAAGGCGGCCTTGGTAAAGATTATGCTGTGATTCGCCTTGATCGTGCGGTGAATGGTAGGGAGCCTCTAAAAGTAAGAAAAACAGGTACTGTTACAACTGGCGCTGGAGTTGCTGTGATAGGTCATCCGTCTGGTCTTCCCACTAAAATTACTGATGGCGCGAAGGTTCGTTCCAATAGTCCAACTCTGCCTTACTTCGTGACCAATCTTGACACTTACGGTGGAAACAGTGGGTCTGCCGTATTCAATACCCAGACTTGGGAAGTAGAGGGAATTTTGGTTCGGGGTGAGACGGATTTTATATCCCGTGGATCCTGTGTGGTGTCCAATAAGTGCTCTGAAGGCGACTGTCGGGGTGAAGATGTGACCAAGGCCTCAATCTTTGTAGAGCATATTCCAGCCGATTAAAGCAGCTATTTTCTAGCATGCTTTGTTAGAAAAAAGCCGATTCCATGGACGGAATCGGCTTTTTTTATCGTTTGAACAAGCAGCCTATTATTTAACCACCATTAAAGAATAAGTTCACCTACCGAAGAGTAGGTAGGCCGTCCCAAGTGGTTGTTGCAACCCTTTCATCATTAAGGGATTATTGGCCTTTCAAAAGGGGAAGCTGCACCTTGCGAAAACTTGTCTTCACCGTAACGAAGTAAGGGAGATCTGGTCGATGGCCATTGATGTAAAGATGCCAAACGTTGGCGAGTCAGTTCAAGAGGGCGTTATTCACAAGTGGCGCGTCAAGGCAGGCGATTACGTCAATCGAGACGACGTCCTTGTTGAGCTTGAAACTGATAAAGCAACGGTTGAGGTTGTCGCCGAGTCAAGCGGTGTCATCGATATCCTGAAAAAACAGGGCGAAACCGTTGCAATTGGCGAATTGATGGCCAGAATCGATAATACGGCGGCAGCGCCTGCGGGTAAATCACCCGCGCAACCTAGCGCAGTGCCTCCGCCACCAGCACCTGTAGCACCTGGTCCAGCTCCTGCTAAATCGGGAACAGAACTTCCACTGAGTCCTGCAGTGCGTCGTATGACTGAGGAGCACCAGATTAATCCAGCTGCCGTGCAAGGTACTGGCAAAGATGGTCGCTTAACAAAGGGTGATGTCATTTCACATATGGACGGTGGCAGCAAGCAAGCACCAGCGGCAGTCCCAGCGCCAACTTTTGTGAAACCTCAAGCTATTTCCGGCTCCCGCAGTGAGCGTAGAGAACCGATGACGATGCTTCGGCGCAAGATCGCGGAGCGACTTGTCCATGCCCAGGAAACGGCCGCCATACTCACAACATTTAACGAAATCGACATGAGTAACGTCATGCGTATTCGTAACGACTACAAAGATAAGTTCAAGGAAAAATACGGTGTCGGCCTTGGATTCATGAGTTTTTTCCTTCGTGCCGCAGTTGAGGCGCTCAAGGCGTACCCTGCCGTTAATGGTTGGATCGAGGGTAACGAAATTGTTTATCACGATTATTACGACATCGGAGTTGCGGTCTCCTCTAATCGCGGACTTGTTGTACCTGTTATCAAGGATGCTGATCGACTTTCCATGGCTGAGCTAGAGCTTTCTGTGGCTGACTATGGAAGGCGAGCGCGTGATGGCAAGCTCTCCGTGGATGAAATGACTGGTGGTACTTTTACTGTCTCAAACGGTGGCGTTTTCGGTTCACTCATGGCCACTCCGATTTTGAATCCACCGCAAAGTGGAATCCTTGGCATGCACAAGATCGAGGAACGACCGGTTGTCGTGAACGGTCAAATTGTAATTAGGCCTATGATGTATGTCGCCCTTTCCTATGATCACAGAATCATCGACGGCAAAGAGTCAGTCGGCTTTTTGGTGAAAATCAAGGAGTGTATCGAAGACCCGACGCGCATCCTGGTGGGGGTCTGACCAATGGCAAACTATGACGTGATTTTCATTGGTGGTGGGCCAGCTGGCTACACGGGTGCTATTAGAGCTGGGCAGCTTGGTCTTAATGTGGCATGCGTGGAGTATCGCGGTACTCTTGGTGGAACCTGTCTCAATGTCGGTTGTATTCCGTCCAAAGCAATTCTGCAAAGCAGCGAGGTTTTTCATCACGCGGAGCATAAAGCCGCGGAACATGGCGTTAAATTCTCAAAAGTTGAGTTTGATATTGCCCAAATGATGAAACGTAAAGACGGTATCGTCAGCAGTTTGACCAAGGGCATTGAGGGTTTATTCAAAAAGAACAAAGTGACTTACATCAAAGGTAAAGGCACTTTTGTCAACGCCAATACCGTCTCTGTAACTAAGGCTGATGGCGGAGTTGAAGAACACACGGCAAAATCTTTTGTGATCAGCACGGGTTCTGTACCAATTGAATTAAAAGCAATCGCGCCATTTGACGGTAACCATATTGTCAGCTCGACGGAAGCCTTGTGTTTTGAAAAGGTGCCAGACCATTTGGTGGTGATCGGTGCAGGTGTCATTGGCCTGGAAATGGGAAGTGTTTGGCTGCGTCTTGGCGCAAAAGTATCAGTCATTGAGGCGCAGGACAGGGTCTTACCTCCCATGGACGGCGCGGTGTCTGCTGAAATGAAGAAGATACTGGAAAAGCAGGGAATGGAGTTTCACCTGACAACAAAACTCGTCAAGGCTGAAAAGGCCGGCAAAAAAGTCAAAGTATCTGCTGAAAAAGACGGGCAGCCAGTCACTATTGAGTGTGACAAGGTGTTGGTGGCTGTTGGTCGTAGGGCCTACACAGAGGGTCTTGGCCTTGAGAAAGTCGGTCTCGCGCCGCGTAAAGACGGTAAACTCGACACCAACGGTCACTATCAAACGGCAGTCCCAAATATTTATGCGGTTGGAGATGTGGTGGATGGTCCGATGTTAGCGCACAAGGCTGACGAGGAAGGTGTTGCTGTTGCAGAAATTATTGCAGGCAAACCGGGACATGTGAATTACGAGGCCATTCCGAACGTTGTCTACACTTGGCCAGAGGTGGCATCCGTTGGAATGACAGAGGAAGAAGCCAAGGCGAAGGGCATAAAGTACCGTGTCGGTAAGATTCCATTTATGGCTAATGGCCGGGCTCGCGCATTTGGTGAGACGGACGGCTTTGTGAAAATTATCGCCGATGAAAAGACTGACCGCATCATCGGCGGTCACATTGTGGGGCCGAATGCATCAGAGTTAATTGCTGAACTTGTGATTGGCGTCGAATTTTCTGCAAGTTCAGAGGATATCGCACGTTCAAGTCACGCTCACCCGACGTTGGCAGAGGTTATGAAAGAAGCAGCTTTGGCTGTTGATAAACGTTCGCTTAATTTCTAAAAAGAGGAACTAGCGCACTATGAGTCTCAATAAATTTACCTACGCGACCGCGACTAACGCTGGCTACATCGAAGAGCAGTACGAGAAATTTCGCAAAGATCCAGCCTCAGTTGAGGCTAGCTGGCGACAGTTCTTTGAAGGGTACGAGTTTGCGGCCAGCAGCGGAGCTGTCGGTGTCACCACTGGTGGCGATCAAGAGGCGGGAAAGGTTGAGGCTTACATCAACGCATTCCGAGTTTTGGGGCACCTGAGTGCGCACCTTAATCCGCTCGCGCCAAAACCAGTGCTTCGTGAGGATATGACCCCGGCAAATCATGGGCTAAAAGATGTGAATAAATCCAGAAAGTTTGTAGCGGTTAATTTGCCTACGACCACCCCGATGACGTTTGATGAAATAGCTCAAATGATGCAAGAAACCTACTGCGGCAAGATTGGCGCAGAATTCAGGGATAGCGACAACATTGAATTCGTGAAGTGGATTCAAGACAAGATGGAATCTTGTCGCAACAAGCCAAAGCTCTCAAAAGACCAAAAGCTGAATATTCTAGACTCATTAGTGAAGGCGGAGGGATTTGAGGCATTTCTTCAGGCAAGATTTTTAGGTCAAAAGCGTTTTTCCTTGGAAGGCGCCGAAGCCTTTATGCCCCTGATAGAGACATTGACCGCAGTCGGTTCGACCAACGGTGTGGAAGAATTGATTCTTGGTATGGCTCACCGGGGAAGACTCGGGACACTTTGTAATTTCATGGGTAAAACCTATGAAGCCATGTTTAAAAAGTTTGAGGGAAGTGAATTCAACCCTTACCAAATTGATGGGGACGTTAAATATCACCTTGGTTTTGCCGGGGAGAGAAGTTTTGGCGGTAAAAATGTAAGGCTCTATCTCTCGCCAAATCCAAGTCACCTAGAGATTGTGAATCCTGTTGTTGAGGGCTTTACGCGGGCGCGCCAACGACTGATTTCTGATAAAGATCGCAAAAAAGTCCTCCCACTTCTTATTCATGGTGATGCTGCTTTCATGGGGCAAGGCTTAGTGGCTGAAACATTGAATTTAGCGGAGCTTTCGGGTTACGCCACAGGTGGTACTATTCATGTCATCATCAATAACCAGGTCGGGTTTACCACAAACCCTGAAGAAGGGCGCTCGTGCACTTATGCTTCTGGCATCGCGAAAATTATAAAGGCACCGGTTTTACACGTTAATGCCGATGACCCGGAGGCAGTGGCGTGGACAGCACAGCTGGCTGCCGAATATCGCCAAAGATTCCAAAAAGACATCGTCATAGATTTGATTGGTTATCGTCGTCATGGGCATAATGAAACTGACGAGCCAGGTTTTACGCAGCCCACCATGTACAAGATTATTGCTAAGCATCCGACTGTTTTGACGCAATATGGTGAGCGTCTTGTGGCTGAAGGTGTCTTGACCTCGGATGAATTCAAGAAACGACAAACTGAATTTAGGGCGAGACTCCAAGACGCCTTAGACTTGATGAAATCAGGTGATACGAAAAACGAAAAATTTAAGGACAAATATCCGAAAATTTATGACGAAGTTTTCCATCCGGTGACGGGTGATGAACAAGCCATGGAAAAACCTGTCAGCACGGGACTATCGCTCAAAACCCTATCGGAGATCGGAAAGAAAATCACGACCACTCCAGCTGGATTTAACGTTCATCCCAAACTACAAAAGCTGCTTGAGCAGCGCTCAAAGATGGTTGAAAAAGATGGATCCGGAGTTGATTGGCCGATGGCTGAATTACTAGCTTTTGGCAGTCTCGCGAAGGACGGACATCATGTTAGGCTGTCCGGTCAGGATTGTCAGCGTGGTACGTTTTCAAGTCGCCAGGCAGTTTTACGTGACTTTGAAACTGGAGTTCCTTATTACAGCATGAATCATATCGCCCCTGGCCAAGCAACGGTCGAGATCTTGAATAGCCCACTGTCAGAGCTGGGTGTCATGGGTTTTGAGTTTGGCTACACGGTTGCGGATAAAGATGCGCTTGTTTTGTGGGAAGGGCAGTTCGGTGATTTCGTTAACGGAGCTCAGATTGTCATCGATCAGTTTCTGGTTGCAAGTGAAGCAAAATGGGGTCAGACCTCTGGTTTGACTCTTCTGCTGCCACATGGCTATGAAGGCATGGGGCCTGAACACTCATCGGGACGGCCGGAGCGATTTCTTCAGCTTTGCGGTAATGCCAATATTCAGGTGGCAATTCCAACGACTGCTGCCCAGTACTTCCATATTTTGAGACGTCAAATTTGTCGGGAGTTCCGTAAGCCTCTTGTTATCATGTCGCCAAAGTCTCTTCTGCGACACCCCAAGGTAGTCAGTCCCTTGGTGGAATTCGAGAAAGGCCAATTTGAGGAAGTTTTGGATGACGTACGGATTAAAGATCCAAAAGGCGTCACTAGGGTCGTGTTCTGCACAGGAAAAATCTACTACGAAATGCTCGAAGCGACGTCGACCGCTCCTGAAGGTGAGGTGGCTTTGGTTCGGATCGAGCAGCTTTATCCATTCCCTGTTAAAAAAGTGGAGTCCATGATCGCAAGATACAAAAACGTGGTCGATGTCTTGTGGGTCCAAGAGGAGCCCCAGAACATGGGAGCTTGGACGTTTGTAAGACCCAGGCTTGAGGCGTTACTGCCCGATCCAAAAAAATTACGCTATGTGGGGCGTCGTGATAGCGGAACAACGGCCGAAGGGTCCACTAAGGCTCATGCGACCGAACAGGCCCGTATTATCAATGAAGCGGTCAATCCCGGCGTTGTCAGTGTGAGTGCTGCGAAGGTGAGCGCTAAACGTTAAGTTTATTGCTTTTTAGGGGTTCATCATGATCAAGATATTTTTGTCGATCATATTGTTCGTCTCATCTGGCATGTGGGCTGAGTCGTGTGCCACCAATAGTGAGGGGCGCAGGTCTTTTAACATTGTCTCGGATTCCGAGATGAATGCTCTCGGCGTTGACGCTTATCAAGAAATTTTGGCCGATGCCCGCGCCAAGAAAAAGCTACTGTCGCCGCAGTCGGAGAAATATAAAATTGTTGAAGCTATCGGGCTTCGGATTGCCAAGGCCAGTGGTGCTGATTTTAAGTGGGACTTTAACGTAATCGATGAGCCCAAAACGGTAAACGCCTTCTGTTTACCCGGTGGGAAAATCGCGGTTTATACTGGAATCTTGCCGGTCGCCAAAACTGAAGCAGCTCTAGCTGTAGTGATGGGGCATGAGGTAGCACACGCCACCATGCGTCATGGTGCGGAACGCGTTAGTTCCCAGCTGGCTGTGGCTGGTCTGGCCACAGCCGCCGACATCTCGTTGCAAGACAGCGAGAATCGTAAACTCTGGATGGGTGTGCTTGCACTCGGTGCGAACTTTGGCGTCCTTCTTCCCTATAGTCGTGGTCACGAGACAGAAGCCGATAGCGTGGGTCTGAAGTACGCTGCTACAGCTGGGTATGACCCACGTGTGGCTCCAGGCTTCTGGCAGCGGATGGGGGCAGAAGGGGGAGGAGCGCCAATTGAGTTTCTATCCACCCATCCTGACCCCGAAAATCGCAGCAAGTCACTGGAGCGGCAACAAGCCGAAGTATGGCCCCTTTATGAGGCTGCTGGTCAGCTTCCCGACAAGCCATTGCCCCGCTAAGTTTTAAAGGACTAAGAATTAGGCAACACGCCGTTTTTTCCCAAGATTTGTTCGTTTAAAGTCCCAAACATCTTGACCACTCAGTGAAGTATCAGATATCTCTTGAGGTTCAATCCGCATCTTTGGAGAGGTGGCCGAGTGGTTGAAGGCGCACGCTTGGAAAGCGTGTTTAGGTTAATCCCTAACGAGGGTTCGAATCCCTCTCTCTCCGCCACTTTCTACCAGTAAGTTCATAGGTTAGCTTCAGAGCCATTGAGGCCTCAAGGTGTAACACCGGCTAAAAGTGCACCGAAAGTGCACCAAAAGTGCACGGGAATGCTAATGCTGGGATAGAAACGGCAGTTCACTAACTTCTAGCGAACTCTCTGCTTTTGATCGACCTGACAAAAATGGATTTTTTTCCTGACTTGAAATGAGGCGTGCCACAGGTGTTGGGCCAAGACCTTTTAAGTCCATCATTCTGAATTCAGAGATGACAAACTGGCTGCGGAGAATCTTGGTCGCCTCATCGCTAACAATGATTTCTCCCGGCTCGGCCACACTTTGCAAACGACTGGTAAGATTTACCGCCTCGCCCCAGATATCAAAGCTAATCCTCTTTCCGCTGATAACACCGCCCACCACAGAACCAGTGTGGATACCAACACGAATCTTGAAATCCGTATTAAACTGTTTGTTAAACGATTCAAGTACACTCATGAGCTGTAAGGCAAAAAACGCGATGCGTTGGGTATGGTCTTTTGTTGGAATGGGGCAACCAGCAGCAGCCATATAGGCGTCCCCAATGGTCTTAATTTTTTCTACTCCGTGTTGATCTGCCAGACGATCAAAGCGGTGAAATAACTCGTGCAGAAGAGTGACTAGTTGTTTTGGTTCAAGGGTTGTGGTGATGCGAGTAAAATTAGCGATATCGGCTATCATGAGCGTGACATTTTTGTAGCTTCTAGCGAGATTTGATCCTTTGGTTTTTAGTTCTTTGCCAATGACATCAGGAAAAACTCTCTGCATCAGTGAGTCGAGAATTTCACGATCCTTTTCAGCGACTCTGGCAAGTTTGAACTGCATGCGCGACGTGTAACAGGCATGAATATTCATGGCCAAACCTAAGATGTTGGCTAGGGTTATATGAAATAGCAGTGTTGTGATTTTTTCCGGATCCAGGGCTGGATTCATAATCCTGGCGTAAAAGATAACTAGGGATGTTGTAAAGCCTGAGAACAGCGCAAATTTCGTGGAGAGAGTATCAAATGCATAAAAGATAAGGATCAAAAGGACCAGAATCGAGTACGCTTGCAGCATTTCTTCCCGAGATCTGATTGTTGGAATTATAAACATAGTGACAAAGTAAGCGACTAACGCAGGGAATAGTGGTGTCGTGTAAACCGTGACATAGCGCTTACTATCGACGCGGTTCAAAGCAAAAAACATAAAGATTAGCCAAACTTGAAGTACAACGCCGCCGTGGAGAAGAAACCTTGGTGCATCAGGGCTAACTTGCTGCGTTCTCCAGATAATAAACCAAAGGCTAATGCTTGCGATCACTACACCGAATTTTAGAGAAGGACCAACGACTGCGAGCTGGTGATCCCAGTAGGCTTGCTCTAAAACCGGATCAAGTGGCCAAAGAAATTTTTTGAACCTTTTATAGAGTTCCAATATTCGCAAGGCCTCGATCTTGTTGGGGGGTTAGTTTATCCAGTATTAGAGCTAACAATATTGTACCAAATCTCATGACTTGATTTCGATGTTGCCACTTCCAGGGGTCATTAAGCCGAAGAATTGACGTCTTCAGGTTGGATTCATGAGCTTGAAAGAAGTCCATCGTAGCCTCTTCCGACTGATCCGGAGGATTTATAAAAGCCTCCAGTCACCCCATTTGAGAGATCTAAGCCACCGAAACAGATGATAAAAATCGGATATTCTAGAAAAAAATAAAACGGCTAATTCGGGCGGCGGCTTTTTCCGAAGAAACTTTGAACTCGGCCAGCGATTGAAACAGGACCTGGGAGGAAATGGGGTATGGACCGGATAATGATCGCAGTGCTTCTGATTATCCAGACACTTTATATTTCCTCTTGCCAACAAAACACTGAACGTGACCCCTCAGAAATACGGTTTACAGTTGCAAATCGTTCTGCCAAGAACTTTGCGCTGGTAGTTGGTAGTCCCAATGACCTGCCTGGTGTCAGTCGCGATGTTGAAAACGTCAGTAAAATGATTCGGGAGAGTAATCTTGGGTATGAATTAATGAAAATAGACTACGCTGGAAAATCCCAGATTCTTACGAAAGGCCGAGAGATCGGTAGTCGGATATCAGCGGATTCGACGGTGTTCTTTTTCTTTGCTGGTCATGGTGCGGACAACGGTCAGCTCGTTAGCCAAGGCAACGGCATGTTTACTTTGAGTGAGGTGGCCGCAGCTATTAAGAATGGCTCAAATATTAAAACATTTAGGCGTTTTATTGCAGTGATTGATGCGTGCCATAGTGGCCAAAGTGTAAATGGCTCAGAAGCCATGTTTCTCGCCGGCGCAGCTCGGGAATTCTCCATGGATAAGTTTATTTCCGGTATGGTCACGGGTGAATCCTCGGGTTCTAGTGATGGTGGCGGATTATTTACCGCTGATTATGGCGGTGGCCAAAGTCGTGATAGTTTTGGCGCTCGACCTTTTGAACAAGGGCTCGTGATTGCGGCTGCCAAGGCTTCCCAGTACTCAACTGATGGTGGCGCCTCAATTGGCGGAATTTTTACAGCCAGTCTGATGAATGCAATCAGGTCAAATTCCACCGCAACCCTTTCTGAGATCCTTGAAAGCGCGCGTCGAATGACGTCAATGCAGTCAACTGACCAAACGCCGTTGTGGAAAGCGACACCACAGTCGATTTTGAATGAGAGATTTAATCGTAATGACAACGGCGGAGGGCTTTCAAGCGATAAGCAAGATGTTGCGCCCCAAGTTTCGACCGGTAGTAACGCCCAAACACAAACCTCGCCTCAGCCCGAAACTCAAACAGAACCCAAACCCGCGTCCAACACCTCGGGACAATCTGACAATAGTGGTAATAACAATCCAGATTTTTTACAGTTTCTAATATCGATTTTAAAAAACTAATCACAAAATTGTTTTTGAGTGCCAACAGCTGACACAAGGCATTTTATAATGCTTTGTTATGGACTGGTTTTTGAAATTCTCATGCCCTCGAAGTAGAATTAGAAGATCTACTAAAAGATTTAAATCGAAGGGAGTCGGACTATGAGATTACTCGTTTTGGCGTCGTTCCTATTTGCAACGACCGCATTCGCAAATAGTCAAACCGTTACAATTAAGGGCAAAAAATATGGCACGGGCCTAATCCCACGCCCTGCAGGTATGCCAGGGGAGTTTCGTTCCATAAAGATTCGCGGCGACCTTCCTGAATCCTTTGATTCAAGAGACCAAGGACTTGTAACTCCGATCAAAAATCAAGGCAACTGTGGCTCCTGCTGGTCGTTTGCCAGAACGAAGGCGTTTGAAGCAGCCAGTATTTTGGCGGGTCGCGCTACGGGTGAAAGCGTAAATCTTGCCGAACAAGACGCGCTCGTCAATGATCATAATTCCTATGGTTGTCGGGGCGGTTTTATGGACGGCCGATTTGAGGTGTCTAAAGGCATAACTACGGAAGCTCTTTGTCCTTACCGCGCTAGCAGTCGGTACGCTTGCAATGGTTCTAAATTTGCGAAAGCTTTGCGATGGGCGATGATCGGAGAAGAAAAGCGAGCACCTTCAGTCGACGAGCTACGTCAAGCTATCGTGAGCTATGGGGTGATCGCTGTAACCGTAGCAGCTGGTGGAAGCTTTTCTCCTGATGATGAAGGTCGCATCACGTCCTGCGGAAGCCGAGGACTCAACCATATGGTCACTTTGGCCGGCTATCGTCCTTCCGCTAATGGTGGATATGAGTTCTTGATTGCCAACTCCTGGGGCGAAGAATGGGGTGATGGCGGATTTGCATGGTCAAAGCAAGGTTGTAATCAATTGGCATCGGTAGCGGGTGATGCTGCGCTTTACTTTTACATGGCGACGGAAGAGTAAATTCTGGAAGCACTAATAAAGAGCAGTTACAGGGAAGATGATCAAACATCTTCCCTTTTTTAATAATTAGGCACATCCTCCGAGAGGCGCACGTTTCTAAAGTTTTTTTAGGGAAATTATTCACCATGTGCTATAGCGTTCTCATGCAGCAAACAATCAAAGATAGCCCAAAGCGCTATGGGGCCATCGCAACGAGGAATACCGAAGACGACTTTGCGCGCCAGTCAGCCGCCGACCCCAAGCAATTTCCCGGATTATCCCCGCGAATTTACCCAGGTCATTTTGGTCCGGTTTTTTTTGCCGAGCCGGATCAAATGCATGTAGAGCTCATGCGGTATGGAACCTATCCTCCGATTGACGAAGCAGCAGCTAAAAAATACACCTCGTTTAATGCGCGAAGCGATAATTTGCGTAGCCATTTTTGGTCTAATGCATTTATGCGTCATCATGGTTTTGTGCTCATCAAGGCTTTTTTTGAGTGGGTAGCAGTCCGCGATCTCATTAAAGCCGGAACAGTTAGCCTGGATGAGGTGGAAGCCAGTTTTCAGCGTCAGCAAGTGGAAAGAAAAGCTAAAATGTTAGCGGCTGGAAAAACGTACAAGCCGACCCCAACAGAACTAAAAAAGACAGTGGATAGACAGACTATCATTCAATTTGTACCTGAAGATGGCGGTGATCTGATCGTACCAGTTATTTTTTCAAGAGACCCAGTGCGGCCTACTGCTGATGCGTTCAACGGCGGTTTTGCTATCATTACAGACACCCCTCCGCCGGAAATCCAGCGAGCCGGGCATGATCGTTGCCCAGTTGTTTTTGACTTAGGTGCAGAGATGGAATGGATGAATCGTCGAAATAAGACAGCCCATGATCTTGAAATCATTCTTGGTCAAAGGCGACGTACAGAGTTTAAACACCAATTAGCAGAAGTATCCTGAAAGATATAAAGGGACACGGCGCTAAAATTGGGCGCCGTATCCCCAAAAGAACCAAGCCGTTCAGCTCTATCGTTTAGGCTGCATTTAGTCTTCTGATCCTCTCAGTGAGGGGAGGGTGCGTCGAGAATAATGCAACGAATCCAGATTTTGTGTTGGAGGAGATCTTCAAGGCGGAAAGTGCCGACTGTTTGTCGTCTTCAACGTGAATCATTTTCTGCAATGAAGCCAGGGCTGCGCTCATTTTGACTTTGCCAACAAGATCAGCCGCGCCACTGTCAGCCCTGAACTCGCGATAGCGGGAGAAAGCCGCAACAACGATCATTCCCAAAATACTGAATGCTACTTCAAGTACCAGGACGGTAATAAAATTGACCACACCCCGTTTTTCCTCATCGAAAAATTGACTTGCTGTCCAAGCCAAAACCCTCGCAAAGAACATGACAAAGGCGTTAATCACACCCTGTAGGAGTGTCATGGTAACCATGTCACCGTTGGCCACATGAGCAACTTCATGGGCCAAAACGGCCTCCAATTCCCCGCGATTCATTCTCCGCATCAAACCGCTGGAGACGGCGACGAGTGCTCTGGACTTGGTAGGTCCGGTGGCGAATGCGTTTGGATCATCACTCTCGTACATTCCCACTTGCGGCGTTTGTGGCAGCCCAGCTTTTTCAGACAATTGTTTTACAGTTGATATAAGCCAACGTTCATTTGGGTCCAGCGTATTATCATCAATCACTTTCACACCCATCATCCATTTGGCCATGATGCGCGAAAGTCCGAGCGAGATAAACGCTCCACCGAAGCCCCAGACTAAACAGAAGACCATAAGAGACTGATAATCGATACCTTTTGATGTCAGGTATGGCTGGACGCCTAGAAGGCCCATGACGATTGAAATCGTCACGATCACCAGTGCGTTTACAGCAAAAAACAGAATAATTCTTTTTGCGATTCCCATGACGTTCTCTCCTCTTTTGTTCAATTTTAGCTATTGAATATCCATTGAATGCAGGCACCCGGCTCTTTACGCGCGGTGCCTAAAGTTGGCTCCAGAAGTGATCGTAAACTCTCAAGGCTTGCGGCTACGTCAGGGCTGCTCACCTTTAATTCTACTGCCGCCAGTACTTCGCTTGGTGATGGTCCCCCAAGTGATGCAAAGCAGGACAAGGCGGCTGCATGATGCCTCAGTTCGCCCTGTTGCATCGTCAGCTGAAGGTAATTCGACGCGGCTGCTAACATCGTCTTTTCAAGAATCCCCGGATTGATCTGAGTTTGCGAGAGCATCGGACTCACCGTGTTTGTTACGCTATGTGTAGCTTGGCGAACAGTGTCTCCACTCCAGAGATTATCCGAGCTTAAAAAGAGTAATCCGGTCACTACAAGACATAGACTGACGATGATGCAAGTGAATCCCAAGAGAGCGATTTTTTTGTAACGACGTATCTTCAGTACAAGCCTCGTTAATTTCGTGTCCATGGATCTATGGTCCTCCCAATACGCGAGCAGACGGATTCCTGCCGACGGCTCTTTCGGTTTACGTATGATTATCGGGAATGATTTAAGATTGCTAAAATAGATAAAAGATAATATTTAATTTGTTTTTAACGAATGATCTAGCTAGACGTAAAAGCCCGAAAATTATTGTTATTTTCGACTTTAAACAAAGTCTTTGCTTCAATAACTTTTGAACACTTCAGGTGTTAGAACTTAAACCCATGGTGATGGTTCGCTGCACGCTGCGCCATTCTGACGTGCTGGTGCTGACGTTTCTCCGACTGCGAGTAGAACTCACGGTTCGGCCTGCTTTTTAAAGTCCTGCGCAACCAACCAAACCAGTGCCAAGGGTTCATGCGCCGACGTGCAGCGATCACGCGTCGCTTATGTGAGGATGTGACTTTCTCGATCGACGAAGACGGTGTTGAAATCTCTAAGGCGTTATTTTTGTTCATAATTGAGATGCCTCCGGTACACCTAATTCTAAACTAAAAACCACTTTGCATCCAAGGAAGCACCTTGACTTGACACGGTCATGTCACCTAAAATCAGTCGAGATCCCGAAGATTTTTGGACAAAACGGAGACATTTCATGATCACTAAACTGACCATAACCTCGCGTTTTTTGTCTGCGCCAGCATTGAGATGGCACTTGGCGTCTTATTTAATGATTTTTTTTGTGGCGGGGTGCTTAACTCAGCGCAGCCATCAAACCTCCGAGCAGCAAATAAAAAGAGCAACTGATAAGTTCACAAATGAATCTGATTACACCTGTCGCCCGTCTGATCCGGAGCGCTCGGGTGACTACATTTGGATCTACTCTGAACCCCCGTCCACGGTAAAACTTTTGCGGATAGCAAGCTACTCAGCTCTGGGGAAGTCAGGTTACAAGCATGAGGAATTAGTTTTGCTGTCTGGAGTTGAAGTTGGCGAGACTGCTGAAAAAGTTGAAGTCAAGACGGGAACTGAGACGTCGGGATCATTTGACACGCAGTACGATTTATCCAAGCAAAATACGCTCCTATCAATTGATAAGGCGACCATGCTTGGTCGTCTGCAGGTTAAGGGCTATGCTGGAAACCTCAAAGTAGCCTGTAGCAAAAAACCTTAATTCATTATCCCAAATTTAAGTTACTGCACCGCAGATTTAATCGCGGCATTAATTCCCATCAGTCGCCTCACGCAAGTTAATGCAGAACCCGCGGTTATAAACCAAAGCGTTGGTACCATGATCGACTGGTAGCCACTGCCGATATCAGATGAACCTTCAATCAGTAGTAATGTCGTCGGCGCAAACGCGCTGATGAGGCAAGCTGCGATACACAGAAACATACGCTGCTGTTTTGCCAAAGGCCCGGCGAAGTTTTGCGGCGCTCCGCAAGCTTTACCAACTGCTCTGATATAAGCGGTCAAGATCGCAAATAAGGCCGCCCAGTAGGCAGCTACCGGAGAGCTATTGATACTATAACCGCAGCCAATCAGAATGGCGGCATCACTGATTCGGTCCGGAACTTCATTAAATAACTCGCCTAAGGGGTTCGGACGATTGTGAATCACAGCCACCATTCCATCAAGCATGTTTGAGAGAAGTCTGATCAATATCAAGACGGCTCCAGTGACATAAAGTAAAGCAAATTGTTCGCGCCAGTAGGAGGTACCTGCAATAGCTGCTCCGGCCCCCACGCCCGCAAGCATTCCAAAAATCGAGATGCCATTAGCGCTAGCCCCTGAGCTTGCTAGCAATGTCGCGACTTTCTTCGAGAGGGTTAAATTTCTGGCCGGGATAGGTCTTCGGTCACCTACTTTAAATTCGTTCGTACTCATGTTTTTTTTCTCCAGGGTTAAAGAAGCTTCTCTTGTCATTTTTCAATGATGAAGAGCATGGTGATAAATAAAGCTGTGTAAGAAATCCAGGAAATAGTTTTATTGCGCAACCAGATTGGCCTCAACCAGGGTGCTGCTTTGGCGCTAATCCACGCCACGACAAAAAGTCGAAAAACTCTGGAAAACATCACGATTGGAAAAAATGGCACAAAAGAAAACTCATGTTTGACGGCCTCATAGGTCCATATTTTGAAACTCATAAAAGACCATGCTTGGGCAAGGCCACCCCACGGCCCGTGCTGATCATACAAGTCGACAATAAACTGATGCATGCGTTCGGTCACAAATGGAGTTGCGGCCAGAATCGCGCCTGCGAGTTCCAAATTTTCCCTGCAGAAAAGAAAGTAAAGAGCGCCGCCGCAGTGGGATGCTATCCAAGCAACGAGTGTGGTTTTAAACCATTGTCTTGGGTAGGTGATCGCAAATGGAATCAGTAGAAAATCAACTGCCACAAACCAGAAGGCAGATTCCGCGAACGCCCACGTGGCAACGAACGCCAAGAGTAATCTGGATATGGGTGGGTGTTCTGGTCGTAACATTTCAATTCTACCATTTTATTCAATCAAAAGATCATGCTGCCATACGCAGTCTCGCGCTTAAATAGTGTAGCATATGATTTAAAAATATTTTCACCCTGTTCTATTTTATCCTAATTCTTGAAACAATATCTTGAGGAAGTAATCCAACGTTTCAGGTCAAGTAGGTTTATCCTGTTTCTTGAAAATTATTCTCTAATGTCCTACGCTAAAGCTCTCACAAAAAATTTTCTGGTGGGGTTTTGATGAGTCGTTTAATAATAATTCTATTCAGCATGATCTCTGCTTTTCATGGTTTTGAGGCGGCTGGAAGCGAGCCGACCGCTGAGGCGAAGAAATCAAAGGCCAAAGGGACTGTAACTGATGAATCATCTGCCATTTCAATTGAGACGTCAGCTGATCAGTCGTTAGAACCAAAAAACCCGCGCAAAAAAAAGAAGCGCAAAATCAAGAAGCCCGCAACTGATGAGTCAACCTCCACGCCTGAGGGCGAGGCAACCGCCGATGCTAGCAAATTGGAGGACTCCCGAACAAACCGGACGAAGCAAAGGCAAAATTACTCACTTCTATACACGCCGGTCTCGGATTTTATACTACAGTTCGGCGCTCAAGCTCAGATAGTACGAAGTCCGTCCCTTCAGTTGGGCTTTATGGTGCTTACGGGATCTGAAACGTGGGGGCAAGATTATGAGCGTGGTGTTATCAAGTTGAATGGAAACGGAACAGCTTTCTCGCTGACTGCCCGCTACTTTTTGGGTAACAGTTTTAATGTGCTGACTGGCCTGGGGTATCGTGCTGCGACGGTAAAAATTGATATCGAGCACATCGTGTTAGGTCAGGTTGCAGGAGATTTCAAGGTGCAAAGTGCGACAATACCCCTATTTATCGGAAACCAGTGGACGTGGCCCGGGGGATTTACGTTGGGTGTTGACTGGATTGGTGCTTGGATACCAATCTCCGGTGAAACTCAAGTCTCCTTCAAAGGAGATCTTCCCCAAAAAGACATGGAAGAACTTACAGACTTGTTTATGGATGCTGGTGATGGATTGGCCAAAAAAACATCTTTGACCCTTTTCTTGACATCTATAGGCTGGGCTTTTTAGCTAAGGCAATCCGCTGACATGATGTTAGAACTATTCAGCATAAGCTCACCCTAGGGTGCGGCTAGAGAGTAGATTGTGGATCAACGTCAATTTTTGTTCGGATCTCGCTGGGTGCTTTGTCCGAATATTTAAAAATCATTCCAGCGACCGCTCGACAGTTTTGCATGGACTCTGACAAAACCATGAGGGTTCGTCTCGAGCGCCCTCGGATCGTTTCGATCGGGGCAGGTGCAGGGCCTAGCACTTTCACTGAGCGGGCGAGATCAGGTTGCTGATCAAATATCTGAGAAATCATAGTTTCAAGCTCATGGCACCATCGATCAAGTTTGATGGGGTCTGGACCATTAAACTCGAAAAGTATCAGGCGACCATAGGGTGGATATCCCATGGCGCGCCTAAATTCTAATTCCTCCTGCGCAAATGCAGTGAAATCTTGTTTAAGTGCCGCTTGGACAACTGGGTGTTTTGCTCTTAGACTTTGCACGATGACTTTACCGGGTAGTTCGCCCCGGCCGGAGCGACCTGCGGCCTGCACCAAAAGTTGGAAGGTGCGTTCACCACCACGAAAGTCTGGAAGACCCAACAGCTGATCGATTTCCAAAAGCGCGATCAAAGTCACGTGCGGAAAATCGTGACCTTTTGCCAGGATTTGTGTTCCGACGAGAATGTCGATTTCTCGGTTGCGAAATTTAGCGAGAACCTCAGGTAGTACGTGCGGATCTTGAACCGTGTCAGAATCTAGTCGCGCCATTCGCGCCGTCGGTAGTGCTTTCTTTAGTTGATCTTCAGCTTTTTGGCTGCCGTATCCGACAACGGCCCATGTTTTTTCGGGATGATCCGCGAGAACTTGTTGAATAGTGGTTCTGTAGTCACAGTAGTGACAGCGTAAAGTTTTGCGTTGGCCATGAACACTTAGGCTTATGCTGCATCTTGGACACCCAAAGGCCTTGCGATCGTCGACGCACAGCAAGTAATAGGCATAACCCCTACGGTTAACTAGAACTATACTCTGCTGGCCGTTCTGGACATTTTCCTGAAGTGCTTTGATGATTTCGTCCGAAAATGGTGTGGATTCGGGCTCATCGGGTCTTCCTTGCAGGAATGATACAGCCTTGAAAGCTGGTTTTGCTGCTACAGTTTCCACGTCAGGGAGGGGTTTGCTGCTGGCGCGCTCGGGCATCTCAATCAGGTGGTATTTACCGCTTAGTGCATTCTGCCAACTCTCCATGCTTGGCGTCGCAGAGCCGAGAACAATGGTGGCATGTTCCATACCGGCTCGGACAACAGCTACATCACGAGCATTGTACAAAAGCCCACTTCCTTGCTTGTAACTTCCGTCATGTTCCTCATCTACGATAATGAGCTTTAAGTTCGCAAAAGGACCAAAAACGGCTGAGCGCGGTCCAATCAGCACCGAAGCTTCACCGCGTCTAATGCGCTCGAGCTCAAGCCAGCGCTCATTGTCATCCATAGCGGAGTGAACGACTGCGACTTTTCCAGGAAATCTCTCCTCAAAAATTCTAGTCATTTGTGGAGTTAATGAAATCTCTGGGACTAGCACAAGGGCCTGTGACTGAAGGTCTTTGGGGCCAAGTGGTTGCTCAAGGACGCTTTTTATTGCGGATAGGAAAACCTCAGTTTTACCAGAGCCTGTGACGCCAAAAATTAAAAATGGCTTTCGTAGGGCTTGATTTTGCTGCAACAGGCCATCAGTGATTATTTTTGATACGGCAAGGTGTTGATGATGGTTCAGTTCTCGGAATAGATCAATCTGGATGGATGGAGCAGTCTCAGATTTTTGTGTTTGTGATAAGTGCTCGCGGGTGCGGATAGACTTTTCGCGGTAAGGCTCAATCCATTTTTTTTTGCTCCAGGATTTCAGTAAGTCGTCAATTTGCGAGACAGAAAGTCCGCGTTCGACAAGTTTTTTTTTAAGTGTTGCGTGGGTAATTGTTTTTTTACGTGCGAATAGAGAGCCTGGTCGAAGGTCATCATCATCTGGGGCGCGTGATCCTGCGTCGGTAAGCTCAAATGTTAGTTTGGTGGACTTCTTGGCGCTGGCTGGAAGCATGGTACGAAGAACCTCACCCAGGGGGTGCATATAATAAGTCGCAAGCCACTGCGCTAATCTCAGGAGTGTCTGAGAGTAAACAGGTTCCTGGTCCAGGACCTTTGTTATGGGTTTTAGCTTAAATGAGCGTTCGTCTTTTGGCGTTTGAAGAGAAGGCGGATTTGCTCCGTCAACGATCACTCCGAGTGTCTTTGGGCTTGCTCCAAATGGAACAAGGACCCTCACGCCCGGGGCAAGAGGCTCCGAATGGCTATACGTGAAGATTTTGTGGAGTGGAGTGGCCACAGCCACCTGGAGCTCGACCGTCATAAAAACCTATAATTACAGGGAATTAAACCTTATGTCCGCGTTCATCTAGGGTTTTGAACTGCTTATGGGCTGAACAAGGGTCAGAATGACCTGTAAAAGCCCTATTTTCAAGGGTTTTATACCTTTACAAGCAAGTCTCGTCTGGGGTAAGGTGCCGATTCTGAAAATGGTCCCCATGGTGGTGGCACCAGCAAATTAACAAGGTTTTTTTCCGGAGGTAACCAATGGAAAACGTGGAACGCCCACGACGCAAGCGCCGTTTTGCTTCTCGCAAAAAGCGTACGCTCGACCCCAACCTGGTCATCGATTACAAGTATCCTGATGTATTAAAAAGATTTGTTACGGAACGCGGCAAGATTATTCCTCGCCGAATTTCCGGTGCTACCGCTAAACAGCAGCGTCAGATTGCGCTTGCCGTTAAGCAAGCACGATTCATTGGCCTACTTCAGTACTCTGTATCCCATG
>JBAXLR010000022.1:0-24547 GCA_037134655.1 bacterium | reverse complement strand
AGTTTATTGGGACCAACACCAGCACTGCAGGTCATACCTAATTCCTTAACAACTGACTGCCTGATTTCATGGGCGATTTTTGTGGCGTACATGGTCGGATGGCTGGTTACGTCAAGATAGGCTTCATCAAGGGACAGTGGCTCAATCAGATGCGTGTAACGAGCGAATATGGCACGAACGGCTTTTGAGATTTCCGTATACCGCTCAAATCTCGGCGGCACAAACACTGCGTTGGGGCAAAGTTTAGCAGCGTAGGTAGTTGACATGGCCGAGCGAACGCCGAATTTTCTCGCTTCATAGCTAGCCGTACACACAACACTTCGAGAGCCAGGCTGTCCTCCAACCACCAATGGGAGGCCCTTTAGTGACGGATTATCCAGAACTTCAACACTGGCGTAAAATGCGTCCATATCGACGTGCACAATCTTACGCGTCTCATGAATGTTATTTTCCAAAACGTTTTGGATGACATCCGCCATAAAAAAAGAATACCATACAAATCTATGGTTCTCTAGGATTTAGCTTTTCAACGTTTGAAAAAACAACGGCCCTGACGTCCATGCCACCGTGCGTGAAATGTCGCGTTTTGTGATAAATGGGCCCGGTCGCCCCCAAGAATTCGCGCCATGAGACTTCATTTCCACAGAGGATCAAACCCGAGAATTTAGTCTTTTGACCGAGTTTTTTTAAGATCTTCCCGATTGCCGAGTAAATGGCCTCTGGCCCTGTTTTTTTAGCTAAGCGTTCACCGTAAGGTGGATTTAGTAGGATAAATATTTCGCGCTCATCACTAATAAGCAAATCAGGATCTTTAAGAAAATCATTTTGCATGCAGCTGAAGGCACCTTGTGCTTGGTCTCGACCCAAAAGCTCGCCAATTCGTCGTTCAAATCCCGCGATATTCGCCTTTAGATCCTGGAAGGCTTTTGGATCGATCTCGCCAAAAATAATTCGGGGTGATCCGCCCGTGCGACCTGCATGCAACCTTCGCGCGATTGTTGCAGCCGTTTTCTCGGGATGAAACATAAACCTCTGAAAAGCGTAATTCGATCTAAATAAACCTGGCGCGTATTGCAAAATCTGGCACAAACTTTCAAACCCAATAGTCCCAGTGCCGGCGAAAGGAACTACGACGGGAATGTTTCCGGTCAAAATAGAGTTTTCTTTTTTTCGATCTAACAGAGCATTGGCCCAGCGAAAACAAGCCGCAGCATGGTGTTCTGGCAACGGTGCTGAGGCACCAGTCAAAATATCTTTGTAAGACCTTATATAGAGGGGAGCACCAGCCAAGCTCAGCAGCATTTGCGTTCGGTTTTTTTCTGATTCAAGACGAAGACGGTTTATCGCTGGAATCTCTTGGTCTTCAGTTACCTTGGCAGTGGAAATTCCAGCTCCAACCAAGTAAGTTTTCAACCGATCTCGCACTTCTTTTTCGGACCCAACAACCGGATGGGTCACACGAACAATCAACTGCAGGGGAAGATCTTTTGTCGCTGGCCAAACATCCTGAATTCTGGACTTCACAAAAAAATCATTCCAGCCAGCTCTCGTGGTCACCCGACCGCTGTGGAGAACCAACTCCACGTCATGAAGCAACGTTGCACGCAAGACAAGTTCAAGGCCTTGCCGAAAGTCACACTGATCAACCAAAATAGAATTCGCGGTGATTTTTGCCACAGGAGAAAATTTATATTTTTGCAGTGGATTTTCTAAAATCCTGCAAACCTCTTCATGAGCCAGGTCCAACCAACCCGGGGCTGGTTTCACCAGAAAAGTCTGAGGTTTTGCTAAAAAAGGTAACATAAGCAGTTATATCCGTTGTAAGTGCCCTACAATTAGGCAGGCCAAGCTCACATGTTGTGCGCCAGGGTGAGAAAACTACCCTGAAAAAACGTTTTTTGACATACAAACACTTTGTCGAGGTTGCAATTTTCAGGTCTCTGAGTACTCTTTTTACGTTCAATTGATAAACCCGATCCATAGAAACCTAAGGAAACCATAAAATGACACAGCAAACATTCTCCATCATCAAACCGGACGCTGTTGAGCGTAACCTTGTCGGTAAAATTGTCGCTCGTTTCGAGGAAGAGGGGCTGAAAGTTGTAGCCATGGAAATGCGCCATCTCGCCCGCCACGAGGCAGAAGGGTTCTATGCCGAGCATAAAGCACGGCCGTTTTTTGGCGAACTCTGTGATTTCATGACACGTAGCCCCGTGGTGCTTATGGTGCTTGAAGGCTCCGACGCTGTAGCTAAAAATCGCAAAATTATGGGTGCCACGAATCCAGCAAATGCGGAACCTGGAACCATTCGCAAAGTGTTTGCCAAATCAGTGGGCGAAAACAGCGTACACGGATCTGACAGCCCTGAAAGTGCCGCTCGTGAAATTAGCTATTTCTTCCGTGGCATCAGTGTTTACGGCAGTAAAAAATAAGCTTCATTGGGACCAGTAAAACTTACGTAACCGAGCGCTGGCCGGCCCGCAAGATGCTTGCCGGTCGGTGCTTGTTACTGAATCTTGATCAGCCATAAGACAACCGGGAATCTTGAATCATGACAAATACCATCGAAATTCTGAAACAGTTAGCCACGGAGCAAAAGCTTCAGGCCCACCAGGTCAACAACACGATTAAGCTGCTTGTAGAAGAGGAATGCACCATTCCTTTTATTGCGCGCTACCGCAAAGAAATGACCGGTTCGATGGATGAAGTTCAGATCCGAGATCTAAGAGACCGCTACTACTATTTGGTTGAACTTGAAACCAACAAAGAAAAGTACTTAAAAGTCGTCGAGGAATTCTGCCAAAAAAACCCAGCCTATACAGGTAAATTTCCCGAGCTGAAAAAGAAATTTGTTGACTGCAAAAGCAAACAAGAACTGGAAGACCTGTATCTGCCGTTTAAGCCGAAGCGCCGAACAAAAGCTCAAGTTGCGCGCGAGAAGGGACTTGAGCCCCTTTTGGAAACCATTCTGAACCAAAGATCCGCCTTGCAGGATTTGCTCGCTATTTCAGCCGACTACGTCACTAAAGCTGACGCTAAAGTTGATCCAACACTGCGCGTACCAAACGCAGAATCTGCTTTACAGGGTGCCGGTGACATTTTAGCTGAACGCATCAGCGAGATGGCTGAGCTACGCGCAACCGTAAGGACCATATCCTTTGACAGCGGTGTTTTAGTCGCCAAAAAATCCGACAACCCCGCGGCCGCGAGCACCGAAGAGGAAGCCGAGTCTGCTGTCATAAAACCGACGGGCAAAGGCAAAAAAGCCGAGGCTCATAAATATGAAAACTATTTCGACTTCCGGGAATCTATTAAGTCCTGCCCAAGCCACCGGGTTATGGCCATTCGCCGCGGCGAAGCAGAAAAGTTTCTGCGCGTATCCATTGAGGTTGATAGCGAACGCATTCTTGGCGAATTGATGAAAGCAGTTGTCCAAGTGGCGGTGACGTCACCAGCAGTAAAAACTTGGATGACTCAGATCGTCGAGGAAAGTTACCGAAGGCTAATTGCCACTTCCATAGAGTCGGAACTTCGACTTGAACTTAAAAATCGCGCAGAAGCTGACTCGATCAAGGTCTTCACAAAAAACCTTGAGAATCTGCTGCTGCTACCACCGATTCCTCAGAAGATCGTCATGGGCCTTGACCCCGGGATTCGAACCGGATCAAAAATCGCGGTTGTGAATGAAACTGGAGCACTCTTGTTCAACTCCACGGTCTATCCAGATTTCAGACCAGACGTCACCTTGGACACGCCAAAAACGCGCCAAACAAAAGACTTACTGATCAACACGATCAAGTCCCACAAGGTACAGTACATCGCCATTGGCAATGGCACGGCGTCCCGCGAGATCGATCGTTTGGTGCGCGAGGCCCTCAAAGAGGCAAAAATAACTGAAGTGAAACGCCTTGTAGTGAATGAATCGGGCGCCTCTGTTTATTCCACTGACGAAATCGCGCGGGAGGAATTTCCGACCCTTGACGCGACGATTCGATCAGCGATTTCGATTGCTCGCCGTCTACAAGATCCTCTAGCAGAGCTCGTTAAGATTGACCCGCGGTCTATCGGGGTGGGTCAGTACCAGCACGATGTTAACGTCACTAAATTGAAACTGTCTTTGGAAGAAGTCGTCGAATCTTGTGTGAATAAGGTCGGCGTTAATTTGAATACGGCATCGTATAAGCTTTTGGGTTATGTCTCCGGAATCGGCGGCTCCCTGGCGAAAGCAATCGTCAGTCATCGCGACAAGCAGGGCAGATTTAGTTCACGATCGGAAATATTGAAAGTCCCTGGATTTGGTCCAAAAGCCTTTGAACAAGCCGCTGGATTTTTGCGGGTGCCGGAATCTAAAAATCCTTTGGACAACTCAGCTGTTCACCCGGAGCGTTATGTTATCGTCGAGCAAATCGCGAAAGATCTGGGCTCCAGTATTTCAGACATGATCGGAAAGAAAACAGCCGTTGACGCGATCGCGCTTGAAAAATATGTCAGCGATAATATCGGACTGCCAACCCTTCGCGATATCGCGGCGGAATTAGTTAAGCCTGGACGTGACCCCCGTGAAGACGGCATACGCCTAACCTATTCAGACGATGTATCAGAGATTTCAGATCTCCGTCCTGGCATGGTCTTGCAAGGCACGGTGACCAACGTCACAAACTTTGGCGCATTTGTCGATATCGGCGTGCACCAAGACGGGCTGGTGCATATCTCGGAACTATCTGATCAGTTCGTGACCGATCCTGCGAGCGTCGTAGCGGTTGGGGACATTCTTAGCGTACGGGTTCTAGATGTGGACAAGTTGAAAAAGCGGATCAGTCTATCAGCTAAAAGCCAATCCAAACCCGCAGCCTCTGCAAAAGGGAGCTTGCCGGTCTCAGGTAATGCCGGACTTCGGCCTAGCCAGACGACCCAGCATAAACCGCAGGGGCGCCCCATGACGCCATCACAACCAGACAACAAAAAGCATAGCGTAGGGGATTTGCTGTCTAAGTTTGGACGCCGCTAGTGGGCTTCTTGGCATTCAAGGTAACTTTCTAACTAATTTGTAAGTATTTTTTACAACCTGTTCATCTGGAGGACACTTCGATGGGCAGGTCTTCTTTTTTTTCATTAATTACAGGCTGTTACGAACTAAAAATCCTGGCCTGAAATTTGCTACCTTAAAAGCGTTTAAGTGAATTTTCATCAAATCAACCGGCAATCTCCCAAGCTTTTGGACGTCCGAGGCAAAATGGATCTCAACGCAGCAAGCAAAACCACCCTGAGCCGAGCGGCCATTCTAGGCTACCTGGCGAGTGCACTCGTTGCCTGTTCTGATGATCAGCAAATTGAAAACTCTGCCATAGCTCCGGCAACATCTTCCAAACTCTCTGCCATAACCATACCTGTGCCAGCCCAACTTCAACCGTATATCGCCACTGACAAAATCAATAGCCTACGCTTAAAGATCTCACCAAAACAATGCGATGACGGCATCGTCGGCACTACCGTGGAAAGGTTTGTATCAAACTTTTCGGAAAGCGCTTCCGTTGTCGCCAATGAACGCATCACCAAGGGTTGTACGTATGCCCTGGGGTTGTCACTTGGCAGGGCCAATGGTCTGCGCACTGACTTTGAGAGCATCTATCTAACGAATGATACTCCGAAACTGTGGACCGTCATTGAAGTGCCAAAAACTAGCCCAGAAAAAATCAAGGCGATGCTTCGTGTTTTTCCGACCAATGACGGTAAAGCATTTTTAGGATTACCGGGCACACCGATCGAATTGCAGGGTCCAATCAATCCCAGCTCGACGGCCCCTGGAACACCTGACATGTTCCCAGCGCCAATACCGGGGCAGCAGAATCAACAGCAACTTTTAAATTGGAAAATAGTGCTGATGGCCAGTGATCAGGGTGATCAATCCGCATGGATTTCAGCCTTCGACAACGCAAGAAATCGCCTGCTCGCATTCTTTCAAGATCGGGGCGTACCGGCTCACAACATTCGACAATTGTCCATTAAGCCACAATGGCAAAGCCAATGGGTTCAACCAGCCACAACACAAACCTTTACTTCGATGGTCGCCAATTTGAATGCCTCCGGCGTACAAGACGCTTGCTTGATCCATCTTACCTCACATGGATCTCGTGACGGCTTTAATATCGGTAACAGTCGGCTGTCCCCTAGCGCGCTCGGGGCGGCGATGGACGCCGGATGCGGCGCAAAACCTACAGTATTATTGGTCTCAGCTTGCTATTCAGGCCTTTACACCCTTGATGCGTCTAATCTTAAAAGGCCTAACCGAGTGATACTCACGGCTGCACGCAGTGATCGCACATCGTTCGGGTGTAGCGCGGAAAATGAGTTAACATTCTGGGACGGATGCTTGATTGAGACGTTGCCAGTATCCATAACATTCAAAGACCTCGCATCGAACATGCAAAGTTGCATCTCCCGAAAAGAAGTAGGAGTATCCACACCATCACTCCCACAATCCTTCATTGGCTCCGAAGTCGAAAGCCTCAGAATTCCGTGATCGCCAGGGCCCAAGCTCGGCGGAAATGAGGGCCTTAGCAGTATTTTCGCGTCGAACTGGCCTTATTTTTGGCGTTCTAGAGAGATCAAAATCAAATAAATCTGGTAGGTTACCGGTGAATGCCGGTTTCTGTATTTGAGCCGATTTTACTGGACTTTAAGCCTATGATTAGGCACATTATGGCCCCGTTGCGGTTAATTAAAAAACCCAAAGAAAGCCAAAGGAAAGAATCCATGACAATAAAAATGATAAAAAAATTAGCGTTTGCTCTCGCCCTCACCTTCGGAATTGGAATGGCTGCGAACGCGCAAACTGTCATCTCGTCGACTAATGAAACGTACCTCGGTGCCGTATCCTACCCAGGTGGGTTGATGGAACGCGCCGGTCTAAGATTAAACGCCGTTACCGACCTCCGCTACCTGCGCGTAGAGGTTCCTTCTTTTTGCAGTGGACAAGTATTCGAGGTGGGATACGTCAGTAATGGCGCTTACCTCACGGCTGAACGAGTTCGTGACAACACATTCGCCGTAAATGGTGGCCGCGGAATGCTGGCCGATGGCGTTTATCTTTCCATCAATGGCCCTCAATCAAGCGGATGCTCTGTACTCGTTTTTAAAGTTGACGCCGTTACGCCAACTCCACCAGCCCCAACACCAACGCCTGTGCAAGAGTATGCTTACACCTGCTTGACGAACGCGGCCGTATCAGCCATTCCAACCAACGTGACAACTCCTGGCGGAACAACCCAAGGCGTTGTTTACCCAGGTCAGACTGTTATCATTAGCCAGCCAGTGCTGCCCGGTCGTGTCATCCCGAATATGTCATTTAGTTTTGACGCGGATGCATCGATGGGTTACCTCCCCGTGAGCATCGCTGTGACCTCGACAATTCTCCCGGTTGGTAATTGCCAATATGCGCCACTCTACCAATACGTCGAAGATCCCGTACTGCGTCGCTTGAACCTCGTTCGCTTGCACTGATGAGAGCCTTCCCCGCTCTTTTTAGGGCTGATTTTCAACCCTGATGTGCTAAAAACGCGGATTTTCCTAGCGGGAAGTCCGCGTTTTTGATTACTTAAACCAGTGATTGAACCCTACCTGTAAGGTGTAAAGCCATGCATAAAAAAACAGAGGCAATGCCACCCAAAAAAGTGGTGCTTGGCGTCATCGGTGGCAGCGGCGTCTATAAAATGGATGGATTTCAATTTGTGCGAGAACACAACATAACGACTCCATTTGGCTCTCCCTCTGATGCTATTTTGGAGGGAAGACTTGCCGAAAGATCAGTTTTTTTTCTTCCCCGTCATGGGCGAGGCCACCGGTTCACCCCCTCAGAGGTCAATTACAGAGCCAACATATACGCCATGAAGCAACTTGGCGTGACCCATATGCTAGCTGTCAGTGCCGTTGGAATCATGAAAGAGTCTATTCAGCCTGGGGATATGGTTATTCCCGACCAAATTTTTGACCGCACCAGAGGTTACCGCGCCAGTTCTTTTTTCGGTGACGGCATCGTCGGCCATGTCATGTTTGGCGATCCATTTTGTCCCGAAATGCGCACCATTATCAAAAATGCCGCCGTCGGCGAGCACGCTCGATTCCATGAAGGTGGCACCTACGTTTGCATGGAAGGACCGGCATTTTCTACCCGAGCGGAAAGTGAATTCTACCGCAAGACAATTGCACCAGCAGTCATCGGAATGACTGCCCTTCCAGAAGCAAAATTAGCTCGCGAAGCCGAGATTTGCTACGGGATGCTGGCCCTAGCAACTGATTATGATTGCTGGCATGAGACGGAAGAAGATGTTTCCGTGGAGGCTGTTCTTGCTGTTGTCAGAGCTAATGCCACGCTCGCTAATAATATTATCAAGAGGGTCGCAAACACCATCCCCGCAATCTCCCACTCAGAACTGCTGTATGCGGCAAAATATGCTATTATGACCGACAGAACGATGATTCCCGAGTCTGCATTACAGAGAACCGAAGTGCTTTGGGGACACTACTTTGCCAAATAAAAGCAAGCAAAACTCTGCTCGAAGCGACGATTCATCCCCTAAACTTACTAAGTCAAAGGGTTTGATCGGTCGCGTCATGCCGGCTTTTATCGTGAGCTTGATCTTAGGGGCAGCATGGCAATACCGCATCAATCAGTCCACCACAACTGATCGACGACAAGCTGGACGAACGGACTCTGCCAGCATCGATATAACCACGAACTTAGAGGCCGATTCTCGAGCACCATCAAAATCTGACGACCAGTTAAACGCGGAGAAGCAAGTCACCAATGACAGTGATCAAGTCAGCATCCAAAACGCCCAGTCCCTGATCGATCGTGGGCTTGTGCAAGAGGGTGCTGCCATGCTCGAAAAATTAATTGAAGCAGATCCCACGAATACGCAAGCCCTCATGGAAATGGCCATGGTTTATACCTTGGACCTGAAGGAGCCACAAAAATCCCGTCAACTATTGGAACGAATTCTTGATGTTAATCCGCAACATCGCGCGGCACTCAATGAACTCGAGCTTCTTTACAAGGAACTTGACGCCGTAGAGGATGGACTCGCATGGTTAGCGCAGAAAGCCGAACAGTATCCTGAATCCCTTGAAATACAGTACGTTTATGGAAGAATGCTGGCATCCTCGGACCCCAATGCCGCTATCCCTTGGCTTCAACGCGCCACTTTCATCGCCGATCAGAAAGAACAGGCCTTAGACCAACTAGCCGCGGCCGCACTGCGAAGCGGCAATGTAGCCCTTGCTGTAAAATCTTGGGCTGAAGCTCTGAGCCTAGCTGAAACAGAACTCGAACGAGCCAAATCAAGTGGCGAAAGTGGTCTTGACTACCTGGAAGATCGCATTGCAGCGACCAGGATGGAGCTTTCCAAAGCAAGGGCTCAGCTAAACAGTTCATCAAGACAGTAATTGCGCTCTGTAATACTGATTTAACCCTCAGGAGAATGCTTTGCCATTAACTCCACAAGTCTTTGCATTTCGAATGATTTACTCAGCACATCAGCAAATCCATGCTCAAGGCACTGCGCAACCTCACCGGGAGTATCGGATGAGGTAAAAACAATGATCTTGGTATCTCGATTTAAACTCGACTGCTGCCAAATTCGCCTTGAAGCCTCAAATCCGTCCAAATCGGGCATATGCCAATCCATGAAAATCAACGCAAATTTCTCTTGATTGGCCCGGTTAATCGCCGCGAGACCGCCGTCAACGCCCTCAATTTCGTACTTCAATATACGTAGCGCGCTCTCGAGCAAGAGACGTAAGTCCGCATCATCGTCTACCAAAAGAATTTTTTGACCAGCCATGGAAGTCCACTCAAATCTAATATCGTCACCAGGAACCTTGAAGATAGTTTGCCGAAGAATCGTCAAAAATGATACCCTACTGAGGGCGCAAAACAGTCCACTCTTATCTTTTCACGCAGTGTAATGCCGACAAAATTACCATCACTACCCATCGATACCATCATTCCTGAGATCCAATCGTCCATAGCGGCGGGTCATGACATCATTCTTAAATCAAGCCCCGGCAGCGGAAAGACCACCCGTGTTCCACCCGCCTTACTCAATAGCGTGAAAGGTCAAATTTGGGTCCTAGAGCCGAGGCGAATAGCTGCTCGCATGAGTGCTTTGAGAGTTGCCAGCGAGCTAAATGAAGCTGCCGGGCAAACCGTGGGCTGGCAGATGCGCTTTGAGCGTGAGTTCTCGGACAAAACTAGAATTTTATTCCTGACTGAAGGCATGTTTTTGTCCCGTCTCAGCCAAAATCCAAATCTGACAGGTGTGGAGTGCGTCATCTTAGATGAATTTCATGAACGCCACCAGCAGACTGATGTGGCTTTTGCACTGTGTAAGCATCTACAATCCACAACTCGCAAGGATCTTCGCATCATTGTCATGTCGGCAACACTCGACGTTATGACTGTCGCAAATAAAATGCCAACAGCCAAAGTTCTGGAGCTGGATCTCCCCCTATTTCCGGTGGTCGTGAAACATGACCTGATTGATACAAGCCGACCAATCCACGAACGAGCCGCCGCCGCAACGATCGCTTTGATTAAAGACCCATCCCATGTTGGTCATATCCTGGTTTTTCTGCCTGGAACGGCCGAGATACTCAAAACGAGACGAAGTTTAGAGCATTCAATCAATCAAGATAATTGGGTTCTACTTGAGCTCAGAGGCACGCTTGACAAGAAAACCCAAGAACTTGCATTTCAAAATACTGAGAAGCGGAAAATTGTCTTAGCCACAAATATCGCTGAATCCTCGATCACAATTCCAAATGTCACCGCCGTGGTGGATACAGGAATCGCAAAAGTTCCAGCATTCAACGCGTTCACAGGCCTGAGTATGCTGGAGACTCGTCCCATCAGCAAAGCGTCCATTATTCAACGAAGCGGTCGCGCAGGAAGAACTGCTGCTGGAATGGCAGTGCGTCTATTTTCAAAGCATGACGAAGCTTCTCGCCCTGACGTTGACACGCCCGAAATACTCCGACTCGATCTTGCTCAAACTTACATGGCTCTGATTTGGCTAAGCCATCAACTGGGCCAGCCACTGCAAGCTGAGAAATTGCCCTGGCCCAATCATCCTGACCCCAAACAATGGGAAGAAGCTCGCCGGCTCCTTCAATTGCTACAGATTATTGACCAAGATCTGCAATTACTCCGCCCGGATGTCGCACGAATGCCTTTGCACCCAAGGTTAGCTAGATTCGCTGCTGCTTGCGTCGAACATGGCCTTGCTGCGGAGGCGCCATGGCTAACCGCCCTCCTTGCGTCACCCGGAGACGCACCATCAAATTTAGGTGACAACTCCCATTTGGGCTGTGATTTATTAGCCATGTTTGAAACTTTAAGAGCCAAACCGGGAGCTTTTGCCAACGTAGAAAAAACAGCAGTACAGATCGCCAGATATCTCGATCAAAAAAAACTGACGCCACTGAGCGCCTGCAACCCTCCACACGAGATGGATTTAAGCAAACCACTTCTTAAGGCATTTCCTGACCGCGTAGTTCTGACCCGACGCCGAACTGGGAATTCAAACTATGTTGATGGAACCATTTGTACCGGAGGTGATCTCTTAATCACAGCTGATAGCGCTGCAGCTCACGGTCAATGGCTCATAGCCATCGACGCAAGTTCGTCTCGCTCAACTGGTAGTCTCGCATCAGCCGGAACCCAGTCAAGCACTCCAAAAATTGTTGTGTCACAAGCCAGCATGATCAATCCCAGCGACTTTTCCCATGCCCCTGCGTCATTTTTAATTACCGAGACGACAGCAAACTGGGATAGCAGCATTGGCAAAGCGCGGCACGTCAAAAAAACACGTTACGGAATTCTAACCGTCGCCGAAACAATCTTAAACACGGATGAACAAGACATCAATCAAACTACTTTTGACAAAGGCGAACAACTTACAAAGACACTACGCCAGCAGTGGCCAAAACCTTTTGATAACAGTGAATATTTCGATTCATACATCACAAGACAGAAGCTTGCCTTCGACAAGCAGTTAGTTGATCACTGTTGGGACAAACAAGAGTTGATGGATTTATTAATTGCATTTATTTGTGACACTGCTGCCTCCTTGGACGATGTCAAACGTCATAGTCTAGAAGAATGGCTGCGTTTTTGTGTGGGCGAAGAGGAATTTCAATATTTACAAAAGGTAGCCCCGACCCATATTACGATCGGTCGCAATCACAAAGTTCAAGTCAACTATCCATCTGACTCCCAGCCCTGGGTTGAAGCAAGACTTCAGAATTTTTTTGGTCAATCAAAGACCCCAACCATCCTTAATGGCACTCTTTCGCTTACAGTACACCTACTTGCGCCCAATATGCGCGCCTTGCAAGTGACCACGGATCTCGCTAGTTTTTGGCAAGGCGCCTATAAAACCATCCGAAACGAATATCAACGAAAGTATCCGCGTCATCCCTGGCCGGAAGACCCCATCAACGCTGAACCACCGGCGCCCAAACCAGGCAAACCACGAAGGTAGATTTACCACGAATAGCCGACGGTAATATTCGTGATCCCAAGTATTTTAAACCCAGAAAATCTGTCGCGCGAGGTCGCGAGTTGAGATTTGGAGAAACTAGAGTGAGACTCCGCAATCACACGTAAGTATCTTAGAGAAATGAGAGACCACTTCAGCCAAAATCCGTTCTCGAAAAAGGTTTGAACTCGGACATCACCACCCAGGCCCAGGCTGTCAATACGGTGTCGGCCTTTTGCCGAGTCTACACCGACGAGACTGCCGTTGGCCCTGGTCATGCTCACGAGTCCAGATAGGGCGACGGGAAAGGTTTGAGAGATCCATTTTGTATAGCCAATCTCGCTAGCGAGAGAAGACACCTTATTGATTGCAAGAACTTCCCCTTCCTCTTGTAAACTCGAGTTGAAGGCACCTTGTCCACAGGCAAAAAACACTGTGGTCATTGCGTCGAGATTACGATGATATTCAACTAACAAAGTCGTGTATGGCAAGACTTCTCCCACCGAAAGGCCGAGACCATTTTTCCTGTCCTGGCGGAGATCATCTTGATCGGCCTCGATTTCAGGCATCTCGGACGATTCTCCCTGATCCGCGGCATCAAAGTCCTCGGTCACTCCGTCGTCATCATAATTTTCGAAGTTGACTTCAGCTAAAGCCTCGATCGAAAACACCAAACAACTGATTGCTAGTAAAGACGACCACATGTAATGGCCCCAAACTCGCTCAAAAAAAATCGTTCCATAGATCTTATGCATTCGCTTATCCGCCAAAAGTAATAGCTCTCACTTTACCCACAAACAAAAATCTGCCATACCCCTGCGCCTAAAGGAGCTTAGCCACTAGACTATCAGAGCCGCCTTTGAAAATTATTAACAAAGTCCGGACACATTCTTTTTGATTTTAACATAATTCTCGTCTTCTATGGCAGTTATTCTCACCTATTGAGCTCCAAAAGCACCCTGCTTGTACCAAGCTCTCAAGAGAGCCAGCGTGCTCATTAGGGACCCAAGCTAAATTACTGTAAAATATTGAATAGCCCACACCCTAAAGGCGTCTGTAATGATTAAAACTTTACAAAAATTTTTTTTGTTTAAGACGACGCGCCAGATCGCTGTCCTGTTTTTAATATGCGCACCCCTGGTAGGGGAGACCCGCTGTCCAGCTGTTGAGATTTCCGCTGGGATCGGCGCCCTCGAAGAAGGCGATGACAGAGGTCGAAGTGCCGCGATCCTTGCGGCAGCATTCGCTAACAACTGGTGGACCAAGACTTATGTTTGGGGACGCTCCTACGGCCCTGTAACCGAGACCGCTGGAATAATCTCAGTTGGTAAGCGTTTTGATTTCTCTGGCTCTAAAAGTTTGCGTTCAGCCATTGGCTTTAGTTCATTGGCCGAGCATACCGCAGTGAAATACAGCGACTCCCCCTCTGAGTCGTCTTCGTTCACCAGCACCAATTTTGGTTTGATGTTGGGCATGCATTACGACGTGTTTAAAACCAAAAATATAACAATAACGGGAAGTTGGGACTCACACCTGTTTGCCGCTGGCGAGGCGATTCTGTTACTCGTAACAGGCCGCAAGCAAATCCTCGGGCTCACGGCCACCATTACTTTGTAGGAAGCTCAATGCCTTCACATCAAAACTTCGCAAAGTGCCAGCAACTGCAAAGATTTTGCCTGCTTTTGAGCATTCTGTTCGCGATTTTTCATAACGATCAAGCCTTTGCCGGGCTTTGGATGCTTCGGTTTGGTCCTCCGTCACTTGGCACCGGCGGGGCAAATCCCTTAGGACTCCCACCTAGTGCTGTGGATATTGAACTGTCTCACACGTCAGAATCTAACTGGGAAACTAGTTTCTCCATCGTGCCAGGTTTACTGCTTGGCAAGAGGCAGGACTTCGGTAATTGCTATGTATCAATGGGCGGCGGCCTCGTGATCAGCGCCAACGGTGTTGGTATCGGACCCTACACTGCTTTTGGTTGGGAGTCAGATGGTTCGTTTCGCTACGGTATTGAATACAAGCAAGCCTTGGGCGTGACTGGCACCGGGCTCATTAGTCCTTACGCAATTCGTGCAGGTTTAGGATATGTATTTTAGGAGGACCGAATGAGAGCGTTCCTTTTGACAATCGGTATTACACCATTTCTCACAAGTTTCGTCTTGCTTGGGAAAAAAGAGTCTCGCCTGCCTGCTACGGTAGAGGCGCCAACCATCACTTTTACTTGGTCGACAGACGGTAAAGCGCCCAAACTTCGCGACAAAGAAAAATTTAAAGATGGTGCCTATGCCAACCACTCCGACGCTGATCTGACCCCAATATTAATCCAAGAAGCCATCGATCAATGGAACGCCATTCGTGGGTCATATTTACGTTTTGCTCTGGAAACCACCACCGGTGAGCTGACTCCGGATAATATGGACGAGAAAAATTACATCGTCGTCCAAAAGGCCGCCAGCGCTTCCGTTGCAGCTTACGCTGCACCTAATGTTGATTCAGAGTCCAATACAATTAAGGATTGTGACATCGTGATCAACGACGTGAAAACAAGCACGCTTTCTCTCCTGGAAACACTGACGCACGAGCTTGGGCACTGCGTTGGGCTGGGGCACCCGCACAGTAATTACGGCGCAATTATGAGCTACTCTCGCGGAGGGCGTAGCCACCGACTGAGCCCCGATGATAAGGCAGGAGCGATCTACCTGTATCCAGACCCTGCGTACGACGCTGATCAACCAAAAGAACTTGTGGGTTGCGGAACCATTCTGGGAGACACCAAGAAGTCTGGGCCAGGACCCCTGCTCTACTGGGTCTTCATGATTCCAATCATTGCCGCAACACTAAGAAGAACATATGTCTCCGGAAAATTTCCTAAGTTTATCCTCGGCAGGTAATAAATGCGAACAGGACTAATTCTAATTTCGACTTTTGCGACGGCAGTTCTCATAAATAACAGCTGTGCACAACGACGTAATCCAAGCTCGTCACCCTGGCAGACTAATTATAAATTAGATCGCCCAGCTGGTGCCGTTGTAAGTGCGCTGCGGGCTGGGCAAGAACAGCGGCTGTTGGTTGTTTTAAAACATGACGCTGAAGTTATGGGTCTCAATGACGACATGATAGATTCGGATTCTGACGATGCGATTGCGGCCCGCGCATCCAAGTATAACGAACTTAAGCAATCCATAATATCCACCGCACAGAGCAAAAATGTAAAATCAGAAGACGTTTATAGCCATCTTCCGATTATTAAAATATCCGTCAGCAGCCTAAAAGATTTGCTCGCAATCGCAAACGATCAGAACGTTCAAAGTATATCTGAAGACGTTCAATTCAAATACAAAGCAACCGCAAATCTAAATCTGATTAAACATACGGAAGCCATGCAGACCGGCTTCAATGGCACAGGAACGGCAGTCGCCGTCCTTGATACTGGGCTTGACTATAAACGAGCAGCGTTTGGTCCTTGTACCGGCCCAGCAACCCCGGCGGATACCTGCCGGGTCATTCACGTTCAAGACTTTGCCAGAACTGATAATACCCTCGATGACAGTTCTCTTCACGGCACCAACGTGGCAGGTATTGTTGCTATGGTTGCACCTGGTACAAAGGTGATCGGCCTGGATGTGTTTGATGGTGAAGGCGCTTACACGTCCGATATTGTTAATGCCATTAACTGGGTCATTGCAAACAAATCAAAGTACAACATTGCCGCAATGAATATGAGCTTGGGAAGTTCTGGATTTAACAACTGCACCACAGGCAGTATGGCGGCAGCTATAGCATCAGCGCGCAATGCAGGCATTTTGTCTGCGGTAGCTTCCGGCAACAGTGGCTCCACCACGCTGGATTATCCGGCTTGTTCTCCCTATGCCTTATCAGTGGGCGCAGTCTACGATAGCAACATCGGCACAGTCGACTGGGGCTGTAGTACAAAGGATGTCTCTGCGGCTGACAAGATCACCTGTTTTAGCTGTACATCCAGTGACCTTAAAATAGCTGCTCCAGGCGTAAAAATCGTTGCTGCTGGAATTACCATGACGGGGACTAGCCAGGCGACTCCACACGTCGCTGGCTCTATCGCTGTTTTAAAATCAGCTTTTCCCAATGAAAACGTAAATCAAATTCAAGAACGCTTAACCTCCACCGGAAAACGAGTCCCACTTCCGAAATTCCCTAACACGAGCATACCGCGTCTTGATCTCGCCGCCGCCCTAGGCCCCCAATGCCAATTTGTCTTACCGACCGAAATAAAAACATTGGACGCCACGGTTGAAGTTTCTTTTACAACCGGATCGAACTGCAAATGGAACATCGTATCGGACACCAATTGGATCGGAATCACGACTTCAACTAGTGGGCAAGGTAGCGGAAAATTCACCCTAAGCCTTCAAAAGCCACTGACGACAGAGCGATCAGGCACTGTCTCCATGACTGGAGATGGATCAAAAGTCAGCCTCAAAGTAATCCAGCCACCTGACACTGAATCTCCAAATGGATCATTGGTCATCAACGGAAACATGGGCACCCAATACACCACGATCCGCGATGTTCAACTGCTTTTAGATGTCAAAGACATTAACGGCATGGACACCATGTGCATTTCAAATTCGTCAACCTGCAGCGAATTCATTCCCTTCGATAGCATGCCAAAATGGCAATTATCAGAGGGAGACGGCGCAAAAACTGTGTATGTGCTGCTGCGCGATAAGATCGGGAATACGACCAACACCAATCAACCACTTACAAAATCCATTATTCTTGACACGACGCCGCCATCAGACGGCACGTTATCCACTAAATTATCGAGTATCGCCCAGCATGTAGATCTAACTTGGAGCGGCTTTACTGATGTCATATCACCCGTACAAAAATACGTTGTGGTTTATTCCACCACCCAAACTCCTGCCTCATGTTCCGATGGGTCGGTTATTTATAGTGACTTTGGAACGTCTAAAAGCCATGGACCACTGGCCCCAGCAACCTATTATTACCGCGTTTGCGCCGAAAATTCTGCTAAGCTCCAATCAACTGGGGCCACGGCATCGTTTACAGTTGTGGAACTGGACAAGCTTCCCCCGACAGGGACCTTGAGCATCAACAACAATGCCCCGTTCACCCGTTCATCCTCTGTCACTTTGGCCATTCAGGCAACTGACGCCAGCGGTGTCGCGAAAATGTGTCTGAGCACTAGTAGCACCTGCCGCACTTGGGAAAACTTTGTGCCGACAAAAACCATTAGCCTAACCTTCGGGCAAGGCCCTAGAACCATCTTTGCATGGTTTGAGGATAAGCTTGGCAATAAAAATACAACTCCAGTGAAAGACGACATTATTGTTGATTCATCAGCCCCTATTACAAGGCTAATGAGTATTCAACCGCTGCAAAATAGCGCCAAAATAACTTGGACCGCTGCCTCCGATCCAAATGGCATCGCTGGCTACAAATTGGTTTACAAAGTTGGGTTTTCTGCTCCAAAAATCTACTGCGCCGATGGGATCAATGTTCCGGTGACGCCAGGATTTTTAGAGGCAACTGCGACAAATCTTGCTGCCAGCACCACTCATGCCTTCCGTCTGTGTGCCATCGACAGGGCTGGGAATGTCAGTGTGGGAAGCTTTACAACCGCACGAATTAAATAAAAACTCAACCGAGCGCTATGTACTGAGAACGGCGTCAATCTTTAGATGATTTTGGCACGATTGGCGACATCAGGGCTATGGACATAACCCAAAGCTGGTGAATGGTTCGAGTACAGGCCACGTGAAATAATCTGCGAGCTTCTGGAGTGTCTGGATAGGCGTTTGGCGTGGCATCAGGTATCACTACATAATCAAATTCAAGCCCTTTCACCTGGCTAACTTCAACGACATCGACGCCCGGGCGAAAATCAAACGCCCCGTCTTCGACAATTCTAGCCTTAGGGACGTCACTGAGCATCTTGAATATCCGCAAAGAGTGCTCTGCCGTACGAGTGATGACGGCTACCGATGCCAAAGGCTCGGCCACCATTAAGTCACTCAAAGTATCAGCCAGAGTTAACATCAAATGCCCCTCGTTGGGACATAAAGTCACAGTTACTGGGACACCGTCCTTAATCGCTTTGGGCATCTCACGAGGTGCATACTTCCCAAGGATCGCATGGGCAAATTCAGCCACCGGCCGCGGTGAACGGTACGTTGTGGTCAGATGTTGCGCCTGAACCCTCGGCACGCCAATCTGATCTAATACCGCGTCCCATGAATCAAAGGTCGTGGAAGGATCAATCTGCTGGGCACTGTCGCCAGCAATCGTTACAGAACCCTCTCTGGTTAACGCAGCGCCAAGTGCCGCCAATTCAATTGGCGCCAAATCCTGTGCTTCATCAATTAAAATATGCGAGAACTGGTGTAAGCCCTCCTCGTCTCCCCTTTTGATGCCAAACTTTAGTCGCCGCAACTCATAAACAATCGCGAAGTCTTCTGGGTCAATAGTTTGTGCGATATCATCAATAAACTCGTCTGCCAGACTGCCGCCGTCAACCGTTTCGAGTTTATCCAGGTCAACACCGGCATAGCGCTTAGCGGCTGGATCTGCGAACTGATCACTACTATGTTTATAGACTGTCTCCGCAGCGAACCTTGGGATCTGACCATTGGACAACTCCACAACTCGTCGAAGTAAATTTTTATTCATAAAAAAGTCGATACGGTCTTTTGCGATATCCGATAGTCTCTTTTCTAGATCTGGAAATAATTTAATGTCAGCTCGTGACACACTTGGGTCCATTCCTTTTTCGTAAGCTTTGCGAGCCTTGTGGAGCCGACGAGCCAATGGCAGGTCCACATCCTCAGTAAGAATCTTCGCTGACTCCTCGCCATCAGGTATTTTTGCTTTGATTTCATGAGCAAATTCTCGTGCCTGCAACTCAATAAATTCTTTCAAGACAGGTCTTAGCGCCGGATGACGTTTAAAATAGGTGACCGCACTGGGCGCGTTGTCGCATATTTTATGTGGCAGTCGACGAATTAGTTTAAAAACACGCTCAGGGAAAAATTTATCAAATGAACTCACAAGCACGCGGTTGAGTCCTAAACTATCTAAAAGTTTACGACTTAAACGCACGAGCCCCTCATCAGGCACGATGACCGCCATTCGATGCTGGGCAAAACGTTGCCGATCACGATAATTAAGTGTCGCCAGTCGATGCAATGCGACCGTAGTTTTGCCGCACCCCGCACCACCCAAAATGAGCACTGGATCATCTTCATGACTTGAAAGAGCAGAATATTGTTGAGAGTCCAGCAGGGCTGAAACTTCCGGTGAAGGTCTACCACTTTGGCCAGTGCCTAGCGTGAATCCTCGGCTTGCTGCTCCACTTCCGCCTGATAACCGCGGCGCCCTGGCTCCCTCATCAAGTTGCCAGACGCCGTCTTTATCTTTGCGGTAGGATTTTTCGGGGGTGCCAACAAATACCAAGACCCCATCTTTAATGGTTAAAAGATGCCGTTTTTTAAAGATGCCGCGTGCGATCCGACCCGGTAATTCAGCCTCATACTCCTCGCCTTGGCGATAGTTGAAGAATACGGATGCAATGGGAGCGTTTCGCCAGTCATTAACGGGCGCTTCTCCCACATCCAAAAAGCTCTTGTAGCCCAATAGGATATCTTTACTGCGGCCATTCTCATCAAGCTGCATATGGGCAAAATAAGGCGATCTTGCGTCAGGAAGCTCATCAAACTGCACTTGTTCAATCAGGGCGCGTTGGCTATTCATCTGATCAAATAAAGCTGGCAAATCCTCGGCGCGAGCCGTTGCCGCCTCTTCTCGTAGCTGTGTAAGACGCGTACCAACATCATGTAAGTCAAGGCGAGACTTGCCTCGAGCTATACGCAGGCCATCAAGCACCCTGCGAAGGAGCTCCTCTTCCTCTTCTAATAATTTGCGTTCAGCTTCTGTTAACATGGTCCGCCATTAACTTCGCCAAGGGATTAGTCCCCCATTAAGCAAGCATTTCTCAATAGTTTAGCACCTTTAAATTCCTTACGGTATCTCCTCACCTGGGCCGTCGTAGGGACAAAAAGAAAGCGCCTTGCGGGCGCTTAAAAAACGAGACTGCCGAATAAATAGCCTTGTAAATTGACACATACCCTCTGCAAGCCGCAAGATAGCAATAAGAGTTTCTTAAAATCAGCCCAATGAAAGTCACGGTCACTGCGATGCTAAAATATTTCGCCCATAGCTATGCGAATCAGTCGTCGATACGAAAAAATATTTTATCCACGATAACGACCTTGTCACTAGCCGTTCCGGCCTCGCTACAAGGTGCAGATACGGCTGGTTGGGAGCAAATCAATCTAAATGGTGAAACAAAATGCGCAGACGGCTCAAGCTACAGCATATTTATGAACCGAGGCTCCTCTGGACGGGTCGTCATTGATTTCATGGGCGGCGGAGCTTGCTGGGATGATGAAACCTGCAGGCCTGACGCCATTAATTATACCAAATCAGTACCAGATATTATTGGCCAATGGCTCCCGGAAGCATCAGGCATTTACGACCGCACCCGCAGGGACAACCCCTTCCGTGATGATACTCATGTGTTATTGCCTTATTGCACGGGTGATGTGCATTGGGGTGAATCCGATCAATCCTACCGAAATGCGGATGGATCACCTTTCACCATTCACCATCGTGGCGCCATCAATGCTCGTAGTTCACTTGATTTTGTGTTTTCTCAGCCAAATATCAACCCAAGAGAGGTTTTTATTACCGGCTGCTCTGCAGGGGCATACGCCTCCATATGGTGGACTCCCTATATTCGTCGACTAGCCGCAAATGCCAAATTGATTCAGTTCTCGGACAGTGGCGCAGGGGTTTTGACGCCGCAATTTCGGCAAGGTGGGATGCGAAACTGGCAAATCGAAAAATCAGCTCCTTGGTGGATCCCTGGACTCAACCCCGCTGAAACAGACTTATATCAGCTGAGCCTTGATGAGATGTACACTTCCGTGGCTACGGCACACCCAGAAATACAACTGGCGGAATACAACTCCATCAATGACGTTCTGCAACGCTGGTTTTTTCAATTAATGGGCGGCAATCTTTTCTCGTGGACAGATTTAATGCGCAAATCAGTCGAATCGGCAGCTGAACGCTCGGCTAGCTTTCGCTACTTTATAGCCCCATGGGACGCGCACTGCATTCTTCCCTATGAGTCTTTTTTCGCACAGACCAGTGATGCGCCAAATGGAATGCCGTTTAGCGCGTGGATGACCCGCCTTCTGGATTCAGATGATGTGCCCAACGAACCTTGTGATGGCTGCACGATCGATCGCCCTTAAATTCCAGCGTAGTGCGCCAAATAAGCCAAACCAAGTTTTGCGAACGCAGCAGCTTGTGTCATCGCGCTGGCTGTTTCAAGTGAGTCGCGGCTGGTGTGAATTTGTCGGTTGTAGCCGGACGGATCCTCAAAAGGAAATGATGTTACAAAGCCCTGACGTCGCCACGAGGTATGATCACTATCACCACCGGATAAACTTTTTTTGCCCCATTGCACGCCCACATACTGATCAACTAACGAACCTAATGCGCTATTGAACTGATCCATCGTATTGTTTGTTACAAACCAGATCTTGTCGGGAGCACCCGGAGCCTTGTAGAGATTCATATCGTGCTGAACCATGGTGACTACATTCTTGCCAGCTGCTTTATATTTCTGCGCCATATCCTGGCTGCCAACTAAGCCAATTTCCTCGGCCGCGTATCCATGAATTTCGATCGTTCTTTCCGGCCTTGCTCCGGATTCCATAAGAACTCTAAAAATTTCGAAGTTCGTTGACGTCCCACTTGCGTTGTCATCAGCACCAGGTGAGCGGGAAGAAGAGCCATCCGACCAGTTCACACTATCAATATGGCTACCGAGCACCACAATCTCATCCGGCCGTGACGTCCCACGAATTCTTACCACGACGCTATCTTGTGGGGTCCTTCCGCCGTGGTCAAAAAGCTCCACGGTGACATCGTCTCTACCGCGGGCCAATTCCTCATATTTTGCTTTCAAAATGCTTGGCATCTGTTGACCGGTGGTGGACGAATGAAACCGGGTATTGATCGTGCTTAAGTCCTGGATCATCGAGCGAATTCTTTCGCTGGAAACTTTCTCCACCATCGTTGGGACATGTGAGAGAGCCTCTGATACAGGCACCAACGGTTCACCGGCACCCTCCGGAATATCAGGAATCATAACGTCACCATTTAAACGCATGAGAGCGCCGCAAGCGATACCTTCGTGGTGCATGAGATGAGATAACGTCTCGACCTTGTAAAGCTCCTCAATCCGCATCAACGCGAACTGCCCAGGCTCAAAGTGAAGGACCTCACCTAAGCGTTCCGCAAAAAACGGAGGAGCGCTTTTGCCTGGCATCCGCACCACATAAAGATCATTAAAATCTGCGTCAACTGCCTCGTCGCGACGCATGATTGAGACACTATTCTCCTGAAACAATAAACCGTGTCCCTGCTGCGAAAAATCTTCCACAAAGCTTGAAGGCACCACTGTGACAGGCATCCGCTGTTGACCGTTACCCATGAGCAATACAGAGGCCAAACAAGCGCCCGAAAGGATAACGTAACGATTCATAGTTTTGCTCCCCAATAAAAACAGCTGTTTTTCGCTAATCTGTTAATTTTAGCCGACCTTGGCCCAATGGCCAAATCCCTTGCCCCGTGTTTTATTTTAGAAAATTTAGACGCTTGGTTATGGTTAGTCACATGGTTAGAGTCTAATCTATATTCAAGACGATCAATTCGACAATTTACCGATAATTATAACACCGGTCTTCAGTCGGCATTCGACCTTTCGGCTATATATCTAGCTCGGCTGGAATTAGTGATACACTTAATGCCACACCAATCCTAAATTACTTCGCAAAAAGGGACTAACGTCATGAGGACTCAATTGACTACAGTTTTAGCGGCACTGCTTTCAACCACCCTCTCCACTTGCGGAAAAAAATTAGAATTAGAAAAAGAAAAAGAAACAGAAGCCGCCAAGCTGACGCTTCTGCCCCCTGATTCTTTCTTAACCACAGCCGAGTTAACAAAAGGCTCAAAAGTTAACACACTCACAAAAGCCGAAGCGGAAACAACAATAAGAAACGAAAAAGATTTCTATGATGACGGCAGCCACTCAAGGGTTCAAATCAAATCGGAAGACTGCATTTCAAGCATCATGAATAGTATCCCCCTAAAATCCTTCGGTTCTTATATCGGCATGGGCGCGGAAGCAGATATCACAGCATGTGCACAGGAATTGTTTCCCTCAAACATCACTGCTGCGCCGTCGACACTGCGCATCGCATTTCAATGGGGTTGTGACAATCAAGATTTTTCAAGTTTTGATGGTAAAACTTACGGAGAACTCGCCCTATCTCAAGAGGCTGTGTGTACTTCCAGCACAAAAATAGACACTTTGCTGCAAATAAAAATAACCTTAGCGGCTACAGCAGGCACAAAATTTAACTACGAAAAGCAACTATTTATAGGTCATGCTACGGCCGAAGGTCAGCCATGCACGAGCACTATCGATGGCAGCGATTTAAAACACGCAGACGGCTGCCTTTTCACGAACAGAGATTTGGATAGCATTTACAAAGTTAATGGCACTTCAGATCCAGACGAAGGCGCCGAAGATTTTACTCAACTTGAAACGAGCAGTCTTGTTAGTTCAAGTGGTTCCGATAACGTCTGGTTTAAATCAGGAAAAATGAAGGCAACATTCAATAACTGGACGGGCGACGTAACTTATACAAATCCTACTAGGGCTCCCACTTATAGCATTACCAATGGCACAGAAACTGCTACCGGCTCACTAGGCAGCACAAAGTCACTGACAAGCCATAGCTCCATAAAAAACCTCGCAAAAACCATTGGGACTCGTCTTAAAGCTGTAGCCCACAAAGCACAATAAAATCATTGTGACGGCGAAAGAACTGCTGATTCAGCCGGCAACCATTTACACCCAGTAACCAGAA
>JBAXLR010000021.1:0-24901 GCA_037134655.1 bacterium | reverse complement strand
GACGGGAGCTCTCAGGGGAATTCATTTCACCAAAACTTGCACGTAACACGTTTGCTTGAATTTCAACCGGTAGACCCAAAGCCTTAGGAACATGGCTATATTTTTCACCGTTTGCCCCTAGGCAAGAAGAGCCCCGATTGATACAGAGTTGGGGTATTTTGGCCAATAAAGTTGGGGCGTCAAGACCCTGAACGTAGAAATTTACAATGCCGGCCGCTTCTGCGCGAACTGGAAGTGTCAGTCGCACTGCCGGTGACTTCGCTAACAGTGTCTCTGAGAATGCATCGGCGCAGCTACGCATATTGCTAACCCGCCCACTTCGTAATGTCTTATGTGACGTTATGGCTGTAGCCGCCGCGGCGATTGCGAGGGTGTTATGAGTGCCTGGGCGAATTCCAAATTCCTGATCGCCACCACAATAGGGCGCTTTGATGCGTGGTGCGAGCCCATGTTTTCCGAGGACAAGCACCCCAATACCTTTGGGGCCGTATATCTTGTGTGGTGATAAGACATAACTGCCATAAAGGCCATCGGCAAAGTTGAGATCTTCACGCACAAACCCTTGCACGCCGTCACAGTGAAAGGACGTATTGTATTGCCGACAAAGGTTGGCGATAGACTCGACGGGGTGACGAACTGGAATTTCATTATTTATGTGCATAAGCGCTACTAGAGTGGGTCGACCACGGCCTTCTTTAAGACGTGCTTCAAGGTGATCAAGATCAGCTTCGCCATCAGCCGTTACCGCGACGCTTTCTGTAGTTGCCAGAGCGCGCTCACCAATTTCGATGCAAGCTTCGTAGATGCTTTTGTGTTCCGTGGCACCAAACAGTATCCTTGGGCTTCGCCCGAGAAACCTGAGGGCGTGCCCCCACAAAATAAGATTATTAGCCTCTGTCGCGCTACCAGTGAAAAGAATCTCATCAGGCTTTGCGCCAAGGGATTTTGCGATGGTTGTACGTGATTCATTTATAATTGTCTCGGCCGCCTGACCAAGAACATGGTGAGAAGCTGATGGATTGCCAAACGTATCGTCGCTGATGAGTTCATGGAGTTTCTTTTTGACGTCCGCGGACAGTGGTGTCGTGCCGCAGTGGTCAAGGTAAAAAGTACTTTCTTGCTTCATTAGCGCCAACTTTGACTTTAGCTGAGCTCAAACATGCGATTAAGTGCCAGCAAAGAGTCGTTAGCGACATTTGCAGGAACGGAAATTTGATTGACTTTCTCGGCCTGAAAGGCCAACCGACTTAGAACCCAAGCCAAGTTGTGTAGGCTGATTCGATTCATGGTGCCGCACAAGCACGTAAAAGGATTCAGGCTCGTGATCACTTGATTGGGGTGTTGTTTTGCCAAGCGTTCGACGAGATGTTTTTCGGTACCAATCGCCCAGCGGCTCCCCGCTGGCGCAGCACCGACCGTTTTGATGATGAAGTCTGTAGAACCAGACATATCCGCTAAATCCACGATTTCCATAGCACACTCTGGATGCACAAGAATTTTCGTTGATGGTTCCTCGGACCTGATTTTCTGAACTTGCTGGACTGTGAATAGAGCATGAACGGGGCAGTGCCCCTTCCACAACCAGACTTTACGGGACAAAATCGTTTCAGGGCGGTGACCACCCAGGGGTTTTAAAGGATCCCAAAGTAGCATGTCTGCCGAGGGACTTAAGCCCAAGTCTTTTGCAATGTTTCGACCCAGGTGCTGATCAGGGAAAAAGAAAACATGCCGCCCCGTTTCAAGGGCCCATGTCAAAACAGATCTAGCATTGGACGACGTGCAAATAACACCACCATTGCGCCCGACAAAAGCTTTGATTGCCGCCGACGAGTTGATGTAGGTGACCGGGATAATTTTGTCAGCGCCAATTTCACGAGCCTGGTTCCAGGCATCTGCGACATCCCGCACTTCGGCCATGTCAGCCATATCACAACCGGCGCCAAGGTCAGGCAAGCAGACGAATCGTTGACCTGCTGTTAAGATGTCAGCTGTCTCCGCCATAAAGTGAACGCCGCAAAAAATAATATTTTCCGCATCGCAGTCACGAGCAATCTTGGCGAGTTTTAAGCTGTCCCCTGTCGCATCCGCGTGATCAATAACTTCGTCGCGCTGGTAATGGTGCCCTAATACGATCGTTGACTGACCAAGAGCCGACTTTGATCGACGCACCAAGTCGTGAGCATCCTCATTGGGTAGGCTCGAAATATTAGTGGGTAAAGGCTCTTGATGTACCACTGCGTTCCTCGCGAAATTAGACTCCACGACGGGGTACTTATATGAAAGGCAACTGGCGGCTGCAAGCTAATTCCTGACAATTACTCTCAAGATAAAGCGCGGCGCCATCCAAATCAGGGGGAGTAGAAGGAAAGTCATGAATATTAGGCGGTTTCCGGCCCTGACCGGGGCCTCGGGCGCACCAATACTACAGCCTGGAGCAAAGGCCGCATGGCCTGAAATACTTGGATAAATGCGGGCCAATGCTGCACGGTCATCAACGGAAAGGGCGAATTGATTGCGATCAAGGTTATAACTCATAATCGATTCAGGCATCAAACTGTGTGCTAGACCGATGCAGTGACCGATCTCGTGAAGTGTCGTTTTGCTGAGTGTCTCAGCATTCATGTCGGGTGCTGCGGCAATGTGGATAGTACAATGCCGTGGTACGCCATCCTGGACGTCATCAAAGATACTGTACCCAGCGGCAGTTGCACCCCCTATTATGGAATTGTCATAGTAAATTGAAATCTGGGCTTGGTGAAGCGCCCCAGCTGGGCTGAGTTGAAGCATTGAACCGTCCACTTGACTCCAGATGTCAGCAGATTCGTCGACAATTCCTTGCAGGAATGACTCGAGCGTTGCGTCGGCTGCGATCACTTCATAAAAAACCTCAGTACTTTCAGCCGTCAGAGGCCACCTGTGCAAAGAGCCATCGACGTCCACCGGTGTTGGATAAGCCAATGCTAAGCCAGGTAAAAGAAGGCCAATTAAAATGCTAAAGCAACACCTGCCCATATGGGGTAACTCCATGTGATGATCCGGTTTTTAGCAATATAAAACTGCGAAGTAATATCAATTCGTAGTGATGGAATGAACCGGGGGGCGGATACCGGTAACCACAGAGGAACCAAGGGTATGATCGTACCCCAGGAAATTTCTCCATAAGGACCGCCGTTTGAAAGTCCTCCGCCAACTTGGGCAAAAAATCTCCAAAAGCACGACTCGTCGCAGACGGACATTCTATAGTTATAACCAGCCCCCATTAGGGGCAACTCGCCGACAATAAGCGCGCGATTATAAAAAGCGTGCCACGCGTTGGGTTTGGTATAGCCCTCAACGCGGTAAGCTTCTTGTCCTCCGGCATTGGGCGCTAATGATAGGCCGTGCAGCGAGATCTCGTGGAAGTCCTTGCGCGCCGCGACCGCCAACTGCGGCATGCTCAACAGCAAGGCCAAGAGATACCGATGGAGGGCTCTTTGCATATGGGCTTGCCTTAAATTTCGATGGGGTGAGAGAAGGACAGAACAAACCAGTTAAATGGCCAAGCGACATAAGCATTCAACTGCTCGCTAGTGCTGTGACCGATCAGTACTTGATGCGCAAATCGCACATCAAGATAATCTATACTCCAGCGTCCCTCAAGTGCCACCGCCAGCCCCGGTATCTTATAGGAGTCCATGTCTGAGCCATCATTGGCCGATTTGACGTATCCCCAAGCATAACCGCCACCGATTAGCGTCGTGACCCCAATATTTTTTCGCTGTAGTATGCTTTGACCGAGTAAAACCAAGCCCGAGAAATCTTGATCCGTATAGCCACGACTTGTGAACTTTGGCCGCTGTAAATACTGCACTCGTATTAACGAGCGATCAAAATCGCGAGCAAGATCAACCTGCGTCCCAAAAACGTAATGATAATACTGCGAGGAAGGCGGAACCATCAGGCCTGCAGAAAAACTTGGCCGGATGGATGCGGCTATGGCGGGCTGCCCTAAGAGCGCAAGCACCCATAGGCAAATTAAAAAAAATCTGTAAGCAAACGCAAGCACGAGCGGTGCGTCCCCAAAAAATTTTGTTGTCAGATCTGGGGTAAATTCTACCAGTTTCCCAGGCAATAGCAGCCCAAATTTAGGGGCCTTGGTACCAAGGGGTTTTCGCCTTAAATATCGCTGCATTTGTCACGTGTTGGGGGCTGTTTGACGAAGTTCTCGGCGGAGGATTTTACCAATGTTAGATTTCGGCAACTCGTCGCGGAATTCAAAACTCCTGGGGCATTTATAGCCTGTTAGGTTTTCTTTACAGTGTGCACGCAGCTCCTCGACGGTCAGTGATCTGTCACGCGGAACAACGAACGCCTTCACTGACTCTCCACTATTTTTGTCCGGCACACCAATAACGGCTACTTCTAGCACTTTCGGGTGTTGGCCCAATACCCCTTCAATCTCATTGGGATAGACATTAAACCCGCTTACTATGATCATGTCCTTCTTGCGATCAACGATAAAAAAGAACCCGCGTTCGTCCATGCGACCGAGGTCTCCCGTGTAGAGCCATCCATCCCGTAAAACTTTGGTTGTCTCATCATCACGATTCCAATAACCGCGCATCACCTGCGGACCTTGCACAATGAGCTCGCCAATTTCTCCTGGCAGTCGCTCAGCTCCAGATTCATCGACAATTTTCGCCAAAGTTGAAGGCAGCGGAATGCCGATAGATCCGACTGGATTGCTCGTACTGATTGGATTGACGTGCGTTACCGGGGATGCCTCCGTTAGGCCATAGCCCTCAGTGATAGGCACACCCGTGATGCTTTGGAATGTCTTATTGACGTGGTCTTGAAGCGCCATGCCGCCTGCTACAACCACGCGCAGGGTTTTAGGCGCGAGTTCACGAAAACTCCGACTGTTATTAAGTGCGTTAAATAGCGTATTCACTCCGGTCATGACGCTTATCTGATAGCGCTTGAATATGTCGACCGTGTTCTGAATCGGAATGGGTTTTGGAATCAAAATAATATGATGGCCATCGGCTAAGAACGCCAGGAAGTTCACGCTGAGCGCAAAGATATGGTATAGGGGCAGAGCTGTGAGTACGGTTTCGCCCCCAGGCGTCAGCGCCTGCTTTGTGACTTCCTGAATTTGTAGCATGTTAGCCAAAATGTTCTTGTGGGAGAGGATAGCTCCTTTAGATACCCCTGTAGTACCACCGGTGTATTGAAGGACGGCCAGATCTTCCAGGCCAATCTTGGGCGGTGCAAAATTTGTTGGGTTTGCTTTTGCGATGGCATCGCTAAAAGACCAGGATTGAAATGGAAAGTGTGGGATCATGTTTTTGACTTGCAGGAAAAGTCGAAGGGGAATTCTTTTCCACTTGGGTAATTGATCTGCAATCGAGGTAATAACCACGTGCTCGATTTTCGTATCCTTTAAGATGCCAGCAAGCTTATCGGCGAACATATCGAGTATAACGATCGCTTTGACTCCACTGTCCGAGAACTGGTGTAGCATTTCACGAGGCGTATAAAGAGGATTGGTATTAACACAGACCCCACCACACTTTAGCACAGCTAATTCGGCGATAAGAAATTGTAGGGTATTAGGGAGCATAATTGCGACACGGTCTCCCTTATTTATTTGCAATGAATTTTGCAAAAAACTTGCAAATCGAGTCACTGTATTCTGGAGCTCCCCAAAAGAAACAGTTGTTCCCATGCAAGTTGCCGCCGGCTGCCGCGAATATTTCATTATGGCACGATCAAGACAATCCGAAATGGAGGTGAAATTTCCAAAAGATATATCGGGCGCAACTGTGGGCGGGTATTGTTTGATCCATCGACGTTCCATAAAAACCCCATGCGAAAATCTTGCCTTTAGCTTACAATAAAAGCCGATTGAAGACATTACGAGTTCGCAAAAGATTGGAATCAGGTGAAAAAAGGGGAAAGCAAATGTTGTCCACAATTAAGAATCTGAGAAATTATTTGAAGTGGGACCCAATCTTTATTTCCAGCTGTTTAATCGCGCTCGTCCTAGCGGCCGCCGATGGCCCATCCCTAGCGGCTTCTGCCGAGTCTTTAAGTACCGACGAGCTAAGAGAGCTGCAGGTCAAACTGAACCAGCGTCAGAACTTGTCTGTCCGTTTTACTCAAATTAGAACAAGTAACCTTAGACCAAAGAAACCATCCACTTCAAGCGGGCGGGCGGTTTTCGCTAAACCGGCAAAGTTTCGCTGGGAGTTCGAAAAGCCGAGTGCAGACATTCTTTTGTTTGATGGTCGCAGTTTGATCAGTTTTAAGCCCGGAGAAAAAACCGCGACTCGCTTCAATTCCCAAGCTGAACGCGCCAGAGAGATAAAAGAGGTGATTGATTTTGTTCTGGACTTTGATGCCCTGCTCAGTCGGTATTCCATTAAGCAGGCGCAGAAAGACCGAAATGAGATCAGTTTAACGTTGCAGCCCAAATCTCCTGGTGCGATCAGAGAGCTCAAAATTAATATTGATGGAAAAAGTTACTTTGTAAGTGCAATTAAAATGACATTCCAAAATCGAAACATCTCAGAGTTCAAATTCCTCGATCCGACCACCGGGGCCCTGCCAACGGATGCTTTCAATGTTCCGTCTGGGGTACAGGTGCTCGACGGCGTCTAGTCAACGGACGCTTTGTTTAAATAAGTAACATGTCAGAAAGACTTCAGTTATTCCTTCAATTTACTGATTTTATTAAATAAATCTGCCTGTAAAGTTTTTATTCATGTCGGCCGATAGTTATACAAGGTGTCAGGGCTTACGACACTTTGTGTGCACGAAACGCGTTCTGCGACGGCTAAATATCTCTTTGAACCAGGCGAAGGTTTGCCCGATTCATTGAGCAAGACTAGGGAGAACTTTGCAATGACTGAGCAGCATGTCAGGTGGGATGAGTTTGATAAAATCCACGTTATCCGAAAACTGCGAGAAATCGTCGGCAAATGGTGGAAGATCCAATTAAACTTCACCGACCAAAAGGGACTGCTTCGTGGCGTTCCTGACGGTAAGTTTTTCAACCCTCTAAATCATATCTGCACGGCCATTACATCCAATGCTAAAGGATTTGAAGGTTGCCGCGGTACAGCGCGAACGACAACAGCATCCATGACCAACTCGAAAGGTGTGAAGGTGTCATCCTGCCACGCTGGATTCTCAACGGTTTCCGTACCCATCAGGGTGAATGGCCAATTTGTTGGTACCGTATTCGGGGACGGCTTTGTTCTGGAAGAGTCGGCTGCTCAGCAGAAGATCGCTATCAAGCAATATATGGAACGCGCATTCCCTGATAAGCGCACCGACGCGATCACATGGGTTGATGAGCTGCCGGTGTTGTCGGCCAAAGACCTGGATTATCTCACAGAGCTTGTGAATCTTGTGGTTGAGGAAATCGTCATGACTCACAAAACTATCAATGATCAAGAAGATACGGTCAACGAGCTGCGTAGCCAGCTCACCAATCGTTATGGTTTTCACAACATGATTGGAAAGTCTGCGCCGATGCAGAATTTGTATCGATTGTTAGAACGTGTCGCTAACAGTGATGCCACCATATTGGTACAGGGAGAAAATGGAACCGGTAAAGAGTTGATTGCTAAAGCTCTTCACTTCAATAGTCTTCGCAAGAAAACCCGCTTTATTCCAGTGAACTGCGGAGCATTCAACGAGAACTTGCTGGAGAGTGAACTGTTTGGTCACGTGAAAGGCTCATTTACAGGTGCTGTGAAGGATAAAAAGGGTCTATTTGAAGAGGCTGACGGCGGTACTCTGTTCATGGACGAGCTTGGCGAGACTTCAATGGCCATGCAAGTCAAGTTACTTCGCGTGTTGCAAGATGGTACCTACACACCCGTAGGAAGTAGTCAGGTGCGCAAATCAAATGTCCGGGTTGTGGCTGCGACCAATCGTGATCTAGCGAAGATGGTCAAAGACGGCACTTTTCGTGAAGATCTTTACTACAGACTAAACGTCATCAATGTAACGGTTCCGCCGCTACGGGACCGACGTGATGATATTAAGCTCCTTTGTGACCACTTTTTAGCGTCCCATGTAAAAGGCACCAATAAGCAGCCAAAAGTTATTAGCTCTGATTGCATGGAAATTTTGATGAACTATGAGTGGCCAGGAAACGTACGAGAGCTTGAAAATGAAATTGAAAGGCTGTGCGTGCTCGCAGGCGATGATAAGGAGGTCTCAGCCGAATTCCTCAGTCCTCGTATTACTAACCTCGTGAAGTCAGGGTCAGCAGGCATCAAGTTTGCTGGGAGTTTGAAGGGCACGATGGAAGAGGTGGAAAAGCAGATGATTTCTGAGGGCCTTGTTAAGCATCGTTACAATCGCTCTAGACTGGCGAAAGAATTGGGCATGAGCCGCGCAAGTTTGATTTCAAAAATATCAAAATACGGACTAGACGATAAAACTGGCAGTTAAGAAGTTAAGAAGAAAATAAAAAAAGGGGCCCAAAAGGGCCCCTTGTCGTATGCGGCAGTTAAAATCAGTTGACCACTTTTTTAAGTTCATCAGCAAAGACCCCTAGGGCGTCTGCACTGGGGGCTGCGGATTGGGTCTTCATAATCTTATCAATCGCCACGGCATCATCAAAATCATCCGCGGATATGACGCCACGATCGTCCAGAAGCTTCTTTAGGCTGGCGAAGACTTCCATGTATCCCGCATTGATTCGCATTAACTCGTCAACTTGGTGTTTTGTTCTGTAAACCTGAGCTCCCAGCTCCAGGATGGTTCGTTCGAGATATTCGATCTTGGCCTGCATAGATATACCTTCCTTCTAAGGGTCTATTTAGATCGGTTGGATCCACCGACCTGTTGCAGGACTCTTTCGGCATTAGGTTTTGTCTAGTTTAGGTTTGGTGCCTGTGAGGCGGGCCTAGTGCCTTACTCAAGTCGCTAAACTTACAGCCGTTTGAGGCAATTGTGCGCATTCTTTTGATAGCCTCAAGTTCAATTCCCTTAGGTCGCAAAGTTTCAATGCCGCCAGTGATTGCGCGGCTTCCTCTTCGGCGATAGAGAAGTTGTCTGAGTAGATGTTTGAAATGTGAAAAACCTGCAGAGCCTTGGCATTAATCGCGGTTGCAAGAAGTGCAGCTTGATAGGATGTCAGGTGAAACTTTTTGTGAGCCTTTTCCCGATCATGGTGAATATAATTACTTTCACAGATCAATAGGTCAACACCGCCCGCTGCAAGATTCACAAGTCGCGCTACATTGTCAGCTCGGAAAATCATGTCCGTTACATACATCAATTTCTCTCCGGGCCTGGGCAGTAGAATCTTATTCGCTAAATCCTGAGCGTCCCATTTGGTTCCGTTGATATCAATCTGACCGTTCAGGTTACCGAGGACCGCTAATTTTTGGAGTTGGCTGATCCACGGACCGGGGGTCAATTTTAACTGGTTAAACGCATTTTTGGAGACTACATGGGAGGAAAGCATCTCCAAGCAAAATGCCAGGACTGGTGTGCCGTGATCGACGCATACCGCCCTAATGCTGAGACCGCCCATAGTTGTCAAATTAACAATGGTTTCCACGGTGCGATCAGAAACAACTGATGCAGTTGAGTAAAGATTAAGGGGGATAGGTTCAAATTGATTGTCGTTGGTTAACTTCGCCGCTGTTGCATGTCCCAACGGATCGATTTCGTGAACGACGAAATTGAGCTGCCCATCATCAAGTAGATTCCACGTATAGGCTTTTAGTTTGCTCCGGACATGGGCAATGATGCCAGATGGTCCGATGATTTCAAGTGTGCGAAAGTGCGGAACATTGACGCGTATTAGACGATCAAAGCCAACAAAGTGATCAAGGTGGGTGTGGGAAATCGCGACAACCCTTATCCTCAACAGCTCCTTGTTGGAAAGTGCCTCCAGTGATCCCGCATCAAAAAGAATGCAGTCTGAGGACTGACTTGGTTGCACATAGACTGCAGGGTCGCCACCAAGACCATTCACTAGTTTTACATTCAAAGTACTCAGCATTATTCGCTTCAATTCAGTTTTTAATTAGGACGTAGCTTCACGCTTCTATAGATAAAAGACCTCTCCGCAGGAGAGGTCTTTTCAGTCTAATTTTGCTCAATATAAAACATTGCTAAAACCGTTATCACTCAGCGGTGATAGAACATGGTGAATCCCCATGGACCAATGCTATACCAGTAATCGTGGTACTCGGCTGGGTACCACTCGTAATAACTTCGGATCAACCCAAATGAGTCAAACTGCGTCGGATGACCCGTTGGTCTGATCGGCGCCTGTGCTAGTGAATTCTCTACGAGTTTTCTCTTCAGCAGTAATATTTGGCTTTGGGCATTTGTTACATAACTCATCTCTTCGGCGCTGAGTTTGCGTGTGACGGCCGAGATGACGCTTGCGCTACCTGGATTTAAACTAGGATTATCCTCAATCCGAGCCGAACCCACATCGTATAGCTTGTCAGCAAATACGAACTGGAGATTCAAGCAACTCTGAAGAATGAGTCGACCGATACGGCGAACTTCTGGCAGGTTTAGGTATTTTAAGTTGCGCTCACGAATTACTAGTCTCGATGAAACATCAGTCAGCGACGGAAATTCCGCAGCTTCCAAATCGGCTCCCGAAATATAAAGGTCGCGGACAACCTCAAGTTTAGGCATCGCAAGAGCTTTCAGTCCGTCGGACTCGATATTGATCAAGCCGGCTCTTTTTAGGTTAGGAAGCACGACCTTTTCCACGCCGTCTGCAAAGATGGCTAGACTTTCAGTGACCTCACAAACATCTTGTACCCGGTCAAGGTCTTGCTGCGAATCAATTCGCATTGCGCCAATAACTCGGCAAGTCTCTGCAGCGGCAATTGTTGACCACGCTGATAATAAAATGGGCAGGCTCAATGTGATAATCGACTTCATGAATTCTTGCTCCTCATTTGTAGGCAAAAGGCTCAGTAGATCTGAGACTCTGACAAAATCGCCAGCATCATATAGGCGCCCGTTTTATTGTCAACTTAAAATCTCCATAGAAACATAAAAACTCGGAATCTCTTGCATAGGCGGTTATAAGATGTTGATTTAGTTTGAGAAAGGCCCGGAAATAGCCCGCGAAGATCATAAAAATCCAATCATATCGGTAGTATATTCCAGGTTTCATGCACATCATCGAGCCCGCGAGAACGGCATACATGATCCGTCGGAGGCTTCTAAAAACCCCTGCTAACTATAAGAAATTATAATAATTTAAAGATATTCTTTAGGCTCACTACCAATTTGCCGATACGACCTTCCTGAAGGGGAGCTCGCACGCGTGACTTCTAGAAATCTACATTTTGGATATTTGTTGTTTGCTGCCGCCTTTGTCCAAGGGTGTAAGCCGCCAACTGAGCCAGAAAGTCGCCTGCAATGGGGCGTTCACCAGAGCGCACGCTCAGCCAATATTCTCAACTTGCTACCCAATCAATCAGTGGAAGTCTGTGCCGACAAACAAGACTGGGTTGCGGCCAGTCATGAGGCAATTCAAAAGTGGGCGACAGCAATTGGTCGTTGGGGGCATATAAAAATCGTTCAGTGTGGTCAAACATCTGACCTAACTATCAATTTGCAGGGCTTTGACAGTACAGGTTTAAATTATTTTACAGCAAGACCTGGTAAGATTTTCATGAAGTCTTCGGCATCCGGGAACTTTTTGCGGGCTATTGCCCTACATGAGTTCGGGCATAGCTTCGGTCTTTGTGATCAATATAAAGACGCCGGTAGCTCCAATTGCTCTGACGCGCGCAGTGAGCGTCAGCAAAACTCCGAGGTTATGGGCGCAACAAATGCCAGTAAGTTAAACCTAACCCTTGGCGATATCGAGGGTGTTCGAAAGGCAGCCTCAGACCTTTCCGTTCGGGCCAACTCGCGCTGGCAAAATTATCTTTCCAATGCCAGCCCCAATCAGCAAAATTCGCAACCACAGCCACAAGCACAGCCGCAAGTACAGCCGCAAACGTTGCAAACGTTGCAAAGAAAAGTTTTCGCACGGCTTGTAACTGGTAGCGCAAACGATCGGCCGAAGCTTGCGGTGAGTGCGCCAGCCGGTTCGTCCGTTGCAGTCTGTCGATATCAGTTTGGACTTTCATCCTGCACATCCCAAAGCTCGCAATATCTTGCGATGCAGAAAGCGAATCCGTCGAACGGCCGCGAATTCTACGTAAGTACTCAAGATCTAATGGGACTGACCTCAAGCGGAAATCTTATATTTGTTGTGACGGTCAAAGATTCAGCCGGCGCTAAAACCGAGAAGTTTGCGATCAAACGAAGATAATTTACCCTAAACAAAAACTTATTTATAAAGCTCTGGCCGACGATTAGTTAATGCAGGCAACTGAGAACGGAAAAGGGATATTTGATCTAGACTGATACGCGCCGTAACATTGGCCTCTGTGTTACCAGTATCAGCAATGACGTTTCCCCAAGGATCAACGACTAACGCGTGACCGTAGGACGTCTTGCCAATACTGTGTGTTCCAACTTGGTTGGCGGCAACTACATAACAAAGATTTTCAATCGCGCGTGCCTTCAGAAGCGTAGCCCAATGGTACATGCCAGTCTGCAGGGTAAAAGCTGACGGAATCATCATACAGTCAACCGGGGCTGATCGTGTGAGAGCAGCGAAAAATTCCGTAAAGCGCAAATCGTAGCAGGTTCCTAGCCCTACCCGCCAACCGTCAATATTAAGCGTGACGATCTCGTCGCCCGCTAAATATCCATCACCTTCACAATATAGGGGCTCGCCTTTGGGTCCAAGTAAATTGAAGAGATGGGTCTTGCGGTATTTCGCTAATAAACTGCCGTCGCGACCAAAAACATACTGCGTGTTAAAAACCTTCCCGCCACGGGATTGGGGCGGTCTTTCCGCGACACTTCCCGCGAATAAGACGACTTTATTGTCCTTAGCGAAGTTTGAAAGTTGCTGATTCAAAGACCCATCTTCAAATTCAGCATGTTCCCAAAGCGAGTCATAGCTGCCGTGGAAAGAAAACATCTCTGGAAGACATACCCAATCAGCCCCACGCAGTGTTACGTCTTTGGCAGCAGCTAAAGATTTTTCGATATTTCTTTTTTTGTCGGAGTTTGCTGTGATGCTAACAAGGCCGGCATAAATTTCAGACTTTCGAGTCGCCATAGCTCATAGCTCCGGAAGAAGGATTTGATGATCTACGCCGAGCAGCGCTGTCATAAGAGCGACGCGGGTCCACATCCCATTGCGTTCCTGGCGCCAATATTTTGCTCGTGGATCTCCGTCAACTGCAGGATCAAGCTCCATACGTCGCGGTAGAGGATGCATGATAACGGACGTTTTTTTCATGATTTTCAAGTGTTCAGCACGCAGGCAAAAAGCGGAATGATCCACTTTCGCCGAATCTCCAAGCGTCGTGTCATACTCGTCTTGAATTCGGGTCATATAGATAGCGTCACTAGTAGCTACGGCCATTTCGAAGTCCGAGGTTTCCAAAAACTCAGTCCGAGAGTCTCGCAAAAATTTTCTCAAATCGTCTTCGATTTTGAACGCAGCAGGTGATGCAAAAATAATCTTGGCACGGGGATATAGAGCAATCAGTCTAGAGAGACTGCGAACAGTGCGTCCACGTTTAAGATCCCCCACCATACATATTGTTTTGCCTTCAATGCCGCCGTGCTCTTTGAAACTACGTTCAAGCGTATAAATATCAAGCAGAGCTTGGGTTGGGTGTTCATCGGGTCCGCTTCCAGCATTGATGATTGGCACCGGACGATCGGTCGCATCAAGCAAACTGGCAATGCGGTCGCACAAACCACGAACTGGTGATCGCATGACAATAATATCGACGTAGGAGCTGAACGTTCGAAGGGAGTCTTCGATGGATTCACCCTTCATTTCCGAGCTCGTAGCTGCATCCCTGATTTCTGAGTTTTTAACCCCCAAAATATTACAAGCACTCTGAAATGACAGGAATGTCCGAGTCGATGGTTGGGTGAAGTAGAGCATGGCCCGCCTGTGTGGCAGCAGGCTCTGCAGATACATCAACCCTTCTTTGCTCTTGTCGAATCGCCGGATCTTATTTGTCAGGCGATACATTTTGTCGAGAAAAGGACGATCAAATTGAGACGCTGAAAGGATGTGTCTTGGCGGATTCAAAAAAAAGACCTCCAAAAAACGCCATACAGGCGTTAACGATAAGAAACCTCGGGCGGCCCCCGGTGCGCTACCAACTTGCCTATGACGCGAGGTTCAAGTCCAAGTTCTGTCGCGTCTTGCAGTAACGTCTTGACGCTCTGCGTCTCAACAACTGCAATCATGCCAACACCAAGGTTAAATACCTCTTCTACATCGCGCTCGTCTACACCATTCGACGTAATGAACTCTCGCATCCAGGAGTCGGTGGGAAGAGCCTTAAATTCAATTTCAGCCCGAAGATCGTTCGCTATAATACGAGGTAAATTCCCTGATATTCCACCACCGGTGATGTTGGCCAGAGCATGCAAACTCTCGCGGTGGCGCTGCGCCAACTCTGGAATCGCGCTGTAGAGCTTTGTGGGTGTTAAGAGCTTGTCCATTAAATCGGGTCGCGGCCTATCATTAAGCCATTTACGGATTAATGAGAAACCGTTTGAGTGAAAACCAGTAGACTTGAATGCAATCAATGTGTCGCCCGCCTTGGTCCGGTGAGGGCCCAAGCGCTGGTCCTCGTCTACAATTCCCACCACAAAACCTGCCAGATCAAAGTGTTTGGGAGCGTACAACCCTGGCATCTCAGCCGTCTCACCCCCAAGTAACGCCATTTGGCAAAATTTACAGGATGATTTGATTGATCCGATTATTGATTTAAACTGATCGGCATCAAGGCCACCAGTTGCGTAGTAATCAAGAAAAAATAGGGGTGATGCTCCTAGCGTGTACAGGTCGTTGACGCACATGGCTACAAGATCTTGCCCCAGGTTTTCAATGCGGTTTGCCTGTAAGCCAAGTAACAGTTTAGTTCCGACGCCGTCGGTGCTTGCAACAAGCGTTGGTTTGGACATGTTTTTTATGTTGAGTGAAAACAACCCAGCAAATCCACCGATCCCAGCCATCACTTTTCCGAGGTTGAACGGACTGACGAAGGGCTTATTTTCGGCTTGCAACCAGTCTACTAGGGCGTCCCCTTTAGCGGCGTCGACTCCTGCTCCGAGATAATGATTTTTTTCTGAGGCCATGGTTTTGTGTTTTTCTTAGTCGTGATTTGAACTACAGGATTTCTTTGATCAGTCGTAAAACTAAAGCAAAAACATTGAACATCGTCTCTTATATACCCGACAAATTGCGACCACCTCAAGGCGATACCTGCCCGAAGATCCATACGAGAACTCTACTAGGCAAATTTTGCCTAAAAGAGAATTGCACTATCAAGTCTAAAGATATTGGGCAGTTGCGGCCATCGCCTCAATACTTTTTCCGGTCTGTCGAAACACTTACACAGAACCATAAATGTTTAATGAAGATCGACTTGCAGGGGGCAGCATGAAACATGTCATAACAATGATCGCGGTCGTGGCTGGCGCGTGTTCATCGCATTCCGCCTGGGCGGGTGATCACGGCGGTTTTGTGATCAGTAATTATTTAAGTAGCGGTGAGGATGCAAATTTAGTTGCGCTCGAAGCTGGATATCAGTCAGGTCTTAAAACAGGAGAAGTGTTTCGTGTGGTCAGGCCTTCGCGCGCAGGAGTTGATTTCCCTGTAGAAACTGGACTTTTGAAGGTCGTATCAGTACATGAACACGAAGCAGTTGCTGAGGTTGTGCGTCAGGGATCTACCGAAAGCGAAGCGTTGTTCGGCAGCTTTGGTGGAGTGATGGCTGGAGATATTGCCGTTGCTCAGAAGCTATCGATTGCTCCAGCGAAAACCGTTGCACCAGAAATATCGCTTAAATTTAGCAGTTTATTTGACGACCCCAAGGCTACGCCGGTCACTTATGAGTTGACCATGGGTGGACGTCGGGAACTTGCAAAAGTCGCTCAGAGGCTTGGTGGTATCCGGGCTGGTATGTTGATTGTCGAAGGTCATACCGATGTGCGTGGGGCAAGCCCACAAAATCAAATGGAAAGCTATCAAAGAGCGCTGACCGTCAGGCAGATATTTATTGATGAATTTGGTTTTGACGAAAGTCGCATCACTGCGTTAGGCCTAGGAGAATCCCAGCCCGTATCAGAGACGCTAGAGCCCGGAGATGGCGATCGGTCTAGACGTATAGTATTTAAGGTGGTAGCAATGCCCAATGCCATCTAGGCGTTGGGAGCTTGAAAATTGCCTGAATTACCCGAGGTAGAGTCTTTAGTCCGCGGTATCCGTTCGGACCTGGTCGGCAAAAGTTTTGCGGGCGTGGTTTTTTATCGTGACGATATTCGTGAAAAGATACCCAAAAGCCGACTGAAACAAATTTTAATCAATCAAAAGATAAAGCAGGTGATTCGCCGCGGGAAATATCTGCTCGTTGGCACCGACCAGGGATTCCTTGGGATCCATCTCGGCATGAGTGGTCGTTTTGTAAAAGCTTCTACATGTGAAACACTCGCCGCGCATACCCACGCCGTTTTCGAAATTCAACCGAATATTCAGTTCCGCTTTGTCGATCCGAGGCGCTTCGGTCGTCTATTCAGTATCGAAAACCATGAACTCACCTCGCATCCATTTTTGGCAAAGCTTGGTATGGAGCCACTTGAAGATGTAAATAAGTTAGCTAGACATCTTTATCAGCAGTCTCGCTCAAAGAAGCAGCCAATAAAAAACTTTATAATGGATAGCAGTATTATTGTTGGAGTCGGAAATATTTATGCCAGTGAGGCACTTTGGCTCGCACAAATTCACCCAGAGGAAAAATCAAGAAGCCTGTCTGAAGAGGACTGCAGCCATCTGGCCTTCGCCATTGCAAAAGTACTGACAAATGCTATTGCTGCTGGTGGTACCACCTTTCGCGATTATCGCGATAAGGATGGCAAGCCTGGGTACTTCCAAAATAAACTAGCCGTTTATGGTAAAAATACCAAGCCATGCCCACGCTGTTCACATCAGATCACCCGCGCGGTGCATGGTGGGCGATCCACGTTCTATTGCCTATTTTGTCAAAACAAAAAAAGAGCACGGACTCGTAAAAATTCCGGCCAGGTAAGAGCACCTCATAAAAAATCATAAAAAATTTATTAAAATATTACTAAAGCTTTAAAATCACATACCGAGACCTCAAACGTTAAAACTAATCTATGTTTTATAAACTTTTTGGGGGGCGATATGGGCTTAAGGATTAAAACCAACATTAGTTCGATCAACGCACAACGTAACTTGTCCACGACGAATAACGCTGTAAGAGAAAACATGCAGCAGTTGTCGAGCGGCTACCGCATCAATAAAGCCGGTGACGACGCAGCTGGTCTTGCGATCTCAAACAACATTACAGCCAAAACTCGCTCCTTAGAGCAAGCTGCCCGAAACGCTAACGACGGTGTTTCACTTGTCTCTATTGCTGAGTCGGGAATGAATGAGATTACCAACATCCTCACTCGTCTTCGTGAGCTTGCAACTCAAGCAGCTTCCGATACGATCTCAAATACTGAGAGAGGCTACACCAACCGAGAGTATACGAAACTAGTTGATGAAATTGAGCGTATTGCTAATACGACTGAATGGAACGGCCTGAAAGTGCTGCAAGGTGCTGCTAACAACACTGAATTTGGCGAAGATCTGATCACCATTCACGTCGGCGCAGGTGATGGCACCGTGGCTAACCGTGACACAATCAAACTTGATATCAACGAAATGAGTTTGATTCCTAGTGAAGACTTGGGTCTTGGAGCGACAGGAAGCCAAATTGGACCAGAGAATCCAGGAGACGACTTTAGCCGTGAGCTGGCTGCTGATAAACTCCAAACAATTGATAAGGCATTGGGAAGAGTCGCGTCCACACGCGCAACTTTGGGTGCGCAGCAAAGCCGCCTAACCTCAGCCATCAATAGCCTGGGCATTCAGGTAGAGAACTACAAATCAGCCAACAGCCGTATCCGTGACGTTGATTTCGCAGCTGCGACGGCCGCGTTCACACAAAACCGCATCCTGTCTCAAGCAGGCGCTTCGGTTCTCGCGCAAGCCAACACAGAGCCAGAAATCGTTATGCAGCTTCTTCGTTAATTGGGGCGATCTGTTCGATTGTAAAACGCCTCTCAATATGCCCTGCCGCGGGTCACCCTGCGGCGGGGTTTTTGCCGTATTGATGGTATATTTTTGAGACTAGAAAGGCCCAGCGGCCTGGTATTCATTTGCAATGAATTGTGCAGAAAAGACGCAGAACGAACGACGCTGCTCACTTAAGTGCACGAAACTAATAGCTATGGTAGGCATCCGTCACGTTGGCATTAACTTTGCTCCCCTTTCAGGGAATACAAATGCTGGGCTTGGATTTACTGAGTGCAGAACAAATTAGATTATTGGTGGGGAGACAAAAAAAATGGAAGCGATTCGCATTATAGACACGCAAGATAGTCCTGTGCTTGTGGTTCAGCCAGGTCAAGCACGCCTCGATGATGTTGAGCGGCACCTGATTATGGCAACCCTAAGGCGCACGCGCTACAATCGCACAAAAACAGCCCGCCTGCTTGGCATTGGCATCAGGACATTACAGCGAAAATTGAAACAATATGCTGACGAACAATGTAAGTCCTTAGCCGAACAAAACAGCCAACTCTTTGGACCTACCACTACACAGCCAAAAGCCGCTGCGGCAGTGGTTTAAATCACTTCTGCTATGTTGGGTGAAACTGGTAGGCCTGGGCAGACTCGAACTGCCGACCTTTGCCTTATCAGGGCAACGCTCTAACCACCTGAGCTACAGGCCTAAACATGGAATCTGAGCTTATAGTGAAGAACGGGCTCTCCGGTCAAGCACAAACTGAAGCTACCCCTAGTTAGCTAAAATCCCTTTAAGTACATCGTCTTGAAGGCGCCTTACATCCAGTAGCCCTGGCTGAGATTTGCCCTCCCTGCCATTACTGATCATGACAAAAGACACCCACCCCTCTTTGCCGTGCCGGAAATAGCCGGCTAGCGATGCGACGGTGATAGGCTCGGTCAACGTTCCCGACTTAGCGTGGATTTGACCGGCCAAATTGTCATCTTTGCTCATGCGCTTTCTGAGTGTGCCATCCCATCCATTGGCTGGAAGACTGGCGAGAAAATCCGGATAAAGTTCTCCACGGGATTCCATATAATTTAAAACGGCAAGGATTTGGCGTGCGGATAATCGATTCTCTGTGGACAGACCAGAACCATTAAAAATCTTGAAGTCCGATTTAATCCCGACATCGTCACGAAGAAAATCAGTGAGTACCCTTACCCCTGATGCCATTACCCCAGAACCCGGGGCATCAGGTTTTGAATTGTCACCAAAAGCTGAGCCTAGACGCTTGGTCAGCATGTCAGCAATAAAATTATTGGAGAAAGTATTCAAGCCTTGCACAATTCGGCGCATCTCAAAGCCGGAGATTTCATAAAGTAGTTTGGCCGTTTCAGGCGTCTTACCCACACGTGGACGCCCAGCGGTTTTAATTCCAGCTTTATCAAGAAAACCCATAAAATAATCTGCCGCCGCCACTGTGGGATCCGCAGCACTACGATAAATCTTTCGAAGTGGCGCGTTCATGCCGATCGTCCCACCGCCATATAGCGAAACACCGCCGTTCGGTAGGGTGTTTCGCGTCAGAGTGACCTGGGAGTTATCCTCGCCTGAGCCTGTGAGGGTTCGAGAGGAGAATTTTACGCGACGTAATGGAAACGGTGTAACTTCAGCTAGGGCTGGCCGCCCCTTTATGGTCGGAGCTGTGGCCACCGCAATCGTATTAAAGTTGATGGCAAAAGCCGACACAGGCGCATCATAGGCGTGAGATGATTTCTGAGTACTTTCAAGACGGCTTTCATCCCGAGTTTCATCGTCAAACAGTGAGTTGTCGATCACGAGGCTACCGGTTACTTCTTTAATTCCTAGGTGTTTTAAGTCGACGGCAGCCTGCCAGATGATCTCCGAAATAAGAAAGGGGTCGCCATTACCCTTAATAAACAAATCACCTTGGATCTTGTTTTTCTCGATTTTCCCAGTGTAATAAACGGGAGTTTTGAACGAAAATGCTGGTCCGAAATAACTAAGTGCTACCGCGCTGGTAAGAATTTTTGTTGCCGACGCTGGGGACAATAAGGTGTCGGCATTGGATTCAAATAAAACCTTGCCGTCACGTAAACGTGAGAAAATTACCGCGTGGTCAGCAGATTTTATGGAGCCAACTTTGCGTTGAAGTGTGCCTTCACTAAAATCGGCACGGCTCTCCATCGATAACGACAGGAGAAAAAACAAGGTTGATGTTCTAAAAACCTTCATCGTCCAGCTCATCGGTGTACTCCGCGAATAAATGCTCTTGCAGGATATGGTATCCATCAGCGTTATCGGCGACAAATGTGACACGTCCCAACCTATTCGGACATTTAGCATCCAGCCATTGATGAAGGGAGCGAAATCCAGCTTTGGCAAAAGCATCCGACCTAACATCGTCAGGCAAGCAGCTAGGTCGTCCGGGGACCACTAAGTGTCTTAAACCCGCTCTTTCAGCTAATTCGAAAATCTCAAGAAAGAGGGACTCCCAATCATAAGCATTCCAATTGGTGGTCGAGGGTAACGAAGCTCTCAAAATTGTCGTTGCTGCAGCGGATGAGTCAGTATTTTCCAGCGTAACTTGTGCGGAATCCGCAACTTCAAAGGCAACTAGGCAGTCGGCGGCAAACTGGGAGGCATGACCCTGCCAAATGTCGATCTGAACCGTTCTGTAACGCCGAAGACCAAGCAAACCCTCACCGACGAGCCTTTCCCTTTAAAGCCTTTTCTTGTTTAACGCTGTGGCTATCGCCTTGCCGATATCGCTAGGTGATTCCGCCACAGTGATTCCAGCCGAGCGCATCGCGTCCATTTTTTCAGCGGCGGTACCGTGGCTGCCAGATATGATTGCACCAGCATGACCCATGCGCTTGCCTTTTGGCGCTGTTTGTCCAGCGATGAAGCCTGCCACTGGTTTTTTAATGTTTGATTTAACAAACTCAGCAGCTCGGATCTCCAGATCGCCGCCGATCTCACCAATCATTATGATGCCCTCAGTTTCTGGATCCTCCTCAAACATTTGAAGAAGTTCAATATAACTAAGTCCGCCGATGGGATCTCCACCGATACCGATACATGTGGTCTGACCAAGGCCGAGTGCTGTCGTTTGACCAACAGACTCGTAAGTCAATGTTCCGGACTTCGAGATGATGCCGATTTTTCCACGTTTATGGATGTGTCCAGGCATGATGCCAATTTTACATTCTCCAGGTGTAATGATGCCGGGGCAATTTGGCCCAATCAGCCGTGATTTTTTACTGCGGTCCAATGCCTTTTTGACCGGGATCATGTCGAGCACTGGGATTCCTTCCGTGATACAAACAATCGTTTCAATTTCTGCAGCGATTGCTTCTAGTATTGCGTCTGCCGCATAAGGAGGAGGGACGAAGATCATGGAAGCATTGGCCCCAGTTTTTTCTTTGGCATCTGTGACCGTGTCAAAAACCGGCAAACCAAGGTGCGTGCTCCCACCCTTGCCGGGTGTGACACCGCCCACAAATCTCGGCGCATATTCGTGTGAGAGTCTTGTGTGAAATTCACCCGATTTACCGGTAATGCCCTGCGTGATGACTTTTGTATTTTTCCCGACGATGATACTCACGTTGTTTAAGCTCCTAGCTGGTTAGTTTTTTGCTGCGGCGACGACTTTTTTTGCGCCATCTTCCATGTTGTCCGCTGGGGTAATTTTAAGACCCGAGCTTTTCAATATCTCTTTCCCCAGCTCGACATTGGTTCCTTCAAGTCTTACCACCAGAGGCAGTTTTAAGCCGAGGGATTTTGCAGCATTGACGACGGCATTAGCGATGACGTCGCAGCGCATGATGCCGCCAAAAATATTCACAAAAACAGCCTTTACGCGGCTATCAGAGAACAGGATTCGAAAGGCGTTGGTCACCATTTCTTCGGTTGCACCACCACCAACGTCAAGAAAGTTGGCAGGAGATCCACCGCAGTGTTTTATGATGTCCATAGTCGCCATTGCGAGGCCCGCGCCGTTTACTAAACAGCCGATGTTGCCATCAAGGCCAATATAGTTTAGCCCGTATTTTGCAGCCTCAACTTCGCGAGTGTCCTCTTCTTCGTAGTCGCGCATGGCGGCGATCTCTTTATGGCGGAACAGTGCGTTGTCATCAAAATTCATTTTGCCATCAAGAGCGATAAATTTACCCTCTTTGGTCCAAACGAGTGGGTTAATCTCAAGTAATGAGAAATCGTACTTGATGAACATGTTGTAAAGTTTTGGAACCAGTGCGTGAAGTTCCTTGGTTTGTTCTTTGGATAGCTTCATTGCGAAAGAAAGGTTTCGCAAATGATAGCCCTGCAGACCGGCCGTTGGGTCTATATTAACGGTCACGATCTTTTCAGGCGTTTTTGCTGCGACTTCTTCGATATCCATGCCGCCTTCCGTTGAGAACATCACGGCAATAGTAGCGGTGTCGCGATCCACCAGCATGGCAAGATAAAATTCTTTATCGATATTCGAGCCAGCCTCAACATAGAGCTTTCGAACAAGTTTGCCCTCTGGACCAGTTTGCGGCGTTATCAGAGTCATGCCCAACATGTTTTTTGAAATGTTGAAACACTCTTCCGCTGTTTTGACTAGTTTGACCCCTCCGCCTTTACCTCGTCCACCGGCATGAACCTGCGCTTTCACTACCGCAACTGGACCGGGCAGACGACGATAGGCGAATTCAGCCTCAATAGAGCTAGCCGCGAAATAACCTTCTGGCACTGGAACGCCATTCAGCGCGAAGAGTGCTTTAGCTTGATACTCGTGAATGTTCATGAGTTTAAGTCCTTTCCCAAGCGGGAGATGAGCAAAAATTACGCAATATCGGACAGTTATTGTACTCGGGCTTTTTGATAAAATAAAGGGAGCATCAGTTCATAAAACATTGGTTAAAACCGGTGCTTAAAGGGTAGACGGAACAAGATTCAGCCAGTTAGAATCCGAAAGCCCATTTCCTGATGCGCTCGGGCAAAAGAGGATGAATCCATACAGGGCCTTTATCTTACTGAAAGTTGGTCAATATGGGGATTGGACGAAATAGAGTACTTATTACCGGTGGCAGCGGATTCATCGGAAGCCATTTGTGTAGCAAATTCTTAGCGGATGGCTGGGACGTTGTCGCAGTTGACAACTTTCATACCGGAAGAAAAGCCAATATTATGGGGCTCCTTAAAAATCCGCGTTTTGAAATCATTCGCCACGACATCATTGAGCCGCTCAGATGTGAGGCGGATTTAATCTTAAATTTTGCCTGCCCAGCGAGTCCTGTGCATTATCAACAAAATCCAATCTGGACGATGAAGACCAGTGTTATTGGGACCTTGAATATGCTCGGGCTGGCCAAACGACTTGGCGCGCGCCTTGTGCAAGCCAGTACGAGTGAAGTTTACGGCGACCCGTTGGAGCACCCGCAGAAAGAAACCTATTGGGGACATGTAAACCCGATTGGCCCTCGCAGCTGCTATGATGAGGGTAAGCGCGCGGCTGAAACCCTGTGCTTCGATTATCATCGCGGTCACGGCGTCGACATTCGAGTCGTTAGGATCTTCAACACTTATGGACCAAACATGGCCATTGATGATGGGCGTGTGGTTAGTAACTTTTTGGTACAAGCCATTCGCGGTGACGACATTACTATTTTTGGCGACGGCAAACAAACCCGGTCATTTTGCTTTGTTGACGATTTAGTTGAAGGAATTTTTAAATTCGCAATGACTGATAATGTTACGGGCCCGGTCAATCTAGGTAACGACAAAGAGTTCACTATGCTTGAGCTTGCTGAGGTTGTCCTGCGACAAACTTCAAGTAAATCAAAACTTACTTTTAAACCTCTGCCAGTTGATGATCCAAAACAACGTCGCCCAGATTTAAGTTATGCAAAGAAAATACTTTCTCCGTGGCAGCCACAGGTCAATTTAGAGCAAGGCATCGAACGTAGCGTCGATTACTTTCGCGCAGCTGTCAAAGAGGCTCGCCGTAGCTAGCTTTTGGATAAAGGCGCCGTCCGTGGCGTGGCGGTAGCACCAGACACAACTTCAGGAGAGCACTTGGGCGCGTCAGATAAAATTGAAAACGGTATTTACTATAGTGTCACTGGATCAGGAGAAAAAACCCTTGTCCTTCTAAGAGGACTCGCCCGTTGGTCTAGGCATTGGCTGGATTTTGACAAAAGATTGGTCGACCAAGGCTTTCGCGTCATAGTCATCGACAACAGAGGCTTTGGTCGATCCGATGCGGCTCCAACCACGAAGATGTTATCACTGTATGACCTGGCCGATGATGTGGCTCAAATAATATCGCGAGAATCACCGTCTGGCGCCCATGTTGTTGGCCTTTCACTTGGGGCCATGATAGGGCTTGTACTTGCCGCCACTAAACCACAGTTAATTCGTAGCCTAATTATGGTCAACTCAAGTGTCGGCTCTTCAGGTTTGCCACGTCTAAGTAAGCGAGCACTTTTGGTGATTATTGGGGTGTTGTTGACTGGCCAGCGAACTTACGGGGCTCTTGCAAAGCTATTACTAAGCCCAAGCGCATCCAAAGAGAAGCGCGAAAAATTCGCTGCCGCTTGGGCTGCAATTGATGCCAATGCCAAAGTCTCAGTTCAGCAATTATGGCGTCAACTTAAGGCTGCGCGCGCTTTTACAGGAACGGTAGAGATGGCAGCCGTCCAGTGTCCAGTGGTGGTTGTACGTTGTGATGG
>JBAXLR010000020.1:0-25135 GCA_037134655.1 bacterium | reverse complement strand
CCACTCCAAGAATTTTTGGCTTCTCGTCGCGTCAACGCTATCGTGGTTGGACCTGGCTGGATTCAGCAGTCCTTAGATCAGTCGGCACTCAACTGCCTGCGTGAATTCGCTGCAGCTGGGGGGCGTGTCGTCATTGATGCCGGCGCATTACATGGTATTGCAAACCTTATTTTATCTGATAGCCCTCTACCGAAAGGCGGTTTCATATTAACCCCTCATCAAGGCGAATGGCTTAAGCTTCAGGATGTTGCTGCACAACCACCGCTAACCCCGGAAGGTGCAGCTGGAGCCATTAGCTACGCAGAAAATCTTGGCTGTCATATTATCTATAAAAATGCCGCACCCATTGTGATTTCGCCCGACAAAACCCCGCCCATCATTTGTATTGCAGGTAGTCCTGTTTTGTCGCGCGCTGGGTCTGGCGATGTTCTCTGCGGAATCATTGCGGCCCACCTGGCTGCTGGTTGCTCCATGAATCTTGCCGCAACGAGGTCTTACTCACTATTATCTCGAGCGGCGTGGATGGCTGCGCAGGATGTTGGCGAGGATGCAGTACTCGCATCAGACATCATCGCCCGCCTTGGGATCGCAAATCGCATTTGAAGATCAGTGATTTGATCAAAACTTATGGACTTTAAAAGCAACGAAGATTGCCCGTTATTTTCACAACTCGCGTGCCTCCAGCACGGTGGCAGCTTTGAACTTCCCTCTGCATTTGATGAAACTCATGCTCATTGATGGGTAAACTTCCACCCTGATTGCCTTCAACATGGAAACTACGGCACGAGACTGTCAGAGAAACCCCCGTTACAAGGATGGTGTGGGGTGCACATTTAATAAGACGCGAAAATAATTTAAGCGTCACGCTAATTCTTGACTTGGCTTTAACCATTCCTAAGGTGTGCCTCATCTAGCTCTCGATCTTATCGACAATCAGTTCCATGAGCTCGTGAGGTTTATTGGAAAAATCTTTCATCCTGTAAGTGTCGTCAAACCACTCACGAATAGAGTCTTTTTCACCGCTTTTTGCGCGTTTCACCAAATCGTCATAGGTTCGAGTCAATTCGACCATTCGCTCCATGACGCCTGTTGCTGCAGGATTGTTGGGCGTGTAGGTTTCGCGGATGTAGCGAAAAACGAAATAAAGGCTTACAGGATCAAGTTCGGATGCCGTCTTGTAAATGGATGCGGCCGTAGCTGTCCCATTTTCAATGGCGTCCAGTGTCCACTGGGCACTGCGTAACTCGCTCATGGCGACCCCCCCTTTGCTCAAGAATTGCACCGTACCAAATCGGTACTTATAATTTACCACAATTGCGGAAGTAGCAAAAAACATTTACGATTTTCTTGCGAAATTTAATACGAGATGCTGTCGATCGATCAATTTTAGGTCAAATCTAGAGAAATTAACTGTCAATTAGGATGCTAATAATGAACAAACGATTGAAAATCCGGCGGGCGGCGGTGCTTGGTTCTGGCGTCATGGGCGCGCAAATTGCTGCTCTTTTATCGGCCGCTGGTATTCGTGTCTACCTTTTAGATCTAGCAAACTCAGAACCACCTAAAGATGCCAAAGAGGCTAAAGTCGTTGGCAGGAATTTTCGCTCGGCTCGTAGCATTCTTGCTATTGAGAATTTGAAATCACTTAAACCATCCCCCCTCTTCTCACCCTCAGTACTTACTGGGATCATACCTGGAAATTTTGAGGATGACATGTCTGTGCTGCGCGAGTGTGACTGGGTCGTGGAAGCTGTGATTGAAAAGCTCGAAATAAAACAGCAACTTTTCAAACAGGTCTTGGAGTATGCCAAACCAGGGATACCGATTACCACGAATACGTCAGGCATTAATCTCGACGACATCGCAAAAAATATGCCCGAAGAGTTTGTAACCAATTTCTTTGGGACCCATTTTTTTAACCCGCCTCGTTATATGAAACTTTTGGAGGTTATCCCACACGGACTTACCAGAAGAGAGCTTATATCTGAGTTCTCAACCTGGGCTGAGGAACGACTGGGCAAGGGAGTGGTTCACGCGTTCGACACAGTTAACTTCATCGCAAATCGAATTGGTGTTTTTGTAAATCAGGCCACACTCCAAACTATGAGTAAGCACAGCCTCAACATTGAAACTGTGGATGCGCTCACGGGCAAATTAATGGGGCGCCCCTCTTCGGCGACTTTTCGAACCATGGACGTTGTTGGCCTTGATACCTTTGCACACGTCGCTAAAAACACCTTTGAGCGCGCACCCAAAGATCCCTTCCGAGATTGGTTCAAAATGCCACCGTGGCTAGACGAACTCATTGCCACCGGTAAATTAGGCCAAAAGACCAATAGCGTTGGCTGCTACAAAAAAGATAAAGATAGCACTGGAAAGACAGTGATATTGTCCTACCGCCCTGAAAGCAAAAACTATGTTGCACAGGCGACCGACAAGATCTCTTGGCTAGAAACGGCAAGTCGCGAGTCAAATCTCATTAAAAGACTTGCGTTCATCATTGACCAAGAGGGCCCTCACGCTGAGTTGGTTTGGGAGATCTTACGCGATACATTCAGCTATTCAGCAATTCTCATGGAGGATATCGCCGGAGGCTTACCTAAACCCATAGACGACGCGATCAAGTGGGGTTTCAACTGGGAAATGGGACCCTTTGAACTTTGGCAGGGGCTTGGCTATGACAAAATCCTTAACAGGATGCGGTCAGATAAATCAAACTTACCCGATTGGTGCAAGCCGGGCTTAAAATTTTATGACATAGACCCAGGCAGCCAAGACTGGTTTAAGAGCGGTCCGAGTGATCAATTCTATTCGCTAAAACCAAACAGACCAAAAATTCCGGCGAAGCCCTACGACTTTCGACTGCCGAAGTTTGCCACTGAAGGTGACTCTCGGATCGTGGCATCGGTCAAAAATGCCTCTTTGGTCGACATTGGCGACGGAGTCGCTTGTCTAACATTCCACAGCCGCATGAATGCTCTCGACAGCTCAATCGTCGAATTTATATTAAACACGACGAAATTAGTGACCCAATCTTTTGACGGGCTTGTGATCGGAAATAACGGCGAAGCTTTTTCGGCAGGTGCCAACCTAAAAGAAATTTTAGAAGTGATCTCAAAGAAAGATTGGCAAAGGCTAGAACAATTTATCCGTCTATTCCAAGGCGCTTTACAAACGATCAAATATGCTCCATTCCCAGTTGTGGCGGCGACACACGGCATGGCTTTGGGCGGCGGCTGTGAGGTCGCGCTACACTGCGACCACCGTGTGAGTGCCGGAGAAACTTACGCGGGTCTTGTGGAAATTGGCGTTGGCTTAATACCAGCAGGTGGCGGAACTAAAGAGCTAGCAATCCGCGCATACGATCTAGCCTCGCAGGCTGAGCGAGCAGATCCCATGCCATTTTTGCAAAGAGCATTTCTTCTGGTCGGACTAGCAAAGACCTCATCGTCCGCAGCAGAGGCTGTTGAAATGGGACTTTTTCCTTCAACTACAAATATTTCAATTTCGCGTGATCACGTTGTCGCCCGTGCAAAAAACCAAACACTCACCATGCTTGAGTGTGGTTACGTTCCACCGACTCCAAGAACCGATATTAAAGTAGTTGGCGATCCTGGCTTTCAAACATTTAAAATGATGCTTTACAATATGGCACAGCAACGCCAAGTTTCAGCACACGACGCGCTAATTGCCGAGAACGTTGCGCGAGTTTTGTGTGGTGGAGAAGTGGATGGTGGAGTGGCCGTGAGTGAACAGTATTTACTCGATTTGGAACGCGAAGCTTTCGTGGAACTCTGTAAAACAGAGAAGACCGTTGCGCGCATTGAACACATGTTAAAAACAGGCGCCCCACTGCGCAACTAAGCAAGGAGACCCTAAGATGAAGCCTGCCTATATTGTGTCAGCATTCCGAAGCCCTGTATGCAAAGCGTTTAGAGGGGCTCTGCGCACAAAGCGTCCCGATGAATTATGCGCCGAAGTTATTCAAGGCATATTGGCCAGAACTCCAAAGTTTGACCCCGCAGAAATAGACGATGTTTTTGTGGGGTGCGCGATGCCCGAGGCCGAACAGGGGATGAACATTGCCCGCTTTACAGTTCTGCTGGCAGGACTACCTGACAGTGTTCCAGGAGTAACCGTCAATCGTTTCTGCTCTTCAGGCATTCAGACAATCGCCATGGCGGCTGATAGAATCATGGCTGGGCAAGCACACTGTATCATGGCTGGTGGAACCGAAAGCATGTCCTTGATCCCAATGATGGGCAATAAAGTAGTTGCCAGCAGGGCAATGAATACGTTGGATCCTGCTGCGTATCTCGGCATGGGTATGACTGCCGAAAATGTCGCCAGTGATTTTAAAATTTCACGCAGTGATCAAGATCTGTTCTCATACGAAAGTCATCAAAAGGCTTTCCGAGCAATAAATGAAGGTCTTTTCAAAAAAGAAATCATCCCGGTAACCACATCCTCAAGGTCACCTGCTGCTGGCGGAAAAGTAACCGTTAAGGAGATGACCGTCGATACCGATGAGGGACCTAGGGCTGACACCACAGTGGAAGCACTCAATAAGCTCAAACCTGCATTCCTGCAAGCAGGCGGCAGCGTTACTGCCGGAAACAGCTCCCAAATGAGCGACGGCGCTGCCATGTGTCTTGTTTGCAGTGAGGAGTTCGTGAAAAAGTACAATTTAAAGCCAATGGCTCGATTTGCTGGCTATTCTGTAGCAGGCGTTCCTCCCCGAATTATGGGCATAGGCCCAGTTGCCGCCATACCAAAAGCGTGTAAATTAGCGGGAATTGAACCGCGGCAAATTGAACGTATCGAACTGAATGAAGCCTTTGCGGCACAGGCCCTTGCCGTGGTGAGGTCTTTGAACTTAGAAGCCCAAAAAATAAATCCGACCGGTGGCGCCATAGCCCTTGGTCACCCGTTGGGAGCAACTGGTGCAAAGCTGACTGCAACACTGCTCCACGGCATGCATCGCGATCGCCAAAAGTGGGGACTTGTTTCCATGTGCATCGGCACAGGAATGGGTGCAGCGGGCATCTTTGAGCTTATTTCATAAGTTTATCAAGACAGCCCACTACTTCTTAATTAGGTCAACAAAGCCCTTCATCGGGACATCCTGGGCTTCAACGGTCACGGTTCGAAGATTTTCAACCACCGCCGCGTCGATGACGGGGAAAACACCGCGGATCTTTGAGATCGTCACCCATTGGCTACCCGACATGTTTGGCTTGAGATCCTCGGCTTTACAAGGCGCCGTAATGGAAAATCCACCACGATTGTTCAAGGTAATATCAAACTGAACCAAAGCTAAATGCTGTTTGCCGCGATTATAAACCTCAACCAACACACGACCGTCGACCCCACGCGCCCCTGGCGGCGTCACTTTAATATCGATATGCGGTCCCCGACTGGGTTTTGGTTTGTAGGCCTGCGTATGAATCACGGTCTTGCTACGAATTCGCTCGGCGAAAGCCGATTGGGCAGGCGCACATATGAGAACGATCATGAATAATTTACGAATCATAATTCCCCCTGTTGCGTTATAATTATACCAAGAAATTGCCTATTAATGCAGTTAAATGCCGCTTTTCATAAGGCGAGGTGTCTGTTGAATACCATCAAAACAAAGCCCTCTTTATTATTCAAAGGTCGACCGGGCGATCCACGTCTTGGCGAGAAGGTTAAAACCCTCACCGTCATGGAACTGACGCGATCCAGTACAAACAGTTTAGCCATCCTGGGGGCACCTGATGATCTTGGGGTTCGTCTAAATCGGGGTCGTCCGGGCGCTCTTCGCGGCCCAGACGCCGCCCGAGAGGCTTTTTACAAATTCGCCGTACCTCAATCAAAGGAGTTCAGTCCTTTTGCACTTGTCGATGTCGGTAACATTCCGGTTGGAAAACAGATCTTGAAGAATCATTCAATGGCCCGGAAGGCCGCGGCAGCCATTGCTTCCAGCGGCGCAACCATGCTCGCTTTGGGTGGCGGTCATGACTACGCAGCCCCCCACGCCCTGGGGTATTTTGAGGGTGTTTCGAAGGCGAAGAATGTCAAGACGTTTGGCGTCATCAACATTGATCCACATCTTGACGTTCGAGAGTTTGAAAACAATCTACCGCACTCCGGGACCGCATTTAGGCAGATCTTGGAATCTGGCATGGTGAAAGGTCGTAATTTAGTCCAGTTTGGCGCGCGTATCGGACGCAACGCCCACAAGCATTTTGAATTTTGCAGAAAGGCTGGCGTTCAGGTCCTCGAATTTCATAGCCTACGTCGCACCCAGACTGTCATCTCAAAGTTCCAAGCCTGTTTAAATTCTTTAGCGAAGCGAGTCGATTGTATCGATATTTCCCTGGATATCGATAGTTGCAGTGATGTGGAGGGTGCTAGCGCAGCAGCTGTCATTGGCTTTTCAGCTTGGGAACTTTGTCAGATGGCCTATTTGGCGGGAAAAAACAAGAAAGTGCTTATCTTCGAAATCGCAGAACTAGCCCCAGGCCTTGACCCATCAAGTCGTTCCGCAAGAATCGCCGCGGAAATTATTTTCCACTTTAGCCTTGGCTTTTCTGAGCGAAAAAAATAGCTAGTTACGAAAACTCAATCTCTCCCATTAGTGTTGGCTAAAAACAGCATCCGCCGCGCATGCTCCATGGCAAGACGCTTAGACTCACCTTGGGATAATTCTGCCAAGTACTCGTAGGCCAGCAGAGCATTAGAAAACGACCCGAGGTCAGCATACCCACGCCCAATTAGCTTAAGCCACTCGCGACGAATTTCCCGATATTTTGTCGACGGTTTCACCAACCGAAACCACCTATCGAGCATGACCCCACCGGAATGACTCTGACGCTTAGCCGACAAGTATTCCTCGACCCAGGTCGGATTTGCCTGTAGTGGCAGGGAAAGCGACCATCCCGCTAAGTACTTGGTCCATAATTTAATCCGGTTTACATCATTTATTTCTTCTCTCAGGGCCAGTCGAACCTCAACTTGCCGACGCAGATATGCGCCAGGTTCCTGCTGGTTAAATGCCTGGAACAAATCCAGCAACCGGTCACGAGAGACCTCGTAATTACCTGATAAAAATTCTAAGTCCGCTTGCAAAAGCTCGACATGCAAATCCTCAAGTGAATTGGGTCGACGCTGGCGCATCCCACTCACTATTGCAATCAGTTCCTGATAATTTAATACTTCGGCTTGGGGTTCTCTCAATTTTTTAGCTATTTCGTCGTTTATTTTTTTAAGTCTTAGTGACCGGCTCTCTGGAAAACGATCCAAGCTCCAAACAAGCAGCTGAGAAGGATCCCAACCAAGAGGTTGCCTGAGCTGAGTTAGAAAGCCATCGTCTCGCGGCCGCGCTAGATCCACAAAAGAATGAGGGCATACATCCTGAAGGACGCCGGGGTCGCGCGTAAACTTTTCAACCACAAGTTTTTGGCGTTCATCATGAGCTAACTGAACGTCTCGGGTCCATGCGCTAAAAGTCGCTTTTGCGGTTTGTCCAGTTACGGCAAAAAATGACTGACCACTGTATAGATCACCAACCGCGGCGGCGCCATATTTTGCGTTTAGCCAACGTAAAAAGGAGCCGGCCAGATAATAAGATCGTTGCCCAGCCTCCCGCCAAAATCCAAGGGGGTTTGCTAATGCATCCAGTGAATCAAACTGACCTGAGCGAATCATACTGGCGGCAACAACATCGAAATCCAAATCCTGATCTATGGGCGCAAGCGCCATAGCGAGACCCTCAGTTAAAAGCATGTTGGGATGAAAACCGAGGCCATGCCAACTTACAAAGCTTGACACCCCATGAACCAGCTCATGGCGCAGTGTTGGGTGAGGACTGGGGAGGAGCTCAATATGAATACTCGGAGACCAAACATCCGTTATATCTGTATCCCCTCCACCGAATAGAATTTTTTTATGAGCATCATCCTTGTATGCATAGACATGCAGAGGACGATTTAACTTCACATTTAAAAAATTCTTTATTTCCTCAACATGAAAAACCGCATCCATCAGCAAGGACTTCGCCATCTTTTCGTCATCAGGGCTTTGCCCCGTGAAGTGAACCACCACTTCACTTTCAGCAACTGATTTTGACAACTGTCGTTTCAGCGATGAAAAACCATGCCCACCGCTATCAGATCGCCACGCAATCCCAAATAAAATGCAAGCAAGCGCCATCATCAGAGTAAAGACCCTGGAGCGGAATCCATACAGTCCTACTGCTACTGCCAAGACGGCCCATGCAAAAACTGCATGCCCTAGTCGTCCCACCACCACACCATAATCCAATGGGATCCACCGATCATAGATAGGGCCATGCAAAAAACCTAAGAAAAGTGAGTTGATGCGCTTTTGTGGGAAAAACCACAGCGAGGCCAGGCTAACCACGGCCATCAATAGTGGAACTGCGCCGATGAACCATGACCGAAAGGGCTGTTTACGCGTTCGCAGTATTCCGTAAAATACCGCACTCCCAAGCCATGTGGCCGGGACGACCAGCAAGACATACCAAAACGTAAATCCCATCTCGACACACTGGCATAAACCCAAGCGAAACATACTCCAACCTGGGATATAAGCCAAAAGAGGCAATCCCAGGAATAACAACAACGATTGCTCCGAAGGGCTTCTTACTATGTGTTTTTTAGGGATGAAATAAGCGAACAACGGCAAAACAAGACCATTGAGCCACGTGAGAATGATGGCGTATTCATATTCGAGGTTGCGTGCGGGCGCCCACAGCAAAGGACTGGCTGATAAAACCAATACCGAGAGGACCAGAACCTTAAATTGGATAGTCATCCCACATCAACAATCCACGCAGGATAAATTTTAAAGCCCCCGAAGAATCTCCCGCGAGCGAGACCCTTCAGGACAAATCGCCATAAGAGTGTTTCGATGACGCTGAAGAATTTTAAGCGTATCCTCACGCAATGGCCCGTTAGAATGATGGTTGCGACGCACAAGCGCACCAAGGGCTGGTTCCATTTGGGTCAGCAAGATCCCTATCCGCACCGAGAGCGTACATTCACCTGCAGTCAAAAGCTGCGCACCCTGATCCAAAATGGCGTCATGATCTGCCATGGACTCATTCAATGCATCATCACTCAGAACCTGAAATATAGCCCGCAGTTGATCGACTCGAGAATTAATTTGTCGTGCCGCATCGGCCTTATACGCGCTGGCACGATAGTAACTCATTCTTTGCCGCAAGTCCGCCGCGAGGTCCCTACACAATTCGGCTAACTCTATCGAGAGATCACTATGTCTGATGCGCGCCACAAAACCTCCAGAAATTCCGACAAAATATTACTTAGATTACCAATCCATGCGAATACGGCCTTCGCCACTGGCTAGGGTGAGACGCGTAATTGGTTTCTCTACGAGATTCTCGGCATTCGGATTAACGGCAGTCTTATCAAAGACCACAAGGTAATCTTGTGTCCATGGTGAAATCGTTTCGAAAAAATTCCTCCACCGAACCTTATCGCCAATTTTCTTCACTAAAATCGGCTTGACTGGACCGTCTTTATTTTCAAACAAAATAGTCCAGTGGTTCGTGTTTGATAGATCAACCGAATCTCGGTCTAGGCCATAAACCGTGACAATAAAACCTGCCTTAGCAGATGCCTCTTGAAAGGCTGCGCCGGCATCTTCGAGGTAGATTTTACCCATGCGTTCAACTAGTGCACTCCTAAACTCGGGCGACAGATAGGTGGCATGAATTCGGTAAAGGATATCAAACGTGCTGATGACATCCCCACCCCGAGTGGCACTCTGATATTTTTTGTAGTAAGCACCGTCTTCATGAGGGCGAGCATGCTCCTCTACACCCTTATCCATGGATGTCACGCACCCAGCACAGGTTAGATAAACCGTAGACAAAATCACTAATCTAAACATCATAAGCATATCTCCCGTCACGTTCTCTGGAAGCTTCAGACTGTAACTTTATTTCGACCCGACTGCTTCGAATGGTACAGCTTTCTATCAGCAGACTCTAAAAACGACTCCATGGTTTGCATGTCAGGCGTTAGCTGTGAAACTCCCAGACTCATGGTCTGACGATGGTTGACTGTGCGCCCATCAACGTCAATCTTGAAGACGTGACTTTCAACAGCAATGCGCAATCTTTCCGCGAGCTCTGCTGCAGTCCGCTGATCTGTATCAGGAAGAATAATGACAAACTCCTCGCCGCCGTATCGTCCAACCACATCATTTTTTCGGATCGCGCTTTTACAAATCGTGGCGGTCTCGCGCAAAACAACGTCGCCGCCGTTATGCCCAAGAGTATCATTCACTTTCTTGAAGTGATCGAGGTCGTAGTAAATAATCGACAATGGCCTTTTGTACTGTCGCGCGAACTTCATCTCGCTCTCCAAAGCGTCGAGCAAATACTTTTTATTAAATATATCAGTGCCCGCATCGATGGTCGCCATTCGATAGATCTTGTCAGCCATGATGGACTCGGCATTATCGGAGGCGAAAAAACGAAAGAGAATTGTCCCCAGGCGAATCATGTCGCCATCTTTCAGCAGGGTTTTTCCATTAACCTTAACATCATTAATGAACGTTCCGTTTGAACTACCTAAATCCTCAATCTCAAAACCAGCCATACTTGAGCTGATGGCTGCGTGCTGCCTCGAGACACTCGCTTCATTGATGAAAAGATGCGACTCAGGGGTTCGGCCTACGACGATTCTTTGTTCGCTAAGTTGAATCCTCTTGCCCAAATTTGCGCCGTTATATTGGATCAGGGATGCCGCCTTCCGTTTGGGAGGCTGAAATACCGTACTTCCGGGGTCGGCAATAATAGTTTTATCATCTGACATAATGCACCTGGCTCAGGGAAAAAATAACCATGATCTAAGATCGTTAATATGTGAAATTACTACTTTATATTTTACCCTGAGCGACCTTCGAGCGCAAAAAGCCATGCACCACAAGACCACCCTTACATCTACAGGCGCTAAGCCCTAGCACCACATCTTAACAAGTGGGAGGCATCTGATCCCCGGTTGCAGCTTTTTTGCTGTTAATATAACCTCAAGTCCGGCTGAATATTATAATAAGAACAGAGGATTACAAAATGCGTATCACCGTTGTCGGTACCGGCTATGTGGGCTTAGTTACCGGAACTTGCTTAGCCGAGGTGGGTCATACAGTTACGTGCGTAGATCTTGACGACCGCAAGATTAAGCTCTTACAGTCAGGCAAATCTCCGATTTTTGAACCCGGGCTTGAGCCGCTGATTGTTCAAAATATGAGTCATGAGCGCTTGTTCTTCACGACAGATCTTGAGAAATCCCTCAAAGGCTGCGATGTCGCATTCATTGCCGTAGGCACTCCCGAGGGCGAAGATGGCAGTGCTGACTTAAAATACGTCAGAGCAGTAGCTAAAGAAATCGGCGAAAAGTCTTCAGGCAATCTCCTAGTCATCGTTAAATCAACGGTTCCGGTCGGAACTTGCGATATCGTTGACGAGCTGATTCAGCAAACGCTGAACGTGCGCGGAGCGAAATACTGCATTTCAATCGCCTCAAACCCCGAGTTCTTAAAGGAGGGGGCAGCAGTAACTGACTTTCTCCATCCAGACCGAATCATTGCCGGCGTCAATAACCAGTCGGCTGCGGAGACCCTGCGCGAGCTATATTCCGTATTCGTAATTGACGACCCAGCAAAGTTATTCATCGTTGACCGAAGATCCAGCGAATTAATCAAATACGGCAGCAACGCCATGCTCGCCACGCGAATAAGCTTTATGAATGAAATGTCACGCCTATGCGAAGAGGTGGGGGCTGACGTGGATAACGTTAGACGCGGCATGGGCGCTGATCCGAGGATTGGGAGAAAGTTTCTGTGGGCAGGTCCTGGATATGGCGGAAGCTGTTTTCCCAAAGATGTAGCAGCCCTGGTAAGGACGGGAGACGCTCACGGTGTTTCTCTTGAAATTCTTAAAAGCGTCACTAAAGCTAATGAATCCCAAAAACAGCTAAGCGCAAATAAGGTTGTGGACTACTTCGGAGGCAATTTACGTGGCAAGAACATTGCCGTATGGGGACTTGCCTTCAAGCCAGGTACCGACGATGTCCGAGAAGCTCCAGCCCTGACGATCGTTGAGACCCTGCTCAAAGCAGGAGCTAAGGTTACAGCCCATGACCCGCAGGGTCGTGATAATTTCAGTCGCGAAATCGGTAGTCACACTGGCCTGAGTTATGTATCGAATGCCTATGATGCTGTAAAAGATTCGGACGCTCTGATTCTTGTGACTGAATGGTCGGAATACAAGCGTCCAAACTTCGAGAAAATTGCAACATCAATGCGAAGCAAAACTATTTTTGACCTCCGCAATCAGTGGAGTTTTAAGCAACTTAAAGAAATGGGCTTCCACTATCAAGCCGTTGGGCGACCGGACTCAATCGCCCAAAAAAATCAAACCCGTTAAAAAAGACTGCGAGGATCCCTCCGACGAATGAGTAATGAACAACACATTTTAAACGCCCTCAACGAGGCAAAAACCGGATTAGAGTCTCTAATCAAGGACACATCTCTACACCAAGCCATTGATGCCGCGGCGTCAGCTATGAGTACGGCCATATCTGGAAAAGGTCGAATCTTCTCCTGCGGCAACGGCGGAAGCATGTGTGATGCCATGCACTTTGCAGAGGAACTCACAGGGCGCTACCGATTGGATCGGCCGGCTTTTCCGGCAATAGCCATCTCAGACCCTAGTCACATTGCATGTGTTGGTAACGACTACGGATATCAATATATTTTCAGCAGGTATCTCGAGGCGCATGGACAGCCTGGGGATGTGCTGCTGGCCATCTCAACCAGTGGATCTAGTAAAAATGTGATTGAAGCCGCAAAAACAGCAAAGTCACGAAACCTTAAAATCGTCGCGCTCACGGGCAAGAAGGAATGTCCACTTGCGGATTTGAGTGACATTCATATTCCGACACCAGTGGGAATCTTCGCTGATCGAATTCAGGAACTACACATAAAAGTCATTCACATTTTAATTGAACTGATCGAACGTCGACTATCGCCAACGAACTATCGGTAAACCCTTACCACTGGAGCAAGCAACTTGACTGCCGCAGAAAAAGATAAGCCAAACGGCCCGGTGGAAATCACCATCGCCAGAATCTACGTTAAGGACTTTTCATTTGAATCGCCTCGAGCGCCAGCCGTCTTTCAGGAACAACATCAACCTGAAATGAAAGTCGAAGTGAACGTAAAATCAAAACGGCTAAATAATAACTTCTTCGAAGTCTCACTTAATATTCTTTTAGATGCAAAAACCAAGGATGATTCGGTTTTTGTCGTTGAAATTGAGCAAGCTGCCATTTTTGAAATCAAGAACGCAAATCAGGACCAACTCGATCACATTTTAATGATATTTTGTCCGCAAACCCTCTTCCCGTATGCGCGCGCCAATATTGACCATGTCATGACCATGGGCTCTCTACCGCCAATCATGCTTGCCCCGATCAACTTCGAGGCCATGCGGGCACAACAGCAAAGTGTCAATTGAGCAACTGGAAGAAAACTATGAGATCATTTTCAAGTTTTTTAAAATCATCGCAGTACTAGCAGCTCTACCAGTCGCAACCGCTGCAAGCGGAGCCCGTCAAATCTCACCAAAAGACGCCTACTCGGCTGCCATGAACAACCGGGCCATTTTAGTCGATGTCCGTGAAAAAGATGAGGTCACAGAGACTGGGATAGCTGATCTCACGGTTTGGCTACTAACTTCAACCATCGAAGCCCGGGGTCAGGCATTTAATGACGCACTAAGAGCGTTGCCAAAAGAGCAGAAGCTGATTTTTTATTGCCGCTCAGGACGACGTTCAGAAAAATCGGCTGATCTTTTTTCAACTTTTGGATACCGAACCTACAATGCAGGCTCAATAAAAGGTTGGATTGACGCATGGATTCACGTGAAGGCCTTCTCGCCAGCCGACTAGTCACCCGTTCCCGGTGGAACTGGTTGCGCCTTTTGAGATCGATCAATAATAATCTTGTCACCCAACTTGGTTGATGTCTTAGTCTGCTCGGATATGATCAGATCTAAGATCGCGTAGCGGCCAAAAACCTTTTTTACTAAAAAGAGGCCGGAACCTTTATATGCTCCAGGCTCAACCAAGGATGTCGCTGCGCTACCATCCAGCAATAATACCTGTGTCTCACCCGCCATAACAGTAGGGGGGACCAAGGCCAGACGGTAATTATTTTTCTGATCGAGGATGACTCCGTCATAATTCAATTTCGCTGAAATCCACTTCACAAAATCAGTATCATTCCCAGCTGGACCTTTGGTCAGATTCTTAAGCTTATTTCGCTGGCGATCATAGAGGCTTAAAGTCCAGGTTGATCTGGATACGTCCAGCACCAAATCAACCTCAAGGCAACGCGCTGCAGCAGCCAAGTCCGACGAACAGCGACTCACTCCACCCACTTTATTGATCTCAAATGTTAACTGATTTTGTTCAAACCGCCCAAAATCCAGATAGGAAAGACTGGTCGAATCAAAATCAAAGTTAACCGGAACATAGTTCTTATCCACTCGCTTTACGATCCCCACGCGGCGCGGTACACCAGCGGCGTTCAACTTCGCGTTCACCTTACTGGCCTTGACCCATTCTGGAATCGAAATATTCACATTCTCTACCACACCTGAGAACGCGGGCGCCGAGAAGAAACTGGCAGCAAACACAACGCAAAGAAGACTATAAATCAAGTTTATTCTCCTAACCAATGAGGCCCTGTGGATAGCTGCCACAGGGCACGAACCTAGTCGATTTGAGCTTTATTAACCATAGATGTGGTACTACGACCCTTTACCAGCGGTACGATTTCTACTCGTCCACCCCAACTTTTAATCTCACCGGCGCCAACAATCGAATCCGCCTCGTAGTCTCCACCCTTTACAAGTACAGATGGCCTAAACAATTGTATCAGCTCGGCCGGCGTATCCTCATCGAAAATAGTCACATAATCAACGCAAGCGAGAGCAGATAGGATTTTCGTCCTATCCATCTCTGATTGAATCGGGCGTGACGCGCCCTTCAGTCGGCGCACACTTTCATCGCTATTAACGCCAACAATCAATATATCTCCGAAGGCTTTCGCGGCCTGCAATACGTCCACGTGCCCGACGTGCAACAAGTCAAAACAGCCATTGGTGAAGACGACACGCTTACCACCACCCCTAGCCTGGGCAATAATTTCAGCTAACTCATCCCTCGGCAAAACCTTCTCGGGCCTGGTCTCTGCAGTCTGCTGCTTAAAAGCATTCAAGAATTCGGCCGCTGACACCGTGGCTGTTCCTAGCTTGCCACAAACAATCCCAGCAGCAATATTCGCCAACTGCACACTGCGCGATACGCCGATACCAGCGCCCATACCCATAGCCAAAAAAGCTACCATGGTATCTCCAGCACCGCTAACGTCGGCGACTTGAAGCGCTGTTGACTCAAAATGGCTACCGCCATCGACATCCTTACCCTGAATTGTCACGCCCTTTTCACTCAGCGATAAAACAACATTTCGAGCACCACTTTTGCTCAAAATAACCTCGCAAATAGCTTTAACTTCATCGTCAAGCTTTACGAATCGCGAGCCAGGATGCTGTACCTTAAGCATCTCTCGACCTTCAGAAAGATTAGGCTTAATCAGAGTGCTGCCACTGTACCGAGACATATCTAAAGACTTTGGATCGGTGATCACCGGGACATTTTTTTCGTTAGCGAGCTTGATGATCTGCTGAACTACCTGGGCGGTGCAAACACCTTTGCCATAATCACTAATTACGACGGCTTTGGGGCCCTTTGAGCTTAGAAACTCTTCCGCCGACTTGATGACACTGCTTGCCTCTGCCTCAGTGAGTAGGTCGGTCGATTCGCTGTCTATTCTTACAACCTGCTGGTAGCCTGCCATAACTCTCAGCTTTCTAGTGGTTGGAAATCGCTCGGATCGATGGATGGGCTGTGAGTCTATGCCGAGCGTCTCACAAATACCTAAAAAGTTTGTGCCGTCAGTGTCCTTACCGATTCGTCCAGCTAATTTGACGCTCCCGCCGAAGGCTGCAATATTGGCAGCCACGTTGGCTGCTCCACCCAAAGCAGCCCACTGTTTCTGTTCCAAGACGACCGGAACGGGCGCTTCGGGCGAGATTCGGCTCACTTTGCCCGAAACGTAGGTATCAAGAATGAGATCACCCAGTACAAAAACTGAGGTGTCCTGCATTTTCAAAACGTGATCACCAACACTTGTAGCCAACTGTTGCATCATCTTGATATTAACCCCTATGAAGGAATTTGGCTCCTCGGACATGCGCACCCAAGATGCCTATATAATGCGCATGCCGCTATAACCCTCAGTATTTCATTTTCAGATGAAAATTGGTAGCTTCTCCTCATGCGGGTTTTAGCAATTGACATCGGCGGTACCAAATCAGCTCTAGCGCTCTGTTTGCTGGAGGGGACGACTGACCCGAAAATCGGTCATTTCGAGACATTCAAAAGCGCTGATTTTAAATCTCTGGAAGCCATGGTTAACCTCTGGCAGTCGCGTCACCCAGATGCGGTTTTTGATGCGATCGGCGCCGGTGTCGCAGGTCCCATCATTAATGGTGACGTCCATTTAACGAACCTTGGTTGGACCATCCAGTCGAGCGAGGTAAGCCGCTTAACCGGTAAGCCCTTTAGAATATGTAATGACATGGCGTCCCATGCTTGGGGCATTTTGAGCTTGCCGTCCATGAGCCTTGAATCACTGAACCTCGGAAAACGACGCGCCGGACCAAAAGCCCTCATCGCTGCCGGTACAGGCTTGGGCGAGTCCATCATCAGTTATAATGGCGAGGACTATTACCCACTAAGCGGCGAAGGTGGCCACGCCACCTTCGCTCCGAGCAATGACCAGGAATTTCGCCTACTGACGTTTTTACGACGAAAACATTCTGGTCATATTAGCTGGGAACGCATCCTTGGTGGTTATGATGGTTTCAGAAATCTCGCGGAGTTTCTAGCGGAGGATCGAAACACCCAGCTCCCGGCTTTCATACCCAGCGAGATCAAGGACTGGGGTGGTAGTATCGCCAAGGCTGCGGCTGATGGTGACTCATTTGCCACAGATCTCTTGCAATTCTACGCAGAACTCTACGGACGCGAGGCTGGTAATCTAGCGTTGAAATGCCTACCGTTTGGTGGGCTTTATATCGGCGGAGGAATCGCGCCAAAAATTCTTCCCTGGATAAAAACACATTTTATGCGAGGCTTTCTCGACAAAGGACGATTTGCTGAGGTTTTACGGGAAATCCCCGTGGACGTGGTCCTTGATCCCATGACTGGCCTTAAGGGCGCCGCACTGCAATTCAATAGCTAACTTGCCGTACTAAAATGATGGTCCAAATCATTAAGGAGAGCGGCGCTTAAGTCGCGAAGCTCCTTCATATTATCTTTCTCCAAAACAGTACCGCGATGGGCTGCGCGGTTTCTTGCCTCTTGCAGATCATTCATGGCGCGCGCAATCCGACAAACACCGTCGTTGGATGACTTGAGCATAGGAAATAAAGAATCCATGGCTTGTCCACGAAATTTAAACGATCGTCCAAACAACAAAAGTAAAATAGCCGATGCCTGCAACCCAGAAAACTCTACGGCGTCTTCCTTGACTCTAAAACAAACGACGAATCCGATCTTGGTCAGTGCTATGCGGACATCGTCGAGCCAGGACCTTTGAACTAATGCAACTCTCCACACTTCACTCCTAGAACATTTCTCAAGGAGACTGTTAAACCGGAGCCATGATGGTGAAATCGTGCTCTTTCCGCTCCCAAACGCACCAGCGTCTATTTTATTGACAGGGTGTCCCACGGGTTTTGCGGAAAGAAGGTCTTAGCATTGCTTCATCAAGTGCATTTATACTTCGCGTTTCCTTTGGTTGGAGACCTTCTCATGCGCAGGGAGTCATCAAGCCCCTGAATGCCGATCTCAAACAAAGAATGCACCACCGATGAAGGTAAACTGAGGTTGAGCCGAGGTCAAAATACCAGTAAAAAACCATTAAATTCAGGACTTTAAGCGATAAAGCTAAGGTGGTGACCAGCACGTCCGAATCTAATCTTTAGGCGGGATCTAATTATCGTCTGGTGCACTAAGTGAAGACCATGGACAAAGTAATTTTCAATAACTTAGCCCGGCTGTTGCAGCTGGCAGGCGTACTATTTTTCCTTACCAGCTGCGAAAATAGCATCAATGTAAAGCAGGCAGGCGATTTGGCGGGAGCAAACGGAACCGCGGAGGCTCCCACATTTTCTCTAAGCGCCGGTACCTACAATTCTGGAACAAAACTAGAACTCACTACCAAGACTTTTGACGGTGAAATTTACTATACAACCGATGGCGACACACCAACGGAAAAAGCTACTAAGTACACCGGACCCATTACGTTATTAACCAGTCAGACGATCAAAGCTTTAACTGTAAAAGCGAAAATGCGCCCCTCGACAGTTGTCACTACCGATTATGTAATCGTACCCGCCAGCAATGACTCAGTTTCAGAACCAATTGCGACGCCCGCGGAGCGAACTTTTAATAATACTGTTTCTGTGACACTTTCTGCCTTTCCGCTCGCTGCGACCATTTACTATTCCACCGACGGATCGGCGCCAAGCATACCGTACACGGGCGCCATCGAGCTCACTCGCGAGACCAAACTCAAAGCAAAGGCGAGCCTTGCTGGCTACACCGATTCAACGGTCATGGACCAAACATTCACTTTTAAAGTAGGAGATCCCGTATTCTCAATTCCGCAAGGCACGTATGGTCCGTCTCAAACTGTATCGATATCATCTGCCACGACGGGTGCGACCGTGCACTATACAACAGATGGATTGAGCGAGCCTACCTGCGCTAGCACTAGCGGCCCATTAACCATAGCTCAGTCGATGACTGTCAAGGCTGTGGGATGCAAAGACGGTTACACAAACTCGGAGGTCGTGCGCGCCACCTACACCCTCAACGGCGCCGTCGCGACACCGACATTCTCTGTGGCAGCAGGTGCTTACGGCCCAGCACAGTCTGTAACAATCAGCACCGCAACGACCGGCGCGACTATCTACTACACCACCGATGGTACGACTCCGACTACAGCGTCGACTCAATACTCGGCCGCCATTAACGTCTCGAGCTCAATGACCATCAAAGCGTTAGCAACCAAGTCCACATTCTCAGATTCTGCCGTCGCGTCAGCTACCTACACCATCAACGGCGCCGTCGCGACACCGACCTTCTCCGTAGCAGCAGGATCTTACGGCCCAGCACAGTCTGTAACAATCAGCACCGCAACGACCGGCGCGACTATCTACTACACCACCGATGGCAGCACGCCGACTGCATCGTCTACTCAGTATTCAGCCGCCATCAACGTCTCAAGCACGATGACGATCAAGGCATTTGCTACCAAGTCTACATTTTCAGATTCTGCCGTCGCATCAGCCACCTACACCATCAACGGCGCGGTACAGACACCTGCCGCGACGGTCGCGGGTGGAGCCTACAGCGACAACCAATCTGTAACTCTAGCGACCGTACCAATGGCTGCAAGTATTTACTATACGACGGACGGATCTACACCGACTACGGGAAGTACACTTTATTCAGGCACAATTACAATTTCCGGCACCACAACTCTCAAGGCTCTCGGCGTCATGGCTAATCACAGCAACTCAGCCATCATGACAGAGGCCTACACCTTGACCGTCGCCACACCGACAGCGAACGTCGCTGCCGGAGCATACGGCCCAGCCCAGTCTGTAACGATTAGCTCAACGACTAACGGAGCTACCGTGCGCTATACGACGGACGGTACGACACCCACTTGTGCAAGTCCAACAGGCGTGGTCTCTGTCAACGCTACAATGACTGTCAAAGCGGTCGCGTGTAAGACGAACTATACGAGCTCCGCCGTCGCCACCTTTAGTTACACCATCAACGGCGCGGTCCAGACTCCGGCCATGTCTGTCACTACAGGCACCTACAATAACGACCAGGCCGTGACTCTCGCTACCACAACCGCCGACAGTTCCATCTACTACACAACAGACGGCTCCACTCCGGACAACACCAAGACTCTCTACTCCGGAGCGATTGCCGTCTCCGGCACCACGACGCTCAAAGCCATCAGTATTAAGGCCAACTATTCAAACTCCATCGTAGCGTCGGAAACCTACACCATGGTGGTAGCAACGCCTACGACTGACCTCACCGTAGGCAAATATAACGTAACACACACGGCGACATTGAGTTCAATAACCACGGGTGCCGTCGTCCACCGCACCACAGATGGCAGCGCGCCGACATGCTTATCATCTACGGGCGCCGTTTCAATCTCCGTTGCCATGACCATCAAAGCCATCGCCTGCAAAACCGGATACACGCCATCGACCATCCCGAGTTTCGCCTACACCATCAACACCATCACCCCGGTCGCCCTTGAGGGCTTTCCGGATACGACTAACTATCCGACTGTCATGTGGTCTCCGAATGTTAAATTTTCCATCGGTTTTGACGACACAATCGGACTCTTTAGCGACACCATTGGAACGTCTATAAACACGCCTGTTTTAGCGACGGCTGGTTCAAACACTTTTTTAGCAAATACCGTTTCGACACTCGCTCAAACAAATACCGTATACGCTAAAAACGCAACCGAGACCTCCCCTATCAATATGGGTTCCTACACCGCCAAGCTCCCCCCAAACTTCGCCGTCCCAGGCGTTAACGGAAATGTAAATGTCGCACGCAAAGACGATAAATCTCCTGGCTGCACGACTGCTCCCAACTGCATGATCCTCGGTGGTTCGTTTACTTTGGTCGGCGCGAAATCAGCTAACTACATCGTGCGAATAAAGACAGACGGCTCCTTTGAGACGTTTGGGACTGGCATGGACGGCTTAGTCTCTGACATCGCCATCGACTCGTCGGGAAACATTTACGCCGCGGGTGGTTTCACGACCGCCGGAGGCGTAGCCGTAAACTACATAGCGAAATGGAATGGCTCGACATGGAGCTCTCTGGGAACCGGGATGGACGGTGGCGTCTACGCCCTCGCCCTCGACTCGACATCGTCTGGTTGCACAACCTCCGGCAGTCCTTGCATCTACGCCGGAGGAGCATTCACAACCGCCGGAGGCGTAACCGTAAACAGCATAGCGAAGTGGAACGGCTCGGTATGGAGCCCTCTCTACAGCGGACTCTGGGGCCCTGTCTACGCACTAGTACGAGACGGCTCAGGCAACCTTTATGTGGGAGGAGAATTCGAAGTGGCGTCGGTACCAGGAGGGTATCTAACCCTAAACTACATAGCGAAGTGGAACGGCTCCGCATGGAGCGGAGTAGGATATGGAATGAATGATTGGGTCTACGCCCTTGCCCTCGACGGCTCAGGAAACCTCTACGCCGGAGGCGGTTTCTCGACGTCTTCCTACTTTGCTGGCTCGTGGAAAACTGTAGCGACAAACGGCATCGCCAAGTGGAACGGCTCGGTATGGAGCGCTCTGGGAACCGGGATGAACAACTGGGGGAGCGGTGTAAGCGCCATCGCCCTCGATTCGACATCGTCTGGTTGCACAACCTCCGGCAATCCCTGCATCTACGCCGGAGGTACTTTTACGACCGCCGGAGGCACATCCGCAAACAACATCGCCAAGTGGAACGGCTCGACGTGGTCAGGGATCGGAACCGGAACCGATGATACCATCAGTGCTTTGCAATTCGACGGGTCCACGCCAAAAAAACTCTACATCGGAGGCTATTTCAACACATTTAACGGCAAGGTCGTCTCCACAATCGCAACTTGGGACGGAACGACGGCTGGCGCCTTGAGCACAGTCGGTCTTAACGGAGGCATTGATGCACTCGCCTTTGACGCGGTCGGAAACGTCTATGCAGCCGGAGGCTTCACGGGGGCCGATGGTGTCGCAAATACATATGGCATCGCCAAGTGGAACGGCTCCGCATGGTCTGCCATTGGAACCGGTATGAATGGCGGTGTAAGCGCCATCGCCCTCGATTCTACATCGCCTGGTTGCACAACCTCTGGCAATCCCTGCATCTACGCGGGGGGATACTTCACGACCGCCGGAGGCACATCCGTAAACAATATAGCGAAGTGGAACGGCTCGGCATGGAGCGCTCTGGGAACCGGCATGAATGAGGGTGTAGTCGCCATCGCCCTTGACTCGACATCGGCTGGTTGCACAACCTCCGGCAATCCCTGCATCTACGCGGGGGGATACTTCACGACCGCCGGAGGCACATCCGTAAACAAGATAGCGAAGTGGAATGGCACGACCTGGTCAGCCCTTGGAACGGGCATGAATACAGGCGCAGACGTCTATGCCCTCGCCGTTGACTCTTCTGGAAACGTTTACGCCGGAGGAGGCTTCATAGCCGCCGGAGGCGTAACCGCCAACAGAATAGCCAAATGGAACGGCTCGGCATGGAGCAATCTGGGAACCGGAACAGATGCCCCGGTGTTTTCACTTGCTCTAGACGGTTCGGGCAACCTCTACGCCGGAGGACTCTTCGCCACCGCCGGAGGCGTAACCGCCAACAGAATAGCCAAATGGAACGGGTCGGCATGGAGCGCTATCGGAACCGGAATGGATTCCACCGTGTTATCAATTGCACTAGACAGCTCGGGCAACATCTATGCCGGAGGGTGGTTCACGTCCGCCGGTGGAGTAACCGCCAACAGAATAGCCAAATGGGACGGAACCTCGTGGTCTGCCCTCGGCACAGGACTGGAATCCACCCAATACCCCCGCACCACGGCAATCGGACTTGACAGCTCCGGAAACATCTACGCGGGGGGATACTTCAATACCGCCGGAGGACTGGTCAGGCCATATATTGCAAAGTGGATCACAGCGTTATCGTCGTGGTTCTGAACCGCTGACAACCTAGCAGAAACGATTTAGAAAGGGGACACCGGGCCTAGGAAAAATAAAAACAACACCTAACGGACATCTTGTCTCCGCGCCTTCCCAGTCAAGATGTTATTCTACCCCGCCAGCACACGAAAACTCACCAAAAGTATAGACCCCACACTGATCACTTCCGCCTAAAAACCTAGCTCTTGTCGCTGTGGGACTGCCATTAGGCTACACTCTCGCCACACCAGTTCACTAAGCACCAGCTGTTAAACGTCATACACATAATCAAGTTCACCCGTTGATTGTCGTCTCCTTGGTGGACCCGTTGAAACGAGTGAAGCGTCTTGTGAGTCTTGCCAGGGTCTCAGCTATCTTTACGCCGTCGGTGATCGCTTCATCCACAATCACTCTCGCGCCGCACTGCAATTCAATAGCTAACTTGCCGTACTAAAATGATGGTCCAAATCATTAAGGAGAGCGGCGCTTAAGTCGCGAAGCTCCTTCATATTATCTTTCTCCAAAACAGTACCGCGATGGGCTGCGCGGTTTCTTGCCTCTTGCAGATCATTCATGGCGCGCGCAATCCGACAAACACCGTCGTTGGATGACTTGAGCATAGGAAATAAAGAATCCATGGCTTGTCCACGAAATTTAAACGATCGTCCAAACAACAAAAGTAAAATAGCCGATGCCTGCAACCCAGAAAACTCTACGGCGTCTTCCTTGACTCTAAAACAAACGACGAATCCGATCTTGGTCAGTGCTATGCGGACATCGTCGAGCCAGGACCTTTGAACTAATGCAACTCTCCACACTTCACTCCTAGAACATTTCTCAAGGAGACTGTTAAACCGGAGCCATGATGGTGAAATCGTGCTCTTTCCGCTCCCAAACGCACCAGCGTCTATTTTATTGACAGGGTGTCCCACGGGTTTTGCGGAAAGAAGGTCTTAGCATTGCTTCATCAAGTGCATTTATACTTCGCGTTTCCTTTGGTTGGAGACCTTCTCATGCGCAGGGAGTCATCAAGCCCCTGAATGCCGATCTCAAACAAAGAATGCACCACCGATGAAGGTAAACTGAGGTTGAGCCGAGGTCAAAATACCAGTAAAAAACCATTAAATTCAGGACTTTAAGCGATAAAGCTAAGGTGGTGACCAGCACGTCCGAATCTAATCTTTAGGCGGGATCTAATTATCGTCTGGTGCACTAAGTGAAGACCATGGACAAAGTAATTTTCAATAACTTAGCCCGGCTGTTGCAGCTGGCAGGCGTACTATTTTTCCTTACCAGCTGCGAAAATAGCATCAATGTAAAGCAGGCAGGCGATTTGGCGGGAGCAAACGGAACCGCGGAGGCTCCCACATTTTCTCTAAGCGCCGGTACCTACAATTCTGGAACAAAACTAGAACTCACTACCAAGACTTTTGACGGTGAAATTTACTATACAACCGATGGCGACACACCAACGGAAAAAGCTACTAAGTACACCGGACCCATTACGTTATTAACCAGTCAGACGATCAAAGCTTTAACTGTAAAAGCGAAAATGCGCCCCTCGACAGTTGTCACTACCGATTATGTAATCGTACCCGCCAGCAATGACTCAGTTTCAGAACCAATTGCGACGCCCGCGGAGCGAACTTTTAATAATACTGTTTCTGTGACACTTTCTGCCTTTCCGCTCGCTGCGACCATTTACTATTCCACCGACGGATCGGCGCCAAGCATACCGTACACGGGCGCCATCGAGCTCACTCGCGAGACCAAACTCAAAGCAAAGGCGAGCCTTGCTGGCTACACCGATTCAACGGTCATGGACCAAACATTCACTTTTAAAGTAGGAGATCCCGTATTCTCAATTCCGCAAGGCACGTATGGTCCGTCTCAAACTGTATCGATATCATCTGCCACGACGGGTGCGACCGTGCACTATACAACAGATGGATTGAGCGAGCCTACCTGCGCTAGCACTAGCGGCCCATTAACCATAGCTCAGTCGATGACTGTCAAGGCTGTGGGATGCAAAGACGGTTACACAAACTCGGAGGTCGTGCGCGCCACCTACACCCTCAACGGCGCCGTCGCGACACCGACATTCTCTGTGGCAGCAGGTGCTTACGGCCCAGCACAGTCTGTAACAATCAGCACCGCAACGACCGGCGCGACTAT
>JBAXLR010000019.1:0-25275 GCA_037134655.1 bacterium | reverse complement strand
CAACTGGCAGCACAACTGGCAGCACAACTGGCAGCACAACTGGCAGCACAACTGGCAGCACAACTGGTGGCACAAGTTCGATTCCAGCGCCAATATTGACGTCGCCGCTAGAGCGGGGTGCTAGTTATTTGTCGATGTCATGGTCGACTGTCCCTAATGCCACCGATTACCGAGTTTTTTATAACAGCGCTGGATCTGTATCCCTTTCATCCTCATATCTCACGGCATCGGGAACAAGTGTTACCCACAGTTCAATTAGTGGCGGCTTGACCTATAAGTACCGCGTGGCTGCGATAGTGGGAGGTGTAGTTGGGGCGCTATCGAACGAGGTTTCAGGCGTCCCTCTTATTGGACAACTTCCGATGCCTGTAATTTCTCCAGGCAGTGGATTTTATGCGTCTACATCTTTAAGTGTTTCAATGACTACCAGTGTCTCCGGTGCAGCTATCTACTACACCGTTGATGGTTCGACACCTTCCTGCTCTGGTGCGAATGCTAGTCTCTATTCCGGGCAATTCGAGATAAACTCCTCCCAGACGATTACGGCGATTGCATGTCACACAAACTATAGTCCATCTCAAACTGTGGCCACTAGTTTCGCTATCAATCCTCCTACGTGCGGAAGCTTTAATAACGGTTGCTATGATAATGCTTCTGCCAAGGCTGTGAAGTTTGCGCGAATTTCAGCAACCTCGACCATTATTGAGTATGTAAAAGCCGATTCCACTTGTGTGGAATCTGATTGTTTCATGATTTGGAAAGAGCGAGGTGGTGATAGAATTCTAAACGCCACTGGAGTATGGGTATCAGGGATTTCTGAATGGCAAAAAAAACTTAATCGAGATGGTATTGGCCCTATCGGGGCAGATCAGTACTTCACGCAACGAGAAATACTTTCTGGGCGAGTTTGTCCGGTTCACGTATTCGTCAGTCGAACAGATATGACATCAACAAATCAGTGCCTGTATTACGACTCAGGTAATCAAACACAAGGCTTAGATAGGGACGGGATTATTGCAAATTCAGTCAACGGCCAGGATTTTTTGATTGATTGGACGGCGACAGTTTCTGGGAGAGGGTCTCTCTCGTCATGGTATGAGGGTAATATTAAAGTCTGTGCAGATAAGGGCATGCGTCTTCCGACGCTTTATGAAACATCTGCGGACAGGCCAAGCGGTACACCATCTGACGCCATTGTGAAGTTTGCGGGATCCAGCCGTGGTGTACCAAGTTTGGGTAGCAACTCATGGACCGCCACGCCTAACACAGTGGGTGGAACAAACAAGTATTTTAGCTGGAGCAATAACACAGCGTCTGGCGTTGTTTTCACTACCAATTCGAACGTTGTTCGATGCGTGATGCACTCGGATCCTGTTCCGTTTTGTGGAAATATTGGCAATAGTTGCTACGATAACTCGACTGTTACCTCTGCTGGGTCCGCATATTTGACTGATAATGTTCAAATTGAATACGTGCCAACGGGTAACGGCAACAGTATATGGCGCGAAAAGAACGGGCAACGCATACTAAAAGCGACAGGTCTTTGGTCCACTAATTCCGACTGGCAACAATCACTGTCGAGGTCTGGGTTGGATTTTACCGTCAATAATTTTGTCGACATATCACAAATTGGCGGCCGATCGTGCCCAAATAACGTTTTTCTAAATTATGGCGCGATGACCGAGACGAATTTATGTGTTTATTACGACGCCGGCAACACGACGCAGTGGCTGAATCGCGATAAAACGGGCGGGGTCATAGGCCAGGATTATCTTGAGGATTTTACAGGGGCTGATTCCGGAGGGGGAACTAGTGCTTCTTGGTATGAGGGAAACATAAAAACTTGTGCAGATAAAGGTATGCGTTTACCCACGCTTTATGAGACCCAAGTTAGCGATCCGATAAGCTCCAAGCCGACAGATGCTTCTCCAGTTTTTTCAGGCTCCAGCGGAGTTCCAAATTATATACGTTCTTGGACCGCAAGCGCGTCCCCTGGCACAAACGCATTGTCCACTTGGTTTTGGCAAGGTATTTCGACATCTGCTCAGGGGAGTCATTACTTTAATTATAATGCCTGGAGCTATCAAGGCTATGTGCGATGTGTTCTGCCGCCGAGTCAGATCGCACTAAATATTACTGCTCAGCCAACTAATGTCATCAGTTCAGACGGTACGGCCTCATTTGCCATCGCGGTCACTTCATCTGCGGACACCACACTTACTTACCAGTGGCAGCGCAGTACCGATAACGGCATAACTTTTGAAAATATTGCCGGTGCAGTGACTCAAAGCCTTAATCTCGGTAATCTGAATGACACAGACCATCTGTCTCAATACAGGATGTTGGTCAGTGCGACGAGCCTAACGCTGAGCGCGTCCTCAAAAACGAGCTCGGTCGCGTTGCTTCGCGTGGCGTCAGCGATGCCTCTGTGTGGCGATGTTGCCGGAAACGGCTGCTACGATAACGCCGCCGCAAAGACTACCGGAGAGGCATTAATACAGGGTAACACTATGGTTCAATATGTTAAGGCTAATCCAGTGTGCTCTGGGGCAAATTGTTTTATGGTTTGGAAAGATGCGGCTAACTCACGTATTTTGCGCGCTAACGGAATGTGGAGTTCAGCAGACGATTGGCAGAAAACGCTCATAAGATCTGGTGGCGCTTTCAGTTCGAATATTTTGACGAATTTCTCGTCACTTGCGGGTCGAGCGTGTCCTACAAATGTATTTATTAGCGCAAGCAACAAAGTAGCCACTGAACAGTGTATTTATTATGATACGGGCAATGCCGCTCAAACACTTTCGGCCTCCTCTGGCATTGAAGCTGAGGATTATCTTAGTCTTTGGAATAGATCCGCATCGGGCAACGGAAACAATCCTTCCTGGTTCGAGGGAAATATAAAAGTATGTGCTGACAAAGGAATGCGTTTGCCAACTCTTTACGAGACAACAGCAGCGGCGCCAACCGCCGACAGACCGACAGATAGTAGTCCAGTTTTTGGAGGCACACTCGTCCCTAACTTCACAGGCGCCACTTGGACGGCGTCCGCTCTAACGTCGTCATCATCTAGGTTTTTCACGTGGACGGGGGCAGTAAGTACATCAATGAGCACGACAAGTTACATCGGTCCGATTTACGTACGATGCGTTCTACCCTAGGCATCGAAGGTGTCCAGATTGGCTATTAAATGAACTATTGATTAACCATTAATCAATCACGAGGGTTTCTCCGATAAATGTGTGTGTGTGTATTAAGGGTGAATGATTTGTTTTTGTTTTCTCTTTCACCCGCTAATATCTGAAATCAATAAACAAGGCTTCCCTGAAATTTAAAATCCATCTTCTCAAACAATACCTATTATAAAAAAAACACTAAAGGCATCCCTCTGAAAAATCTCATGCTTTCCATTTTCATCATGTCTATCTCGCTATTCTTGTACTCAACCACAACGTTGATGGCAGCTAATAAGATTCAGGCTAAACCAGAAATTCACGGCCACCGAGGCTCCAGGGGCACTCATCCAGAGAACACTTTAGTAGCTTTTGAAGAGGCACTCCAATCAGGAGCGGATTGGTTGGAGTTAGATCTTGTCCTCACTCAAGAGAACATTCCAGTGGTGTCTCATGATCCCAGCGTATCAATGGATTTATGTCTGGACTCCCAAAAGAAACTCCCATCAAAGCTATTGCCCATCAAAACGCTCTCACTCAATGAACTTAAGAGGTTTGATTGCGGAAGCATTCCTAACCCAAAATTCAAAGAACAAGTTGCCATCCCCGGTGAAAAAATACCCACCTTGGAAGAAGTCTTAATTTGGGCTTCCAAAATCACCTCTCAAAAAATAAAACTGAATATCGAAACTAAAATGACTGCACCCAAACTAAACCTCGAGCCCTCGCCTCAAAAATTTGTGGCAGCTATCGTGATTCTTTTGAAAAAATACAATCAAATAGATAATAGCGTGCTGCAAAGTTTCGATTTTAGAACTTTAAGAGAAGCAAAAAAGCTGGAGCCCAAGCTGAAACTTTCGGCTCTTTTCGAAAAACCTGATTCTATCTGCAAAACTTCTAAAGCGTTGGGAGCTTATATGGCTTCCCCAAATTTTTCGTTAGTGACTCCAGTACTTGTCCAAGAATGCCACTCCATGGGAATTCAAGTTCACCCATGGACTTTGAATACGGAATCAGAGTGGAAACGGGCTTTAAGCCTCGGAGTGGATGGAATCATCACAGACTATCCTCGAAAATTAAAAGCTTTTCTAGCTTCACAATAATTTGTGCCGCCACCTGCCGACTTTCCGTGGCTTATCAAAAGGCAATTCTTCAAGCCAAATTATGGCTGTGTTTTTCACCCAAGACCGATTATTCTTTAATTATGAAATACAGTAACGAGGATCTCGACGTCGTACCAGCGCAGAAACGAACTTGGAGCACATGGAACTATGCCGCTCTTTGGATCAGCATGAGTTTGTGTATTCCTACTTATATGATTGCTAGCTCACTCATTGAGGGGGGAATGAACTGGTGGCAAGCTATTCTCACAGTCTTTTTAGGAAATGCTATTGTTGTGGTTCCAATGGTCCTCAACGGAGATGCGGGGGCGCGCTATGGGATAAATTTTCCCGTTTTTTCAAGGGCCAGTTTTGGAGTTCTGGGGGCCAATATTCCCGCCCTGCTCCGAGCAATTGTGGCTTGTGGTTGGTTTGGCATTCAAACATGGATCGGGGGATATGCCCTCTATCAAGGGATTAAACTATGGGTTCCCTCAATCGGAAGCCTGCCCTTGGTCTTCCCGGCTTCCTGGGGACTTCAAACCGGACCAGCCATAACGTTCTTATTTTTCTGGAGCATCAATATGCTCGTGGTCTATCTCGGCATAGAGAGCATCCGAAAATTGCTTTTGTTTAAAGCGCTGTTTCTTCCGATAGCTGCTTTATGCCTTCTCTTATGGGCTCTGACTGTTGCGAACGGTTTGGGACCTATTCTTTCCCAACCCTCTAAATTCAAAAGTTCTAGCGAGTTTTTTAAATTCTTTTTCCCCGCTTTAACGGGAATGGTGGGATTTTGGGCCACCCTATCTCTTAACATTCCCGACTTCACTCGTTACGCTCAGTCTCAAAGAGCGCAGGTCATGGGCCAGCTCATTGGGCTTCCACCCGCTATGACTATCTTTGCATTCATTGGAGTCGTCGTCACGAGTGCCACTACGATCGTTTACGGGAAAACCATTTGGGATCCTGTTGATCTTGCAGGCAAATTCGATTCCCCTCTGGTTGTTTCTTTTGCCATGCTGGCAGTGGCAATTTCTACACTTGCTACCAATATAGCCGCCAACATCGTGAGCCCTGCCAATGATTTCTCTAATCTTGCACCCTCCAAAATTGATTTTAAAAAAGGCGGCTATATCACTGGAGTTTTAGGAGCTCTGATTTTCCCGTGGAAACTCATTTCAGATCCAAACGGTTATATTTTTACATGGCTCATTGCGTACTCAAGTCTTTTGGGGCCGATTGGTGGAATCCTGATCACGGATTACTTTTTAATAAGAAAAAAACAATTAGTTGTTGAGGACCTATACTCCGAGACAGGTCAGTATTGGTACCGTAATGGTTTTAATCCGAATGCCATTTGGGCCTTGGTTTTGGGAATTCTTCCGAATGTTCCCGGCTTTCTAACGACCATTAAATTGATTCCCGTAGATTCTGTACCTGAAATTATTTCTGGTCTTTATCACTATGCTTGGTTTGTTGGCTTTGCCGTATCGGGCTGTGTCTATTATGGACTACAAAAAAATTTGAAAAATTCTAGCCAGATAACGGATAGAGCCATGATTGGTCAATAGTTTATTAGACGCTTTATCAGATAGATCGCCCCAACAGTTGGCTCAAGGCTTTGTAAGTTTTAAAATGAAATCAATCGTTTGCGACCGAGCTCCCTTGAACTCCTCTAATAAACCCGTTCGGGTTGCCATCTCAAAGTCAGCAAACTCAAACCCTGGACTGACCGTGCAACCAACGAGTGTATAACCGTGAGCGCGGTCACTCTCATGAATTGCTCCGAACCATGTTCCTTTGGGGATTATAACTTGGGGTCTTGCGTCAACGCTGCCAACGGGACCAACAACTGCCTTTTCTATTGAGCCGTTTGGTTTAATCATCACGACCGTGATGCTGTCACCTTGATGGAAGTGCCATATTTCATCGGATGCTAAACGATGAAAGAGAGAAACCTCTCCTCTGGGCAGAAGAAAATAAATACTTGTGCCCAGCGAACGATGACCCATTTTATCTAGTGTTACAGAGTCGCTACAACGATATGTCTCCGAATAAAAACCACCCTCAGGGTGTGGCTTCATTTTGAGACTTGAGATAACTTCATGCTGATCTATAAGATTGGAAATCGGGGACCTCACCTGCTTGATTATTGATTTGTCAAAAGCTGCTTTAACAGCTTACCAGGCGGGCGCCCTGACAATCAATGCAGCAAAACATCTGGGTCACAGGCATCAGGGCTAAATCCATCAAAGCCGGTATAATAACTCCGGGCAACTCACAAAAAGAATCCCCACCTTATACCTAAACTCCGGCAAGACCATGAGTTATGAACCCTCAAAAACGCGGAAGGGGCGCAGCAAGTCACCGGTGTCGCGTATGCATTCATTTTTTCTATGTTTGTGCTAATCGAGCAGCCAAAAGTTTTGCTCGATTTGCGTTAATCTCGCGGAGGATAAGGCCCAAAGTTACCAGGTGAATGCCCGCAATCACAACGTTGCTGATCACCACCGGATTGGTAAAGCTACCCACGGTGAATGGTGTGGTCAATTTATAGAGGACCTGAACCAGCAGCAAAGGCGCCACGAGAATGGGCTCCCGCTTGAACAGCAGACACATCGAAACTATCAGTATTGCCACGTACACGGACAGGAGAATTCCCCTTGCCGGCGTAGCCGCACCGTAAACATCTGCAACCCATGATGCCTCCACGAGCAAACCGACACAGACAGGAATAAGTACCGCCACATTGGCGACAAGAGAGACCAGAATCATCTTCTTCAATTAACGAACTCCTCAGCCACAACTTCCGTATAAAGCACCTAAAAAATTTGCCGAACTGCTGGACCCTGTAACCTAATAACTTGGCTAATGCCGGTCGACCCGAGTTTTATCTTTTTGGGGTACCCGGGTCCAAGTCGGGCGTGCAATTGCCGGTCCGCCCCTCATAGAAACACCCCACGGAAGGTTGGCACTGATAAGCTACGCGATTGAACTGGGCGCAGAATTCGGCAGTGGCGCCCTCTCCCGTCCAAACCATACACATGTCGTTTTGGCGTAGATACTGGCAGCCAGCAGTCTGATTGCAAGCGGTGCGTTGAAAATTCATGGGCGCACAAGGTGTTGAGTTGCCTCCCTGAACACAGCGGATATAGACAGGGTCGTACTGACATCCAGATGTTTGGCGACAAAGATCAGGAGCATGATGATGCTGCTTGCAAGGATCCGGAAAAACGGCGTCCACACAGGCTCCAAGATTTAAATCGTACCGGCAGTCGTCGTAGGACTTGCAAATGATATCATCATGTTCAGAACAAGCCTTCTCCCTCGTTGGCAATCCATCCGCTTTTGCCGTCACAGAGTTACCCAGCCCAATCATCATTAAAACTATGGCTAAACGGATCAAGAAAGCCTCCCATCCAGTTCTTTGCGGGTAAATTGCGCGCGAGTTGAGTATTGGCAAGTTTGCCAGATTGGGCCGATACTTGGCAATTATCTTTTTTTAATACTTCCAGGAGTCGCCATCGCGAATGGCAAATTTTTAGTCAGTGACTTTTTCTTCTGTTAAAAACAATTGTCCTGCTGGTATCACGATATTTTCCATGGCATATATTGATACCACTACTATAGGCTGCAGCCTTTAAGACTTAGCTCCCTTCAGCTAAACGAAATCACCTCTAAACGCTAACATTCGCCCGTGAAGTGGTAGCCTGATCATAGTCTTTAAACTATAGTTAATTTTTATGTCGAATGATGAATTTCATTTTCGTGATTTTTCCATGCGCCAAGCCCCGTCGGGGCAGCGCGTCAATACAGATAGCTGTGTATTTGGCGCCCTGATCGGTCGTGATACCAAGCCTAAGCGGGCGTTGGATATCGGTACCGGCACAGGCGTATTAGCGTTGATGCTGGCTGTTCGTTATCCAGAGGTGCTGATTACTGCTGTAGAACCAGAGCTTGAGATAGCAGAAGTCGCTAGGCAAAATTTCGCTGCCAGCCCCTGGCACGACAGAATTGAATTACTGACACTTCGAGCTCAGGATCTTAACCCTGACATTCATGAAACATTTGATTTTGTGTTTTGCAATCCGCCATACTTTCAAAATAGCATGATCTCAGACAACCGCCTCAGGATGGTGGCCAGACACAACACGTCCCTTTCTCCCCACGAGTTGTACCACTCAATGGCGCAAATGATGTCAGAAGATGGTTCGGCGTGGGTTTCTTTTCCCGGTGATAGCACACAATTGTGGATGGAAAGTGGCAGTGCCGCTGGCCTTCACCCAATCACAATCTTTACGGTCAAAGACCATCCAGGCGCTATTGCTCACATGATTGTTGTGGGTTGGTCAAGACAGAAGCCTGAATCAATCGCAGAAGAGACCGTCTGCTACCGCGATTCCCACAACGGCCGGATGAGTCCATGGATGAAATCATTTCGAGAAGCGTGGTATCCGGCCCGTTACAATGCCCAATTTAGTTAGACTCGATCATGTGCCCATCGTGGTTTAGCCGCCAAAATAAGTACTTAACTATTTTGTTAACGCATCATCAAAGATCGCCACGGCCCGGGTCCACCCAGCCGAAGCGCCACGGATCTTGTGCGGAAAACAACTAATGTAAAATCCGTTTGGAGGAAGAACTTCAAGGTTGTGGAGCTTTTCGAGGTGGCAATAGCCGATGTCGCGCCCAGCTTTATGGCCTTCCCAAATCAGAGAGGCATCTTTGGATTCTTGGTATTTTTTGGCTGTATGAACAAATGGTGCGTCCCAGCTCCAAGCGTCTGTGCCGGTTAGACGTATGCCACGCTCCAACAAATACATGGTGGCCTCGTAGCCCATGCCGCACCCGCTAGAAACATAGTCACTTGATCCGTAGCGAACCCCAGCCCGCGTGTTGATCACGACAATTTCGAGTGGACTTAGAGCATGCCCAAGGCGTTTTAATTCCTTTTCCACATCATCGGCCGTCACAACATAACCATCATCAAAATGCCGGAAGTCAAGTTTGACAGCTGGTTGGAAGCACCACTCCAATGGCACATCATGGATCGCCATGGCTGGCTTTTTTCCGCCGAGTGCATTGTCCATGGTGGAGTGAAAATGGTAGGGAGCGTCCAAGTGCGTACCATTGTGTGTGGATAACTGGACTGTCTCAATGGCCCAGCCCTCCCCGTCTGGTAAGTCCTGTGTTTTTAGGCCTGGGAAAAAAGGCTCAATCTGCTCAAATGTATTCTTATGATTGAAATATTGAATTCTTGGAGCGAACGCTGGTGGATCACTAACGACGTCATTTTCTAGAAAAATAGAGAGGTCAACAAATCGACGGGCCATTTAAAAACTCCATGTGTTGGTGCTGGCGTAAGCATACCAGACCTGACCTAATGGCAACCCATTATTTGGGAATTGCAAATTAGCGACATCCTTATAGACAAAACAACCCTAATGCACCAATATTGCGAGCTTTTTTATCACCAGCCTTACTCAGTAAAGAAAGCCTGTTTTTTATCCGATAGTTTTCTTAATTGGGAGGCAGGCATGCTTTTACGGAGTACTTTTGCTGTCGTCTTAGCGCACGGTCTCTATGCGTGTGGACCTGTATCTGAAATCACACCAAGCCAACAAATGAGCATAATGCCAGTCGACGCGATTAATCCTGCTGAGGCTAATAACACAAAACGAGCGTTGGCTTATCTATCTACCGAGCTTAGCGTCGGTCAAACCTCCAAACTGATGGCCGGGGATCAGCTGATGGCACAAATTGATCTCAAGTTAGAGGGATCAGACGCGGGATTCGAACAAGAACCGTATTTTTTAATTCAGAATGAAAAAGGGCAGGTGTTAGTGTCCTACTCTGATACAAAATCGACAGCTACAGGTAAAAGGGTAACGATTTCGCGCGGATTTGCTGAAAATGAAATTCCAGTTAAATCGGAGGATACATCGTTATCTATTTCTCTCGTAAACAAAAAATCAGAAAATTTCACCCTGACTGTTTATGGAGTCAAACTATACGCCCTTCGCCAAGGCAAACAATTGGATATCAGTTTGCCGCCATTGACCGATTGGTCAAGGCCGCCAAGCGTCGAGGTCAAAAAAGATCAGGACAATGGTTATGTCTTGGGGTTTAAACAAATTCTAGCACAGCCGTCGCAACCAGCAGCTAGCGTTATCGTACCAGCAGCTAGCGTTATCGTACCAGCAATCTCAGTAGAAGAAGCAAGGCCTTCGAAGCAAGATCCTACCCAACCTAGCGCTCCATTAAATAACCCTGTTTCTGGAGATCCCTTATGCGGAGAAGAGATGGATAGCTGCTATGAGAATTCCGCAGCACTCGCTGCTGGCCGCGCAAGACTAACAGATGGCTCCAAGATTATCCTTGTTCCTGCGGCTAAGGGATTTAAAGTATGGAAAGACGCATCAAGTGACAAGATAATAAAAGCCTCTGGATTTTATTCGAAGAATGGAGACTGGCAAAAGAGACTTATGAAATCTGGTTGGGGTTATGAAGGCGACTTTCTAGGCTACAAAGGGCTCGCTGGAAGGGCTTGTCCGGAGATGATCTACCGAGCAGATTATTCCTTGATAACTGACAGCAAATCAGAGAACTGTTTGTATTATGATACCGGCACACCCAAAGTTCGTCTTGGGGATGAACCATCTAAAGTAAAAAATATTGGAATCGAAAAAATTGATTGGATGTGGATTTGGAGTGACATATGGGGAGATCAATGCACCTTCCGCTGCCGAACTCCTTTATACTTCCAAGGCAATATTAAGACATGCAACGTCAAAGGAATGAGGCTGCCGACTATTTATGAAGCAGAAGTTGATTTGGATTATGCGCCGTTTCAGAAGAAATATGGATTGCCGCGTACAAAATCCTATGTTGATCAATGGCTAACTCAAGGGGGAGCTACCTACCCTCTTCCAGGCAAAGGCGTCCCAGCAGTCCCAGGAGGTTTAACATATACAGCGAGTGGAGTTTGGCAGCCACTTTTCGCGTCACAATATTTCGTTTACGACGATAAGCGCCATCCAGAAAAATCCGCTTTTAATACACTGCAAAATGTTCGATGTGTCTTGCCGCCTTAATTATGGCCAACTGTAGCGAGTCGACAAGTCAAACTGCGAGCGTCATGCGATTTAAATTCGACCGTTGACGCAACGCAAGCGTTGGTAGAACTTGCCAACACCTGCGTACATTCAACTGAAACCAGCACAAGCCTCTTCTGAAGATGGCCTAGGGCGATTTTCCTTGCTAATTTCCCTGACGGATTGTCTATTAGAGAAGCGCACCTGGAGCCAGGTTGCTGCAGATTATACTCTAGGGGGACGCTCCATGACTTTTAGAATCATATGCCTGAAAATGCTTTTGATAAACATGCTAGCTTTCAATGCTTCATTTTCTGCGCTATTCGCTGCGACCGAACCGCATGCAGAAGAGGAATGGTCATGCTCCGGCTGGTGTCTTTTGGGCGCCGATACACCAACAAATCCATGGATCCCGGTCAGCTCCACTGGCGCCACGGAACAAGAGGCTCGGGATAATATCGATTGTGGAATTTACGAAGAAGTGGGCATCTCTTGTCGCCAGGTTCAATAAGCCGCCAACGGTGCAATATCCCCAGCTATGATTCCTGGCGAGCTGGGACCCACAAAAAAATCTTTGCTCGAATTTATTGAGATCACTCGAAGCACCAATGCCCGAAACGCCCCAGACTCATATGGCGCCGTTGCCTGGCCCAGGAGAATCAGTGGTCACTTTATGCAAGGCTACTTGGGCCGTCTTCAAATTAAGATCAATGATCTGACAAAATAACCCCACCACTATTAAAAAATGAAAAAAACGGCCCGCCGCTGTGATAATATATTCCGTAATCATCTAGGCTACTTCACCTTAGGGAGCGCAAGATCATGAAGATCCATTGCAAACTACAGTTTCTACTGTCAACCTTCCTGATCATGGCATGCGGATCAAATCATGGTAGATTCCTACATTCGCCGTTTAGAAATAATCAAGCATCTTCCATGGAACTTGCCCAAACACAAGACTCTGCAGCGGAAAAAGACTACCGCCCTGCCTACCTTTCTCTTGCCAAAGCCGATTTAAAGTCCAAGGAGTCCTCAAAATATCCCTGGCCGGTGGAACTAAAGTCCATTGGACACAATACAGCCAGCTATCAAAACTACGGCGGAGATCCCTACTTTCACCACGGTTTAGATATTAGAGCAGACGCCGGAACCGATGTATTGGCATCGGTTGGCGGACAAGTGGTCAACATCTCTAACTACGGTCCAGGTCCAGCTTACTGGGAGGTAGCCATCCTGGATGACGCAGGGTTTCTTTGGCAGTACCATCACGTGGACCGCGATTCAATCCCGCAAACCGTTTGGGACGCCTACCGTAATAAAGGCCGAATTACTAGCGGCACAAAAATCGGCGAAGTTTACTACTGGATGGTCAACACTTACGGCGAGCAATATCACCACATCCACTTGAACGTCCTTGCACGGGGTGGTGCTTACCGAAATCCTTTTAGTTTTTTACAGCCTCTCAACGACACTAAAGCTCCAGATATTCTTGAGGTTGGCCTATTAAGAAACGGTTACGCTCAAGACCCGTCGCTCCCAATACAAGGCGCCTACAGCGTCTACGCCACAATTCATGACCTGATCCTTCACGATAAATTCGTAGTCCCTCCACACAAAATCACCTATCAATTGGACGACGACCCAAGAGAGCGCCTCGTGTGGGAATTCTCTGACCTTCCAGGTGCCACATCCAATACGGATTATGTTGAAGACTTTTTTGTACCCAGCCTAACATGTGGGAATTATGAATGCAGAAAACTCACAGTGGATCTTGGCTTTTCAACCGAAGGACAACGATGGTTTACTAACGTTGGCGGTCAGCACACCATCATGATTCACGCAGAAGATCAGGCCGGTAACCGAACTAGCCGTGAGTTTACCTGGCAGGTAAGACATTCGCCGGCTCCCTAGTGCCTATGATAAAAACAAAAAGCCCCAGGCTAGACCTAGGGGCTTTTTACCTTACTTAAGATTCACTAGGGCAACTGTACTTTCACGTTACCTGGCTCAATCTTGATGGCATCAAACGATCTTTTTTCCTCACCCTCGCCATCACAGCTCATCGCCGTTGCATCGCCAAACTCAAAAGCTTCACTGCTATGAATGCATGCTGGAAACGACCCAGACCTCAAAACCTTGCCGTCAATATTCTGCACAAATATATGCAATGTATCGGAATCAATGGGCAAGGCTTTTGAACATTCATTTGGCTTCACCCCAAACCATCCACTGGAAACATACTCGCCCTGAAAGTCAGGATTTGCCGAAGCAACCACCAACACAATATTTTCGGCGCCTTTGTTACAAAGCTCCACCATGGACCTGGCTGTTTCAGAACCAATTGACTTTAGATGATATTCAAAATCTCCAGTCATGTTCATCGGTATCTTTTTGAAAAGTTGGCGTCTTTCATTATTGCCGTGACAAGTCATCGATGCAGGTTCTGTGAATAAATATCCGTCATAAGAGTTAGTACAAAGAGGAATATCCCCTTTCCAACGTTTGTCTCCTCGTTCATTACTCGCAAACAAATAGAGCTCATCCGAATCTGCAACCTTTACCGTCTCATGGCATTTACCTGGCAGAACCTTAAACCACCCCGCCACAGCTAGTGCCAAAGCTTGGGAGCTTTTTTGTGAGTAAGACAAATAAATGATCTCTTCGGAATCGTTACAGAGTCTGACGACATCGCCAAGGCGAGTTGCCGAGTCTGGGGTAAACGCATAATTTGGCATGCCCCCATTAGCTGACTCGGTCAGCTGCCTCATGGACAACTCTTTAAAGCTTCTCATAGCAAGCCCTTCACCCTGACAGGCTATCTCGCTGGCATTATTTAAATCAAACTTATTGGTCGTATCCACGCAAAGCTGGGTTTGACCGCGCCACTCCATCACCTGATTTTCAGAATTTGCGTAAACCAATAGCTTATCGCCAATTATCGGCAACTCCACGTCAGAACACTGGTTAGGGTCAATGCCCCACCAGCCTCTTGACATTAAGGGATCACCACTTTGAGCCTCATAGGCCACAGCTAAGAATAGTTTTTGCGCATTTTCATTACAAAAGCTCACCTTCACGCCGGGAGCTGCAAATGCCGCAGTCGATAACGCGCTGGTTAACGACAGACCAGCAAAGCAGGATAACAACCAATAATTTCGATAAGATTTCAGTTTCATGGGACAAACCCTTTCACCTTCACGGCATATGTTCAGCAAGACGCTTCCAAAAGTCACACCAAGTGACTAACGGCATCACCAGCAAAGCAATCCATATGCCAATAAATCTGAAACTAAAATTTAGTTAACTAAACAGTCAAATCGCCGATGCGAGTCTAATCTACAGATAGAACCACTTCAAAAACCCGTCAATTTTTCCGTACGGAGGGTACTTGAGTCTAACGTCAAACATACTACTCGCTTCAACCACGCCCTTATAATGGGTGAATGCATCGAATCCGTAGCGCCCGTGGTACTGTCCAACGCCACTTGTCCGCCGTCCGCCAAAAGGAAGATCCGGGCAACCAAGATGCAAAGCAATATGATTTACGCAAGCTCCACCAAATGAATAGCCTTTCAGCAGCCGATCAGAGAAATCTCGCCGCTCCGTAAAGACATAAAAAGCAAGAGGATCCGGATGGAGACTTATAACTTTGGCCAAATCACTTTCATCTTTCCACGTAATCACAGGCAAAATCGGGCCAAAAATCTCTTCTTTCATAAGGGAATCATCTAAATCTACATTCGCAACAATTGTCGGCTCAAAGAATCGCGAAGCGCGATTCCGACGCCCACCAAAAATCTTTCCCTTCGTCTTTTCTAGCATTGTATCGAGTCGATCAAAGTGATCCACATTAATGATCCGGCTATAGTCAGCACTTCGCTCGGGGTCCTCGCCATAGAAATTTTTCCACTCGCCCATAATTGATTCGATTAATTGCCTTTGGACACTCTCATGGGCCAAAAGATAATCGGGCGCCACACAGGTTTGACCAGCATTGAGAGCCTTGCCCCAGGCTATACGCCTAGCGGAATGGATCGTGCTTGCCGTATCGTCAACAATACAAGGACTCTTGCCGCCCATTTCAAGGGTCGAGCTCGCAAACTGTTCGGCAGCCGCATGTGCTACGATCTTGCCAACTCGCTTACTGCCGGTAAAAAAGAAATGGTCAAAGGGCTGCTTAAGCAGATTTTCCGCAACATCTGCGCCCCCAACCAAACATTGAACGGCGCCATTATTAAAAACTTCATTTATGATGCTGGCAATGACCACACCGGTCTCCTGGGTGAGCTCACTGGGTTTTAATGCTACGCAATTACCCGCTGCAACCGCCCCAATAAGCGGACCAATTGACAGCTGAAACGGATAATTCCACGGTGCAATCACTAGGACAGTACCTTTGGGACAGGGGATAAGCCTCGTTTTCGCGGGCTGAGCCAACACCGGTGGCACGCCAATAACCTCTTTAGCCCAGTCGTCTAAATGTTTGATGTGATGATTGATCTCACTAATTATAAAACCGGTTTCGGAAATCTTGGCCTCAAACTGGCACTTACCCAGATCTCGACGAAGGGCTGCGAATATTTCATCTTCGCGACGAACAATGACTTCCTTAAGCCTCAGAAGCATTTGTTTGCGTGATTCCAAGGGCAAGGTCACCCCAGACTTAAATATCGATCTTAGCTCTGATTCCACCATCGTCTTGTCGTTTCTTCATGAAATAGTGAGGGCGGACTGGCGCTACGCCGCTGCCCTAGGAAAATTAAGACATAAAAAAATATTTTTATGATCAGAGTTTGTAGGTGACTTACTGCATCAGACATTAGAAACTCTGATGAAATCGCGCCTGCATCCGAGATTTTGCCTGATTAGATCTGTAAGCCTGCTCTTCACGAGGGTCGAAAAAACGCCGTTCTGAAGCAAGTCCCATCTTATTAGCAGACGTCTTTATCCACCCGGTCAACCATCGCGTGCCCGGCTTTTTTGACTCACTTTTTACCACCAGTTTTGACACATACTTTCGAAACATCGAAAAATCCCCATCTACTAAAAAACGCCGTAAAATCTGGAAAAAAGCCCGAGAACCCCGCCAAAATGGCCACCGTACAGACGTTTAGAACTATCCCCGATTGTTGGCAATAAAAAATATTAAAATTACCCTGCGAAGTCATAAATAATTCAACCACCAAAATACTGCCCCACCTCGCCTCTTTTTTTTCTCTTTCACCTCTGCTGACGCAGCCGGGATTTCAAAAAAAACCGACCGCATCATAACCGCGATTTATGGGTTACACCTTGTAAACCATAATAGCTTATAACATGTTGTTTTATAAATTAAATTAGGATAGTCCGAGTCGTGGATGCGACATTTTGACATAATTTTTGTAAACATCAGCTGCGCTTAATTGAGTCTTTAAAAACTTAGGAATTTACTAATGCCTGCCACCAAACACACGTTGACCAGCAACCTTCACCCGCAGTCTGCCCCATGGCAACGCTCGACCCGAACCGTCCTGACCAATCGCACCAATAAGCCGCCCCTCGGGCAGATGGGAATTACTAATCCTACCGAGAGGCCCCTTAGGGCCATCACAGCAAACACCGAAAAGCCAGCTCCGGCTTGGCTCATCCAGGAACACAAAAGCCTGTTACGTTCTAACCAAGAGTTAGAACACTTCGCAGCATGCGCTGCACATGACTTAAAGTCACCGATTAATGCAGCCCTCGGCTGGTTACGATCGCTCCAATCGCAATTGACAAACCCAAGCGACTCTAACTTGACCAAAACCTTTGAAATTATTGAACGCAACCTGACAAAATCAATTCACCAGGTAAATGACATACTCAGTCTTGCAAAGTTAAATCAGCCATCAGAGCGTCACACATTGTGCGACATGAATAAGATTCTCGATAATGTTTTGCTGGTTCACGCCCAAAAAATTAAGAAGGCCCACGCGAATATTCACCGTACGCCATTACCTGACGTGTTCGGGAACACTCATCATCTGGAAAGTATCTTTTCTAATCTCATAGAAAACTCAATAAAATATCGAGAACCAGAACGAAATCTGAAAATTGAAATTGGTTATAATACCTACGAAAAATACTATGAATTCTTCATCAGGGACAACGGTACGGGCGTACCCGAAAGCGAACTTGAAAACGTCTTCGATTTGTTTTCAACCGTTCAAACATCCTCTACTGTAGATAGCACAGGCATTGGCCTAGCCTACTGCAGAAAAGTCGTCTCTCTTCACGGCGGTCAAATTTGGGCCGAATCGAACCCCCTTCATGGCGTCACCTTAAAATTCTCAATTCCAAAATAACGAGAACTTAGATCTCGGAACAAAATTTACCCATGACGCACGGTGGAAAATGCATAAACCAATTTTATGCATAAACTCCTATTATGCCTAAACAACAGACAACATCCTGAAATCACTTGTTAACTTTTTGTAAACTAAATTTGGCTTTAACCCTTGATTTTAATACGGATTATTTATAGATAAGAACCACTCGCGATCTCAAATTAGTCAAACTTTTGTAAACGGAAGACAAATGCAACCATCCATCTACCAATACCTTGATTATCGCCAATACCTAAAGGACGTCATCGCTCACAAGCGACAAATGTCAGCAACATTTTCCTTGGAGCAACTTGGAAGAAAAACCGGCTGTCTTACAAAATCCCATATATCGTTAATTGTATCTGGCAAGCGCGCCCTTACCAATCGTCGCGCCTCAGCCCTCGGGAAGGCGCTGGGAATAAGCGAACGCGAGCTTGCTTACTACCACAAGTTAATCCAATTTAATCAAGCCAAGGACGACCTCGAAAAAGAAACATTTCTAAAAGAAATGATGTCACAACTTGGCCGGTCCCTTGAAGCTAATATATCAATGAAGTCTTACCAAATCCTTGAAGACTGGCACTGTATCGCCATTCGAGAGTTAGCGAGGCAGCCCAATTTCGATCCAAGCCCTAATGCTGTTTCTCAAAAACTAAAAGGACTAATCACTCCTCAGGAAGCAAAAAAAGCATTAAAGGTTTTAATCGATGTCAACATGCTCCAGATGTCAAATGACGGGAAAATTAAACCAACATCCGAAAGCCTTCGGACAACTGATGAGGTGAACTCCATTGCAATTCGCCGCTATCATCAAAGCTGCCTGAGTCTAGGAGCCAGAATTATTGAGACAGAGCCGATTGAATCAAGAGAATTTGGATCCGTCACCATTTTGATAAATCCCGAAGATATTTCAAAAATAAAAGAATTAATAAAAAACCTAAGGGAGAATGTTTTAGCCTTATCAGCAAGTGAGCCTTCCGAACAAGCAAAGGTCACTCAAGTTAACATTCAGATGTTCCAAATAAGTCAATGAGGTAACTATTATGAATTCCATCATCAAAAAAATGCGATTTTTAAATCTAATCATTATTAGCTTATCCCTCGTCACAACCTCTGCTTGCCAAAGGAAAGACTCTGGATCAGGCGGCACTGTTGTTGGCAACGGATTTATTCGCTATCACGATAAAACCTATGATTTCTTTTTCGATTACGCCAAGGAACTAAAAATCTCAAACCTATCTGACGCCAGCATTAAGCTTGATAATGCCGATTATGCCAACGCCCTCAGCAAACGTGTCTCTGAGCTAACTTTCGCTGTTAAAGATCTTGGCACCTCAGGTAGCGACTCGCTTTTAGAGTATGCAAGCCAAATTAATGGGAATCATGACTGGAAGCCCGTGAAAAACTCGAGGACCGAAAGCTTGTACACGCAAAATATGGCTTCTGGTGTTTTACACGCCCAGTACCTTTTCAGGCTATCGCGCGGCGTCGTCCTACAGGTTTCGGCAAATGCTGTGCATGAGGCCAAAGGCGTGAAGCTTGTTTCTAGCGTCATTGCTTCGATCAATTTTGACACCCAATCTCCAGTCATACATGAGGTTTTATTCGAGCCAGCCAGTGTTACAGCGGGCCAGACTGCCAAACTTAAAATTCGCGCCACAGACAACATGACGGCAATCAAGGGAACTTCACCAGCAGGAAGCGTCGCAAGACGGGCTGAGCAAACCTGTCGACAACTCACGACAGCGAATTGGAACTTTGTTGATGCCTGTGGTGAATTCCGTTCTCTCGGCAATGACTGGTACGAGTTTGACGTGCCTACAAATCCGAAAATGAAGCCGGGCCAATACTTTCTATACCCACTAACAATCTGGGATGGGGCCGGCAATTCAATGGAACTTCTACCCGATACGATACGCGACGTTTATCGCTCCCGAATTGCAACAGATGAGACACTGATCCCGATGGCAAAATTAACAGTCCAAAATGATCGAGCTGACAGTCAGCCGCCATCCATCCTGAACGCGAGATTTGAACCGGCAGAAATCACAGCTGGGGAATCCGTAAAACTTATTTTTGAAGCCAAGGATAATGACCCGGAATTCTCTCCGCAAAGCTTTTGCGAAAGAGCTCTTCATGATGAGTGGTTCCGGCATATGCGAACGGACGTCCCCAAAAACGCCGAAATTGATCCGACTGAATACGCCATTCATGCATGTACTAGACCCCAAAAAAGAGCCGATGGCGCATGGGAGGTGCCCGTAACGACATACATTGGGCTACCGCCAGGTCAATACAGCATGGACCTTAGTATCAAAGATCTTGTAGGCAATATAAGTAAGCAAAAGCATATTTCTTTGACCGTCACAAGCAGTCAACCAATCGATACGGAAGGTCCAAAAATTCATACTATTAAAACTGATCGTGCGACCTACAAGCCAGGAGAAAAAGGCTCTGTCTTAATCCAAGCAACAGATAACCTGTCTGGGGTTTCTGGGCAGGCGGCGTACCTGATTCGAAGCTTTTGTCGTGCGAGCATGGTCACAAATAATTCCGTTGACGATGACGTGAATATGAATGATCGAATCTTAATTTGCGATGGTACCCTTAAAAAAATTGACCATGAGTGGTACGCGCTTGATTTTCAGCTACCTGACCAGGTACCAAGTGGAGAGTATTTTTTACCAGAAATCTCCCTAGCTGATAATGTCGGAAACCGGACGTTTCTAACTTCTGCCAAGAACCGGACCAGTGTAGGCAACTATAAGGATTTGTATAATGAACTTGAAACGAACGTCCCGGTATTGAGTGTGAATGTCACCAATTAAATTGGATCGCCGGTGGGAAGAGTCACGTCACCAATAGATCTGGCTCTCCACACCTACTTAAAATAACCTCCCTTGCTTTCCCCCTGATCGCAAGGGCTTTTTCCCATTTTGTGGACGACACTTTTTCGCCATCATCCATTTTGACAGGATCTAGTATTTCTAATTTCACGATTCCTCGCCTTATTAACCAACTGCCGGGGTGTAGAATAGACCTAGCGCCTGTTATAGCGATAGGAACCACAGGTAAATCACATTCCACAGCCGTCAAAAATGGACCCACATGAAATGGCAGTAGACCCGACGCCCTGGTGAATGTGCCTTCAGGAAAAGATAATAAACTTTTCCCTGTTTTTGCAATCTTAGTCGTGTACTCTGCGTCACGCAGTGAAGCAGCTAGTTCATATCGCTCGACATAAATAACACCAAGTCTGTCAAGTGTTAATTTTACCGGAATAATTCGTTTCAGTTCTGCTTTTGCGACAAATGAAACAGGATATCGCAGTCCTGCGAGGAGATACACTACATCTGAATAGCTTGCATGGTTTGCAACAAATACTGCTTGGTTTTTATTTTGCTGACCTGACGTGATTAGCCTGACACCAGCCAACCATAAGGAAATCTTGGCCGTTAATCTTGCTGCAAACCATCGTGAATTGATGGTTGGTAAAAATACTACAAATGGCCATGCAGCTAAAGTCGTTAGGATTACAAAAAACCAAATACAGACAGAACGAAGGATTTCAAGAATCAATTTTAGATTATTTTTTATCCTCAATAAGAATGAACCAATCGCAAATCGAAGTAGCTGGATTTTCAATCGCCACTGAGAGACATCGAGTTCATTTTTAAGGTATAGGATTTTACAGGCCGAGCGTCTCAGTTTGCCACTGGATGTCTTTAATAAGGCATGTGGTTTTACAAGCTTCACCTGGTCGGAGGCGAAACCTAAAATATCCATAAGTTTGGTGTTTATGCCTTGTCTAATTAATTCCCGGCGACCAGGCTCCTCCTCCCTCGTCTCTGCTACAACAACAAGTCTTTCGGTGCCAAATTTAGGGTCTGTTATGCCAAAAACAGCGACGCAACCTTTTCTGACCCCTGGAATATCGCCAATCACCAGCTCCAATTCTTCCGGGTGAACATTTCTTCCAGCACGTTTTATAAGGTCCTTGATTCGGCCCGTCACGAAAATCTGGCCGTCGGCCATATAGCCAAGATCGCCGGTTTCTAGCCAGTCGCCCCGAAATAACTTTCTGTTTTCAACTTCGAGATTTAAGTAACCCGACGTAGACGATGGTCCTTTAAATTGAATCCGCCCTTCTCTTCGCTCGGAGACTTCATGACCCGAGTCATCGACTATCCTAATTTCATGACCCGGTAACGGAAAACCGCAGCTAACAAACTCGATTGTTTCACCTTTAGACGGGTCAGATGGCTCTGCTATAGTCAGCCGCTCAATTTTTTCCCGGTCAATTACATCGATTTTTGCACCTGAACCCAAATGAGGAAAAGCAAGCCCAACAGTGCTTTCTGCAAGGCCATAAACTGGTAGGAGAGCGTTTGGAGCCAACTTACTTGCCTTAAAGCGCTCATTAAACCGCAACACAGTCTTTGCACTCACTGGTTCTGCTCCATTACACACAGCCCGGACAGTGCTAAGGTCAAAAGCGCGCGCCTCTTCTTCGGTTATATGCTTTAAACATAGCTCAAATGCAAAATTTGGTGCTGCCGTAAGCGTCCCGCGAAATTTGTGCAGTGTCTCAAGCCAAACTTTTGGTCGACTTAGAAAACTGAAAGGCGACATAACAATAAATGCACATCCGTAGTAAAGACTGCCCAGCCAGGCGCCGATTAAGCCCATATCATGGTAGAGCGGCAGCCAGCTGACAAAAACATCCTTAGAGGACGCTTGGAGAGTTTCACCCATTGCTCGAATATTTGCCAGTATATTGGCGTGGGATAAAATAACACCTTTCGGGCTACCAGTGCTTCCCGACGTGTACTGAATAAAAGCTTTATCCTGTGGTGTAGTCATCACAGATACCGCTTTTGAATTACTTGCAAGTAAATCCCTCTTAGCATCAACTATTTTCAACCCCTCTAGTCCAATCGAAAGCAATTGACTGATTCGGCCAAGAGAGGGCGTATCTGTGACCAACAACTTCGCGTTGGCATTTTTTAAAATTTTTGCGTGGCGCTGCACGTGCTCTACAAGTTGCGAAGGGCGCACAGGCGGATAAATAGCAACGGGCACTCCGCCACAAAAAATAGCACCTAGAAAGCTATAAAAATACTCTAGTGATGTAGGCAGCATAATAGCTACCGCGTCACCCTTTTTTACCCCAAAAGCTACGAATGCGGATGCAGCGTTCAAAGTCTTTCCATAAAGATCTGCATATGTAATTTTTTCAAATTTTTTTTCGGATTTCATAAAAAATGAGTGCAGCCGATTAGGATTCCTGTGTGCATGCCATTCTAGAACCTCGACAATCGTTTTAGCAGTTATCGGTAGCTCGATATCGCTCAACCCCATCCGGTGCGTTATCTCAGCTAGAGGCTCCGATGCACTAGGAGAATTTTCAAAAGTTGGAGCAGATGTAATGGCAGCGAGTAAATCAGCTACCGTGTCAATTCTCAAAAACATTTGCTCGCCGAGAACAACCCCAAACTTGCGCTCTACACGACCCGCTAATTCAACTCGACTTAAACTATCCAATCCCAGATCTCGATCCAGCGATGTATTTGGCGTAAGCGTTAATACCCTAGATGACGGCCAGTGCAATTCTGAACCGAGATCCCCAATGAGCTCCTTTAGGAGGTTGAATGCCTTATTTTGTTCTTGGATCTGCAGTGTCATAGCAACTAAAAATATTTTTTGGGTGAGACGTAGCAACACGCGCAAGATGCGGCACCCAAACGCAACAGTAGGCGCTCTCAACGCGTCCTTAGATTGTTCTGCAAGGCTTATTCCAACCTAGCTTCCAAGTGCTGTATCAAGCACCATCATGAGGACAAACCCAAGCATAAGACCAATGGTGGAAGGCGTTTGATGGCCGTTTCGATGGGTCTCTGGTATGACCTCGTGTGAAACAACGAAAATCATAGCTCCAGCGGCAAGACCTAAACCTACTGGATATGCATATTGTGTCCCGCTCACGAGTGTTGCTCCAAGGATTGCGCCTAGTGGCTCCAGCAGACCCGTCAAAGCTGCAATCAGTAAAGACCTACTCGGCGTAACCTGCGCCGATCTCAAACTTAACGCAACAGCTAAGCCCTCGGGAACATCTTGAATTGCGATGGCACTGCTAATGGGTAGTCCTACGCCCCAATCACCGCGGGAAAAGCTAATACCCATCGCCATGCCTTCGGGAATATTGTGGAGCGCGATTGCAAACACAAACAACCAAATTTTCCTAAGATTTTTGACTTCGACGCCAAATTCGCCTGCGTGCTTATGCTCGTGCGGGGTAAATTCTTCAAGCCCAAGCATCAATAGACTTCCTAAGGTCACTCCCAATGCAACAAGAACAACGCCAAAAAAGCGTCCGCCCGTTAATACTTGGGCGAACTCAATGCCAGGTATAATCAATGAGAAAGCCGAAGCAGCAAGCATCATGCCAGCAGCAAAGCCGAGCATGACATCCTCAATCTTAGATGGTAGAGACCTCAAAGCTAGAACTGGCAACGCACCCACTGTGGTCGCAATAAAGCCACCTACCCCAGCGAGAAAAGCAAGCTCAATATTTCCACTGGCTTGACCTGTACAAATCTGAATAATGCTTTGAAACAACAAAACTGCGGTAAATAGTAAAGGAATAGCCAAAAATAGCGACAACCACGGACGTGTCGCCGCGTGATTATAGACTAGCCGAATCCATTCTATCACGATTTTGCCCGTCATAACTGTTGCAAAGCCCCCCGGGAAAGATCAAAGAATGGTGCGCCTTTGGGAATTTTAACCCGGAAACAGAAAAAAAACTATTTCCACATTACAACTGGTTCATTTATGCTTCTCTTGCGATCGGGAGGATCCATCATATGAGAAAATCATTTTTGCTACTAAGCATTACATTAATACTGGAGAGCTGTGTGACCGGAAAAATTGAGGAGCCCGCCTATAGTGTGAAAATGGCTGAAGCTGATTTTGAAATACGTGAGTACACCCCACGGATCGTCGCTGAAACAACCGTTAGCGGAGAATTCAACGAGGCTCCGAACATTGGTTTCAGACGACTCGCAGATTATATATTTGGCAACAACACCAAGAAATCCGAAATTGCGATGACAGCGCCGGTATCACAAGAAAGACAAAGTGAAAAAATCGCGATGACCGCACCCGTGTCCCAAGAAAAAATTAAAGACAACTCCTGGTTAATAACTTTTACGATGCCAAGTGTATATACAATGGAAAGCTTGCCTAAACCGAATAGTGAACTCGTTACAATTAAACAGTTACCTCCAGCAAAATTCGCGGTAGTAAAATTCAGCGGTTTTAATAAACAAAAAACTGTAATTGAAAAAACAGATTCTTTACGTCAGTGGCTTCGTTCCAAGTCAGTAATAGAAAAAGGCGCAGAACCAATTTACGCGAGGTATAATCCCCCTTGGACGCCTTGGTTTTTGCGCCGTAATGAAATTCTCATAGAACTCGAATAAACTGGCCGACTTAATTGTGCCGTGATTTGCAGTTTAATAACCCCGACTCCCGCTGAGTTGGCGTCGAGGGCCCAATTGGACAC
>JBAXLR010000018.1:0-25287 GCA_037134655.1 bacterium | reverse complement strand
ACCAAGGCATGGGGCTCTATGCCAATCGTGTTACAAATTATCTAGCTGCACGCCTCAAACTTCTGGGTGCCGACAAGGAAGTAGTGGTTTTGAAATTCAAGGCCCCGCGCTCGGCGCGATCCATTGAAGATTTGAAAAATTCCCAGGATATTGACGTCCGTTACTGGTCTTTTTGTATTGGTGGCGCGGTGACGACACTAACCTACGAATGCCTTGCTGACCGTAATGCCAAGATTGATTCTGATGGCTATGTAAAAATTGTCATCGCTCCAGAGTCTTTTCGAGATCAGGTAAAAGATGCAAATTTCTTGGAGCGTCCAATCGGCGTCTTGCCCGTAATGATTTATCGCAATCTCATAAGTCGCGAAGATTTCGCGGGATCATTTTCGCGTGTTCCGGCTTGGAAAACGAGATCCTTATTCCGCGGCAATGCGGGCGAGTATGCAGCCGATAAGTTTATTGGCGACTACGCACCAATGGGCCGCGTGTGTTCTACAGATCAATTTATGCGAGACGGTTGCCCGCTCTAATTTATTGAGCTGGAGTAGCAGAAGAAGAAAATTATTGGAAAATTAAGAGCGAGGGGTAAAGGATTCGAACCTTTGACCGCAAGCTTAGAAAGCTTGTGCTCTATCCAACTGAGCTAACCCCCCGTAGAGGTTAGGATATTTAGCAAAAAAATAAACTGGACGCAAGCCAGGTTTGTAGGTTTATAAGTGTTGGATATTGTTAGACTGCTTAAATTCAAAATTATCCACGGCACGACTTGAGTCGTCGTCGCGATAGGCAGAGGTGATTGCGGCCATAAAAAATGAGCCTACTCAACTCACCTGTTCGCTGAAAGATAGGCATTGTCGTAGCAGAGCATTGATTATTTCGCGGTCAGTTTCTGGCGCAATGTCCAAGAGCTGACGATATCGACGTGCGAGTGCGTATTCAACGCGTTGAGCACTGACTCCTAGCATGGGGTCTTGCACCCGGCTTGGCATAAAACGCGATACCCTCGCCGCGACAGTGCCTGTGACGGCGGTGATGCCTGCGGGACCACTATCGGGGAGGCCCCGTTGAGCAAAAATAAGTTGAACAAGCTGACGAAGAGCTTTGTTGTGACAGTCGGTTCTATCGATAGCTGACGCACCTGCCCGCAGGTTGGATTCGTTTGGCCTGCGCTGTTTCGCAGCGTAAATCGCCACTGCTGTGTGTTCCAGTTGAAGCGCGCGGTTCAAAGCGACGATGTAGGGTGTGTCATTATAATTAAATGCTGAGGTCGTAGCTTTTCGACGGAAAGAACTAAGCGACAAGACACCAATGGTGTCCGAGTAGGTGAGTTCATTGTAGAGACGGTGCGAAGGCATCAAACGTTAATCCGAATTAGTAAAGTTGTAGGGTTCGAGCGAACAACTGGTCTGCCTACAAAATAGGCAGATATCATATACTTTAGTGGATCTAAGGGGTTGTTTCAAGGGGTAATTTTATGAATTCTAACGATCTTTTTATTACAAAAGTGTCGCAGCGAACTCTGGCGTTATTCTGAAATTGTTAATAAAAACGGCTTGTTAATGGTGGCATGAGTTGGCGTGTCGTGCTTAGAACCTGTACCCAATTCCAAGGGCGAGTACGGGAAGTGGGGCCTTGGTTGCTCTTTTTAGCTCTGCCTCAGCTTTAGCTGCCAGATCGACCTCACTTTTAGCTCTTAACTCACTCAGAGCACCTGAAAGAGATTCGGGCGTACCATCAGGCGCGACGATCGCCGCTTTGATATCGGAAGATTGTGACGTGGTCACTGGCGCGAAAATACCAAGTTCTGCGTTCACTGCCCAGGCTGGTCCCAGGTTGTAAATCCAGCCAGTGGCCAGGCGAGCGAAAGTTGAAATCAACTGGATGTTGGCACTGATGGCAATGGTATTTCGCGTTTGAATGGCAGCGCCGTCGTTGCCGCAAGGAGGCTCTTTCGCGGCTTCAGCCACTGTACAAATCCTTAGGGGCGAAGCAGCATCTCCTGTAATTTTTATGCTTCGCACACCACCCGCCACTGACGTGTACCAATGACCGCCAAAAGGGTGCCAGGTTACGCCGGTGTGAAGATAGGGCCCCCAATCCACTTTAAAATTCATATCAAAAGCTGGATATGCAACGGCAATTGTTTGTGATCGGTCGGCCTTGATAACGTCGCTTGGCATAGACACTTCCACATCGATCGGAAAGGGCGCACTCAGAGCGAATGTGAAGGCCAATTTTGAAGAGAAGCTGTAGTTGTAATCAAATCTGACTATTTCTGGGCTACTGGCGTAGAGAGAGAATGTGCTGCGACGATTTTTTTGAGGAGTCGGTTCAAATTGGGCCTCTGATTTTTCGGAGGCTGACTCACCCGTATTCGGGCTGTCTTGCGTTGGTTTTTGACGACGTTTATTACGTTTATTATTTTCCTCATAATAGTAGCCTTCGCGCGTTTTCCCGCCAGCCTTCCAATTCGGTGGAAGACCATCGCTCTCCTGAGCGAAGGCAACACCATGGTCGTGTCCCGCAGCCAACAGGACCATGAGAACTGAAAGTGCAATGCAAGGTTGGGCGAGCATAATCCGAATAAGGAACTCCTACCGAGCTATTCATTCTCGGGGCATGGAAAGCTTTTGACCAAAGGAACTTGCTTCCAGTTTACCTGAAATTATAGTTATTTACACAGAACTTGCTAAAATTCAGGTCGATTTGTCCACTTTTTAGGCCGGTTAATCAGACCTGCTAATTGTTGCGAATCTCGGCGAGCGGTGGTTAAATCCGCCCAGTTATTCCCATGGCATAAGGCTTGAAACCGCAGATGACCGCGCATTTGGAGCAATCCATAAAAGATCGTTTAAGCAGGCTTGGCAAAAAGTCAGCCAGCTCGACGTCTGCTACTGCGTGCGCTCTGTCAGTCAACGGCTGTAGCAATTGTTCGGGGCACAGGGGAGTTCAACTGTTATCAGATGCTCCGACCCTTGCCGCCAAAATCTGTGACTGCGTAAAAAATTGTAAATTGTGCGGTGGCAGTTGTTTAAAGCCATCTTCAGAAGCAAAGACAACTGAGCCATTGCCGGAAAATTTCCAGACAGTCGCACCCTGTGCCTCACCAAGCCCAAGGAAGATTGTGGGATTGATTAATGAGGCGAGGATTCCTTCCCGCTACCTTGAGGCCGATTTGGGCCGGTTTGATGGATTTAATCCCAGTGAGAGAACGCAAAAAACGACCATCGCAAATTGGCTAAAAGGCTTAAAGCCCGGTCAAAGCTCCGGATTGCTTCTGAGTGGTCCCGTTGGGATTGGTAAAAGCTGGCTTTTAGCAGCCATGGCAAAACATCTGGCACTCCAGGGTTTCTCGGTGCGGTATGCTGATTTTTTCCAATTGGTCCATGAGTTGCGCGAAGCCTATGCCAGTGATCAAGCTGATAAGTCGAGCCTCCGTCCGCTGCAAAATGTCGATGTTTTGATTATTGATGAGCTCGGTAAGGGCAGAAATACTGAGTGGGAGCTCAGTGTGGCAGACAGCCTGATCAGTGACCGGTACAATGGTAATAAATGTATTATAGCTGCGACAAATTACCCGCTGCGAGGCAGCAGCGTGGATCATCAGCAAAAACAGATAGATTATCTTCGGGCAGAGGGTGTAACCAATCAGATGAATGCTGTTACCTTTGAACCGTTGGCACAGCGAATTGGTTCTCGTATGTTCTCGCGGTTATCAGAAAATTGCATCTGCATGGAAGTTAGCGGCACCGACCGTAGGCGGCGCTAACGTATGGCCAGCAGTAGTGATGCCCAGTGTCGTGTGTCCGCACTTGGCAATTGGTCAAAAGAGATGCATTTGTGGGGCGTTGATTTTACAGCGTCAGCCATTTCACTTAGTCGCCAGGCCTTCGCCTGTTGCGAGGGTGATGGCGTAAAGATTTTGGATCGCCAATCAAAGACGGCTATGTTGTGCGGCTTATCAGCGCGATGGGGACGTTTGACTTGGTTTCTACAGCAGTTAAAAGCCCTTGACGCAGCCGAAAGTATAACATTGATGGGCGCAGGTCTGCGTGGGGTTGATGATGAACTCAATCGAAATAAAGTTCGTTGCATGCTCAATATGCTTAATCTTTTCTTTAAAGATGAGTTGAGAGATTTGCTTAACGCTGAAAAGGGCAAGATACTCGACGTAAGAAAATTAAAAAAACGAATGCAGTTGGGTCTCGTGGCGAGCGAGTCTGAGACGATGATTGATGCCTCTTTTCAGCATATTTTATTTCAGATTGGCGCAGCGCTAATCTGGCATTTTGATTTGGTTGTTTTACCGTTTCGGATTCCTGGATTAGCACGTAGTGCGCCAAGCAGTAAATTGCCAAAAATCCCCCTGCCAGTCGTAGCTTGGGACGATTTAATTAGAAAAAACCCAGCCAAACGTAAGATGATCTTGCTGGACGGCGTAACGGAACTTTGGAATCCCAACCGACTCGAACTTTTGGAAGCAGCCATTGCTTTTGCGTCTGAGCGCCAGATTCCGTTATGGATATTTGATGACTCAAGTGACGTTGCAGGCGTTAATGAAACAGCCAAGGCGCCAGACCGCAGTTTCCGGGGCAGCATGAATCGAAAACTGGGACAGTTGCGATCCAGGCCAGCAACACAGTGGCTCAGTGAACAGTCGCTCAGTCGTCTTGGTGAGTTGGTTTTTCTTGAGGCAAGCAAACCTAACCCAACGGCAATACCGGAGATTGTTTAAGATGTTGGTAAAATCTCTAAACGGCTAGGTTCTTAATCAATAAAGTTTAGTGTTTCTAGGTCGAAAACCTTATCGGATAGCCCGGAGGTTCTTCGACTATGCGCGCACTCAATGAATCGAATTCGCAGCGAATGTTTGGTGGGTACACCAGTTTTGCAGGCTACGCCAGTTTTGCAGGCTACGCCAGTTTTGCAGGCTACGCCTTGGTCGCTTTAGTGTGTTTTGGGTCGGGTGTGAGTTTGGCCGCTGATAACCAGCCGATCGAACGAGGTATTGATGACAGTAAAGTGATGAGTCGCGTTCAATTGGTGGGTGTTATTGCTGACGGAAGTGGTACCAATAAAGGTATCGCTGTGATCAAGGATACGGAAACAGGTCGTTCCTACGCCATTAGAACGGGTGATAGTCTGCCGGGTGTTAGTCACATCGTATTGACCAACGTCCAAAGGGATGGGCTTGAATTTAAATCCACTGACCAAAAATACGTGGTTCGCCCTTTCATTAATACAGATTCGACGGCGAAGGACTCAGAGCTCGCGGCACAAAATCCAGCTAACGCTGACCAAACTACCGATCAGAATGACGGGCCCGGACTTTTTGAAAAGTGGGCTGTCGGCGCTACCGAAGGAGATGCTGGCGGCATCTCCCCAGAAGCTCTAAAAACTTTGCAGAAAAAATTTGAAAGTTTAGGCAAGGACGAATCAAACAAAGAACGTATGCGTGCGGACAACGCGCGTGCTGAGACTGAGAGAGTCACTTCAGATTCTGAAGACAGCGTCATATTTGAAGAGGACGTTTCCGAAGATTTTTAAAGGCTCGAGTGGCTGTTATTCGTGTGTTTGTTCGTACCAGCCAGCATCACGCCTACGTTCGTGGATTAAAGCCCACGCAGCACCACAAAATAGCTTACCGATTGCGGTTAGCTCGGCATCGTCCATGCTGGCTTCGGCACGCACGACAATGTTCAGTTGGTCGCACCCTGCGGCGATTTGCTTGAGGTTTTCAAGGTCACTTTTGGCCTGAACCAGCGTATCAAAGAAGATTAATTTGTATTGGCGTTTGTCGTCTCCAGCGACCACAGTGGGTTCTTTTGGTGGACGGTTTAATGTCCTCTTTGGCTGAATAGCACTCTGAAAGCTAAATTTTCCAGCTTGCCCCTGGCGAGTTTCGCTCGGTGCGCCATTGGTGGACTGAGCTTGGTTTTGCCTGTCACGCGGAGGATTCCTTCCATCGTGTTTTTGCGGCTGACCCTGGTGTCTTTCGCCACCGCCACCATGTCGCCCGTTATTCCTGTTTTTTCCGCCGCGTCCGCGTCGTGACATGTCTTCATACTCCTCGTTAACAACTTGCTCGTTCTGCTTGGATTCGCGCCTGAATGATATTCAGTGCGTCGCTTATTTTGATGCGCTGCTGGGTCGCCGTATCACGATCGCGGATGGTGACCGTGTTGTCATCGAGAGATTGCATATCAACTGTCAGACAGTAAGGCGTTCCAATTTCGTCGTGGCGCGCATAACGCTTTCCAATAGATTGCTGCTCATCATAGCTTACGTTCAACCCGTATCGACGAAGTGACTTGACGATTTCTTTTGCCTTTTCTGGCAAACCATCTTTTTTGACCAGTGGTAAGATAGCTGCCTTATAAGGGGCTAGTTTCGGGTGTAGTTTTAGCACCACTCGTGACTTTTCGTTGCCCTCGTGGTCGACACCTTTTTCCTCACAGTACGCGTCCAGCAAAAAACACAAAACACTGCGTGTAAGACCGGCGGCCGGTTCAATAACATACGGCGTGTACCGCCAGCCCATTTTGCCAGAGGCGGGATCAGCTTTGTTTTGGTCGAAGTAACTTAGTTTTACACCGGTTGCTTCGGCGTGTTTTGATAGGTCATAATCAGTGCGTGAGGCAACCCCTTCCAGCTCGCCCCATCCCCAAGGATAAAGATATTCCACGTCAAAACAGGCGTCACTGTAATGGGCCAGTTCGTCGGCACTGTGGGGGCGCAGGCGGAAGTTTGTGCCGCCATTGGCAAGGTTTTTGTACCAAGCCATTCGTTGTTCGCACCAATAACTCATCCATTCACTTTGCGTGCCCGGTTCGCAGAAAAATTCCATCTCCATTTGTTCGAATTCACAAGAACGAAATATGTAGTGTTCAACAACGATCTCATTACGAAAACTCTTACCAACCTGAGCGATGCCAAATGGCACTTTCATGGACATGGACTGCTGAACGTTTAAAAATTGTACGAACATGGCTTGAGCTGTCTCAGGTCGCAAATAGACGGCCGACTTAGCGGCGATTTCGTCAACTGTCGCCCTTTTTTGTTCGGGTGTCATCGTCGGTTCTATGGCACTGAGCATTTCACCAGTGGGATCAACTGGGCCAAGATTGGTACGGAACATGAGGTTGAATTGTCGCTCAGCGCTGAGATTGGGGCATGAGCAGACGGGGCAAACATAGCCACGATCGGAGACTGGAGCTCGTAGCTTCTCGCCCGAACTTTTTCCGCCTTTGTGGAAGGTTATCTCCGTGCCGGGCTTGTGACAGGGGGCTTTGTCGGCGCGAAAACGCTCTCTGCAGTTGAGGCAATCTACCAAGGGATCAGAAAATCCCGACAGATGGCCGGATGTTTGCCAGACCCGTGGGTGCATCATGATGCTGGCATCCAGCCCCACGATATCTTCACGCTCATAAACCATCGATCGCCACCATTCATTGGCGATATTGCGCTTGAGTTCAACGCCGAGCGGACCGTAGTCGTAGCAACTTCTAAGGCCGCCATAAATCTCTGAACTCTGAAAAATAAATCCGCGGCGCTTACATAAGGAAACTATTTTGGCCATTACGTCGGAACTGGTCGCTTCTGTGGTCATAAATCTAAAACCTAACTTTTTCTGCTGGCTACCGAGGTGCGAGGGACGATGATCTGCCAAGCCACTTCAGAAGCCCTTTGTGGGTAAACCGTAAAATACGGAAAATCATGTTATATTACAATGCATTGAGACTAATGGCGACGAGTTCTTGATTCTTCATTTGGTTTTGAAAGCCTGGGGCATGGTTCAGTTGGCTCGCTCTAAAAAAAGGCAGAACCCCTTACGGGTACCTTAATATATTATGCAAGTGCCTGTTTACCTTGAGTTTTAATATGCATAAGGATAGGATCCTTCCAGTGGTTAACTATCTACGATACGCGCCGGACTCTTAGCAACTGGCAACGACCGTGGTCAAAATTTAAAGTCTTTGGAGTAAATCGATGAGTAAACGTGTTGGCATTCCGCAAAAGCTTGCATCGTCCAAATCTCAAGGTTCTAAGGGATCGTCGTCCAGCGATTTTCTTGACTACAAGGTAAAGGATATTTCACTTGCCGAATGGGGGCGCAAGGAAATTGAAATCGCCGAAAAAGAAATGCCAGGATTGATGGCATTACGCAAAGAATACAAAGGTAAAAAACCTTTGAAAGGCGCACGAATTGCAGGCTGCCTGCACATGACTATCCAGACGGCCGTGTTGATAGAAACTCTGGTTGAGCTTGGTGCCGAGGTAAGGTGGTCAAGTTGTAACATCTTCTCGACACAAGATCATTCTGCGGCAGCGATGGCCGCTGCGGGGATTCCTGTGTTCGCTTGGAAGGGCGAGACTCTCAAGGAGTATGACTGGTGTATTGAGCAGACATTAATGTTTGGTGACAAGCCTCTCAACATGATTTTAGATGACGGCGGCGACCTTACAATGCTTGTTCACAACAAGTACCCTCAGCTTTTAAAGGGCATCCGTGGCATTTCCGAAGAGACCACCACTGGAGTCCACAGACTTTACCAAATGCACGAGAAGGGGAAACTGAAGGTTCCTGCTATCAACGTCAATGACTCGGTTACAAAGTCTAAGTTCGACAACCTTTACGGCTGCCGCGAATCGTTAACCGATGGGCTCAAGCGTGCAACAGACGTGATGGTCGCAGGCAAGGTTGTCGTTGTCGCTGGTTACGGTGATGTTGGCAAAGGGTCCGCGCACTCGGTTCGCGGTCTTGGCGCGCGTGTTTTGATCACTGAAATCGATCCTATTTGCGCTTTGCAGGCTGCAATGGAAGGTTTTGAAGTTGTTACAATGGAAGATGCAGCTCCCTTAGCTGATATCTTTGTCACAGCCACTGGCTGTGATGCGGTGATCACTGACAAGCACTTTAAACAGATGAAGGACAACGCGATCGTCTGTAACATTGGTCATTTCGATAGTGAGATCGATGTAGCCTGGCTTGAAAAGAACTGCAAAAAAGAAATCAACATTAAGCCACAAGTTGATAAGTTCGTCCTGGCAAACGGTCGATCAATCATCTTGCTTGCTCGTGGTCGCCTCATGAACCTCGGTTGCGCAAATGGTCACCCAAGTTTTGTGATGTCCAACAGCTTCACAAACCAGACGATGGCACAAATCGAACTTTGGGGAAATTCGAGCAAGTATAAAGTTGGTGTTTACACGTTGCCTAAGAAGCTTGACGAGAAGGTCGCAGCTCTTCACCTCGATAAGCTTGGCGTTAAGCTGACTAAATTGACTAAGAAGCAGGCCGACTATCTTGGTATTTCCACAGAGGGTCCATTTAAGCCCGAGCATTATCGGTATTAAATTGCCTCGTCCAATATGGACGTTTGAAACCGGGGTTAGTCCACAAGGCTAATTCCGGTTTTTCTTTGCCTGGGATCAGAGGCTGCTAAGGCGAGGGTGAGCTGATGGTCTCTGATCTAGCTAGATATATTTTGCCTATGGGGCTTGGTTGGAACAGGGATAAAATAAAAGGTGATCTTGATGGCTATTTCCATGATTGGCGGTGTTTTTTGGCGGTAAAAATTGTAAATCCCCACCACGTAAGCACAGATATCTTGAAGTCAGCGCCGAGAGACTTGCAGGTGTTTCTTGAGAGTGCCTCAAATATACTTGAAGGTAAGCGGGAGCAACTTCAATTGGCTTGGTGCTGCATCGTGGCAGGAGGTCACCTCTTGATTGAGGACTTGCCAGGAATGGGCAAGACCACGATGGTGAAGACCATCGCTAAACTACTGAATTTGCCATGGAAACGTATTCAGTGCACAAGTGACATGCTGCCGGCAGATATTACGGGGGGTAGCGTCTATGACCAGGCTTCCAAAGAGTTTGTTTTCATCCGAGGTCCGATTTTTTCAAACCTCGTCATGGCAGATGAGTTGAACCGGGCATCGCCAAAGTCTCAAAGTGCTTTTTTACAAGCCATGGAAGAAAATGCGGTCACTGTCGACGGCCAAACTTATGACTTGGCTAAACCCTTTGTTGTAATTGCAACGCAAAATAGTTTGGACAGTGCTGGGACAAATCCTCTGCCTGAATCTCAGCTAGACCGATTTTCCATGAGCTTGAGCTTAGGATTGCCAGCGCGCGATATTGAGAAAAAGCTTTTGGTCTCAAAATCAAGAAGTGATCTTCTCGAAACACTCTCGCCCGTCAGTAGCCTTACTCGTCTCGCGGAACTTCGAAAGGCGGCAGCTGATATTTATGTTGGTGAGCAGGTTGCAGATTACATTCTGGATTTTGCTGAGTGGCTACGGTCACGCGCGCACGGGATCTCTCATCGGACGATTCTTTCGCTCACAGCATGCAGTCGAGCTTGGGCATTGGGTATGGGGCGCGATTTTATTACGCCATCAGACGTCCAAGCTGTAGCTATGAATGTTTTGATTCACCGCATTGCTCCAAAAGGCACCTATGAGTCGGCTACGGCAAAAGCTTTGATCGTAACGGCTTTGCAGTCGGTTGAGGTTGATGGCTAATGTCAGCGTCAGCACGCGGCAGGGCTGATTATTTAAGATCAGTATTAAATTATTCAAAAAGACTAACCGGCCTTGATAGCACCAAGATATTTATTTTACCAACCTGGTTTAGTGTTGTATTTAATGTGCCAATTTTATTCTTGCTCATCGCTAGTTTTCCCCTTCGTAGTGTTCCATTGCTCGCCCTTGGTATTTTTATCGTTTTTATTCAACTACTATCAATGGTGGAATCACACGTGAATCTTCGCGGTTTGGAAATATTGCCGAGTCGTGACATTTTAGTGGAGGCGTCTTCCAAGGCAGTTTTAACGTTACAAATATCAAGCCTTGAACAATCACTCGGTTTGAATTTAAGGTTGTTAACTGATTCTGAACATAGTCTTGATGATCAGGGGAAACTTCGAGCGAGGCACATCAGGCGGCTGATCTTTGAAGAACTTAAGGTAGCATTATGGCGCAGCCTAAGAAAACGTAAAACTGATGAGGTGTCGTTTCTCAAAGTTGATCGAGAAGCACAAACGCTACAATTATCTTTTCCGGCCGGCCCCAGGGGATTCAATCGTTTGCCGCCCATTTTAGTGTATTCGTATTTCCCATTTGGTCTTTTCAGAGCGGTAAAAATCATTGAATTGAGTGATTCTTATCTCGCTTATCCCACGCCTCAAGGCCCTGCGACATGGGGTCGGATAGTAACGAAGGAAATTGCTTCAGCCGTTATTGATGCCAGTAAATCGCGATTAATACTTGGCTCAGACGAATATGATCATCATCGTCCGTTTAGATTTGGTGATCCACTCAGGCGCGTGGACTGGCGCGCATCTTCGCGGCGAGGGTCTACAGTCGTCCGTGTTTTTGACACACACATTTCGAATCGTATGAACGTACTGCGATGGCAAGACACGACATCGAAGGATGTGGAAGGGAAACTATCTGAATTAGCATTTGGAATTCTTGAAGCGGCCAGAGTCGGCGAAGACTATGCCATGGAATTGCCTCAGATCAAGACGAAAGTTGGACATGGCGAGAGGCATAAAATAGACTGCCTTAGAATTTTAGCATCGTTCGGCAGCTCTGACGGGTCACGCGGAGGGCTCTCTGGATGAGTGGCACTGAGCGCTTTCGTAATCTTGATTATGCAGCTTTAGCGATGATGGCTGTATATCCTGTAGTTTTTCGTGACCAAGTGGCATCGCTAGCAGATTTTCTTACGATCTTAATGATTATTGGAAGTGCAATCTTATTGTGGCTAGGTTTGAGCGGGGTGGTTACGCTTGGCTCGGGGCGACGACTGTTAGTCGTTGTTTCTCTTTTGTTGCCCGTAGTGTTCATGTCAGCAATTCCCAAAGCTGGGCTGCTGTTTGGACTTTATTTAGTTCCCTATTTGACGTTTTCAGTCAAAGGCGATAGTTGGGGGCGCTGCCTACGTTGTTTGAGCGGCATCGTAGTTTCCTCGGCGTTATTTACATCGTTTCCGGCTGTGTTTGGTCTGCCCATGTCGTTACTAGCTCTCCTTGCTTTTATCGGAGGATTGCTGAGTATTTGGTCAGGGATGAATCTTGATAAATCAATTTGGTGGTTTGCAAAAAGATCTTTTCGCAAAGAGACTTTTTTCTTACTTGTTTTCCTCACAGGAATAGCTGCGATTGGTCTTAGGCAGGCGCAGTTATATTCTGAAAGGCAGTTTGGCATCTCAGGGTTGTCCGCATCACTGTCACCTGGTGGGGTAAAAAAACTTTTGCTCTCAGACGAGTTGGCACTTAGGGTGAAGTTTAAAAACGCGCCCCCATTTGATCCTAGCCAGGCCTATGTTCGCGCAGTCGCGCTAGATGTCATGTCAGGTTTTGATTGGTCCGTTGGACCTAGCAGGATTATGGCCAATAAGCCGCCAGCTGATGGAGATTTTGAAAACGAATTATCATTAAGTCCAAGGCACAGTCAGTTCGCCCCCGTACTTGATTACGGCGTAAAGGTGTTTGACGCTGCCAAAACAAAAGCTAATACAATGACATTGCCGAGAGATAATGGTGTGTTTTCGGTCGGTTATTTTGATGTCTACTGGAAGCACTATAGATCTGTTAACAGTCTGACACCTGTGCATGCAAATGATAAGGATGATTTCTCGAGTTTGCTGCAGGTTGATAAAAAGACAGCTGAACAGCTACATTCCATGGCCAAAAAGATCTCACAAGACACTAGACAGCTTTCCGAATTCGTAAGCCACCTTAGTCGTTTTTACAGGGATAGCAGTTTTGCATATTCACTGAATCTCAAGCGGGAGCCAAAAGATTTAGAGAATTTTCTGTCGGTAACGAAAGAAGGTTTTTGTGAACATTACGCTGCGGCATCTGCCGTGCTGGCCCGTCTCGCAGGCTTTCCAGCACGCGTGGTGTCAGGGTTTCTAGGCGGGTTCTGGGAGGCTGGCAAATTGACTTTGTTTGTTAGGGATCTCGACGCCCACGCCTGGAACGAATTTTGGGACAGGGACAAGAAGAGTTGGGTTCGATTTGATGCCGTTGCTTTACTTGCCCCCGAGCGAATCGAGTACGGTGGCGCGAATTTTCTTCGTAGGTTCGGCTACGATGTGGCCGATGATACTGATTTTCACGATCGCCTCTGGATTACTGATTTAACAATCATGGTGAATAATTTCCTGGCAGGCCTGAATACAGGTTTTTCCCTCAAGGCGAGTGAGACGTTTGTTGAGTATGGCGAAGAAATGGCCTTATTCGGCGCCTTGGGGTTAACAATTTCCTACATTGTATTGGTCCAGCGCCGCCATCGCAGAAATGCAAGACATCCAGAATTGCAGCTCTTAGTTAGCTTGCGTAAGATTTTAGGCGCTAAAGCTCCCCAAAGAAACAAAGGCGAGCCTGTTTTTGATTGGTTGATGAGGTGTGCAGAAACACACCCACAAGTGTCTGAGCAGATGGTCACATTCGCGGCGGCCCATTCACGTTATAGCTACAGCGAGCAAAGAAATAAGGATGATTTGCGGCTGATGAGTGATTGTCTGAAAAAGGCAAAAGAATTGCTAAAATAATCTGGTAGCCGGCATCCTTTTGAGCGATTTTTTAGAATGGGTCATGCTGGGGCGGATTTTTAACCTTCAGCAATAAAACTGTAAATTAGGTTAATTTAACGAAGCTCCTAAAAGGGGCTAATTTTTTACCTCGTGGTTTTCTGGACCAAAGGGTTTTAGGGCTGGTATGCTCATATACAAGCTAAAATACTTAGTAAATACGGCTCCATACAATTCGGCTTAAGTTTGGGAAAAAATTGCCGATAAGTTGGTTTGGAAGAAACGGCTTTTGCGCTTTTGGAGGTTTTTACAATGAAGGACGGAAAACCCGGCCCCGACATCAGGAAAAAACACAACGAGCAGCTCATTCGAAGAATGAAGTCGGGAGAGCCCCTTTGGAGCTACGACAGCAAGGCTAGCTGGTTTCCACCGCGACCAATTATTGAAAAAGATCCTGAGGCAATCAAGCGCTTGTATCAGGACGCTTCAAGTAGCGTCTCGTCTTATGCTGATCCGACAGTTAGACACATCGAGCGCCGTTTAAAGCTCGTCAGTATCGACACCGAAAAGAAAACGCCAGAAAAAGTTGGCTGAAACCTAACAAAGTGATTTAAAAAATAGTTCAGTAAATCCAGTAGACAGCAAGGTCTGCGGCTGGAAGCCAGCGCGTGGCGTTGATCGGTTTATCATCGAGATCGCGCCCACTCAAAAGGGAGTACTGTGGCCCGGCTCCAAGGCGCAGGTTTAGACCATCGGCGACCCAATGCTGGGCCAGCGTTATGCGCGCTGAAAACGTGTCCAGAGATTCGAGACGAGTTCTTTCTAGGCGGGTTGAGAGCAGTATTCGCTCGCCTGGGCCGCGTTCCCACTCAGCTGTAACCTGAAAGCGGTCTTCAGTCAGACCGGCCAAGGATTGAAATTGCATGGTCTTGCTAGCGATTTCATACTGACGGTCTGGATGATTCAGGTCCTCTTTATGTCGGTCAAGTTCAGCCAATCCGTAGGCACTCAATTCCGCATCGGTTTCACCGATGCCGATGGCCCAAAAGCTATGAATGACCAAGTGTTTGGAAACCCGGTTGCTCCATGAGATGGAGGGTCGTAAAACCTTGGCATCGAGTATATCAAAATGCTTACTGACGTCACCCCACCACAAGTTTTTTCGTGACAAATGGACATACTTAAGACCTACTGCCCAATCGTCTTCGCCTAATTTGGGCGCCTGCCATTTGACGTGAAGCGTCTTTGCGCCCAACGCTAAGGCTGCAGGGTCCATGCCTAAGGCGAGGTTTGAGCCAAGCCCAGCTTCGACTATGGAGCCGAATGAGAAACTTCTGGCGGGCAATACATTAGCTGTCCACTCTTCTGCAATGCTAAAAGAGGCAGGAGCTGAATCTGGCAGTGGCGGGTTTGTTACGGCTGAATCCTGAGCCATAATTGGGCTAGGATTGGTTGAGAAAAGAAAACCGCTCAATACTACTGCCGCAGCAGGATAGTTGAATTTACGAAAGATTGATGGCATCGATCCAATCCTTATTTAAATATGGCAGTCTCTAGAGCCTGGCGCGAGAGATTACTCTTAGTGACTCCCGAAATCCCTCCAACAAAGACAGTACCGACCTGCTAATGATTTTATTGGGTATTGGAAGCGAATACAAAAACACCAGATAACCCGCCGTAACAAAGAGCATTTTACCATATTTTTTCATTTCTAGATAATTTTGCTAAAGATATTATTCGGCTGGACGACAACCCTTAGGTGCCCGTGACGGCTCGCAGGAATGCGATACATAGGCATTATTATTTAGAGGAGACTAGAATATGAAGACTTTTCGTCTGTTTTTTGTCGTAACCTTGACGGCGCTTCTTTGCCAGTCCTGCGTGACTGTTCAGTCTAAGCGTTCCGTAGTTAAGAAAAAGAAGATCCCCGCTCAAACGTCAGAGAGCTACGCTCTCATGGAAGACTGGGACAAGGTTGATCCAGAGGTTCTAAAGCGAGGCAACAAGGCTAGGGGACTTTCAGAATACTGAAGTTAAGCTTTAACAATGAACTCATGCAAGTATGCTCTCAGGTGAGAGCGTAAATTTCAGAATACTTTCTGACAAGATAGCTCATATAGGACTGGCTTGAGAGATTTTCGCGCGTTGCGTGCTTTATTACCTCGTCAGGGCTTAGCATGGCACCCCAGCAGTGTAATTTATTATTGAGCCAATGGCGAAGGCTTGAGAATTCACCTCTGGCGAATTCGTCCTCCATTTTTGGTAAATCTTTTTTGGCAGCGTCATAGAGCTGTGCACTTAAGATGTTACCGATAGTGTAGCCTTGGAATGAACCTCCAAATGGCCCAGAGAACCAATGGACGTCTTGAATACAGCCATCTTTAAGATTGGGGACTGTGACGCCAAGGTCAGACTTGTAACGAGCGTTCCAGGCGTCGGGGAGATCTTTAACGGTGAGTTTTCCCTCAAGGACTTGGCACTCAAGATCAAAGCGGATCATCACGTGTAGATTGTAAGTCAATTCATCGGCGTCAACTCGGATGAGCCCAGGTTCAACTTTGTTGATGGCTTTTAAGAAAGCAGATTGATCGACTGACTTAAATGACGGAAATTCTTTTTGAAGGATTGAATAAAAATAATCCCAGAAAGGCTTGCTGCGGCCCACGCGGTTTTCCCATAGCCTTGACTGGCTTTCATGAACGCCACTAGAGACGCCGTTACCAAGAATATTACCGTCTAGCGTTTCTGCAATTCCCAACTCGTAGAGGGCATGGCCCACTTCATGAATGACACTAAATAGACAGTCTGTCATGTCATCCCGGCGAGCTCTGGTTGTGATTCTGATATCACCGCCCGAGAGTCTTGTCATGAAAGGATGAGGGGATAGATCAATGCGACCTCGTTTGAAGTCATAGCCAAGTTTTTCTGCGACGAGTTTGCAGAACCTCAACTGAGAGGCTTCATCAAAGTCACCATCAAGGCAGCTACTGTCCACTTGCTTGGCCGCTTTAACTTTTTGCACCAGGGGAACCAGTTCTGAGCGAAGATCTTTAAACATCACTTGGACTGAGCTCACTGATGAGCCTTGGTCGCTAAATTGAATGAGAGCATCCATGGGATGATCAAGTGCAGGGAAACAATCTGAAAACTTTTGGCTTAAAGTGACTGATTTTTCCAGAAGGGGCTGGAGTGTTGCAAAGTCGTTTTTCGGCCTGGCCACAGCCCAGGCGCTATACATTTTAGCACAGTGCTCTGCCATGGCTGCACTTAAGTCGGATGGGACGCGCGCCTCAAGATCTCTAATACGCTTGGCCTCACGGACAAAGCTTGCGTCTTGGTTATCGCGAGGCTCTGAATTAGCCCATTTAAGGGCCTCATCTATTAATTTGCCAGTTTCCGTTGCGACTAAAATATCATGGGAAAAGTTTGCTAGTGTTGCAAGTTGTCTTCCACGCTGACCTGAACCAACTTCTGGCATCATGGTGGCTTGGTCCCAGTAGAGGATACTGGATGCAAGTTTAAGGTCCGTGTAGTTTTCCAGTCTTTTCTTCAGTGCGGAGATGTCAGGTCTTGTCATCAAATGCATCCCTATGTTGATTAGCCAATATGCGTAAGTCCACCGAGGTAGGGCTGCAGGCATTTAGGAATAGTTATTCGGCCGTCTTTTTGCTGGTGAACCTCAAGTAATGAAATCAAGACGCGGGGGCTAGCGATTGCCGTGTTGTTAAGTGTGTGACAAACCCGAACCTGCCCGTCTTTGCCCTTGTAGCGGAGTTTTAGGCGTCTGGCTTGGAACTCATGAAAAGTGGAGCATGAGTGGGTTTCGCCGTAGCCGTTTCTAGACGGCATCCAGGTCTCAATGTCATGCTTTCTGACCTGGCCTTGGCCTAGATCTCCAGTGCAGACGTAGACAACGCGGTATGGTAGGCCAAAATCCTGGAGACACTCTTCGGCGTTGGCTAGGAGCTCTGCGTGGTAGGCCTCAGACTGTTTTTCATCTGCGATACCGATAATCACTTGCTCAATTTTCTGGAATTGATGGACACGGTAAAGTCCGGATGTGTCCTTGCCGTAAGTGCCAGCCTCACGCCGAAAGCACCCGCTCCAGGCCATCATTTTTTTCGGTAGCTCTGTCTCTGGTAAAATTTCGCCAGCGTAGAAACTTGTAAGTGGAACCTCGGCCGTTCCCACCAACGCCATTTCGTCTTTTTCGCAGTAGTAGGCTTGCTCTCGGCCGGTGGGGAAGTAACCGGTGCCAGTCATGCAGTCTTCGCGTACGAGTACTGGCACACTCATGGGCTGATAGCCTTTGGTGGCGAGCTTGTCGTAAACATAGCGTAGTACGGCCTGCTCAAGGCGTGCACCAAGCCCTGTCAGCACGTAACTGCGGCTGCCTGCGATACGAACTCCGCGCTCAAAATCCACGAGACCGTGTTTTTGCCCAAGCGTAATGTGATCAAGGGGCTTAAAATCAAATGCTGGGGGGGTGCCCCATTTTTTGATTTCGAGGTTTTCCGTGTCATCTCTTCCGATTGGCACGTCTGATCTTGCAGGCTGGGGAACAAGCAGAAGCATGGCTTCAAATTCGGGTTTCTTTGCGGCGAGCTCAGCCTCGATTTTTTCCATTTTGGCTTTGACGTCTTGAACTTCGGCTTTCATGGCTTCGCGTTGGTCAGGAGATGCTTTGCCGATTTCTTTTGATAGGCGATTTCTGGTCGCTTGCAGCTCTTCCCAGGTGGTTTGCATAGGTCTTATTTCGGCATCTAGCTTCAGAAGAAGGTCGAGATCTATATTGTTTCTCTTGTCGCGGGCGCCTTTTTTGATGTGGTCTGCGTTATCTCGAATGTATTTAATGTCTAGCATGGGATCAAAAGTCTCCTTTGCGGGGCTTTGGTCAGAAGAGTCAGTAGTTTAATGAAATCAGCGACTTGTGGCAAGTAGAGGTTTGACTATTTTAAGCGTTTTATATTGATTTTAATGAATATTCTTGGTAGCTCATGGTTGCTTTAAACAAGAGAAGAAGTGTTTGCCGATGACCAAGTGTTCCACATCAAAAAGTGCTGTTTTTGCGAAACTAGGTTTGCCTGAGTTTCCGGTGATCCTTGCGCCCCTAGCTGGCGTTTCAGACCATCCGTTTAGGCGCTCGTGTGCACGGCATGGCGCGGATTTGACTTATGTTGAGATGATTTCTGCGACGGCCATGCTTTATGAAAGTAAACGTACGTTTGACATGCTCAAACGCCACGAGTCAGAGTCCATTCTGGGCGTACAGATAACCGGCAAAACTGCCGATGAAGTTGGGCGTGCGGTGGAAATTCTGGACAAGATGCCGTTTGACACCATCGACATCAATATGGGCTGTCCCGTCAATAAGGTCGTCAAGTCAGGGTGCGGCAGTGGCATTTTGAAAGACCCAAAGCGCGTCTACGAAACAACAAAAGCCGCTAGAGAAGCCACGTCAAAACCTCTGTCAGTTAAAATAAGACTCGGATGGGACCGTTCGACCATTACATGGCCCGAAGTGCTGGATGCGGCCGAGCAAGGTGGGGCGGAGTGGATCACCATTCACGGCCGTCTTCGCAGTGATGATTACGGTGTACCAGTAAATCTTGATGCCATGGCTGAGCTCAAACGCAAAGCCACAATTCCAGTGATCGGCAATGGCAATATATTTTCCCAAAGTGACGCTAGTTACATGCGCGAAAGAGCCGGCGTTGACGGCGTCATGGTGAGTCGTGGTGCTTTGGGAAATCCGTGGGTCTTCAACGCAATCAAAGACCAAGAAACACCCGTATCCGTGGATGATTGGGAGATGACTGTGCTTGATCACCTGGCTTGGCAGCAGAGCGAATATGGTGATGTAGGGTCTGGTGCTGTCTGCATGCGAAAGCATCTTTTGTGGTACGCCAAGGGCTGGCCTGCCGGTAAGAAATTACGTGAAGCCATCAGCCAGACAGGAAAAATCTCCGACTGCTATGAACTCGTTCGAAACTTCGCCAAGGAACTTAGGGATCAGGGTGTCACCTTCAGGGCGCAAGTGTGGCCATCTGATCAAGAGAACAGGTTTCAATGGGATCCAAAGTATGACATGGACAGGCAGCTAGATAGGGGTGTCGGGGATGATGGGATGGCCCCTGCAGTTGTTCATGGGGCGGAGGATCCGCGCCAAAATGGCCTGACTCCTGGCGCCTTGGTTTAGGTTTGTTACCGGTTCAGCCAAGGTGTCGTTTTTTCTGATTTTTCTCGCTCATCAAAGATTGAAACGGGCTCTTTGCTCGTTTAGAACTAGGGGAACTGCTAAAAGGTTTCTAAAGTTAGCTTGTGTTTTTTTATGGTTTTGGATAACAGAGCGCTTACCTGCGAAATTTAGGGAGAATTCCAATGAAAAAGCTCGACTGCCAGAAGATTGTGAAGTTGATCGTCGTGAGTTCCAGTGTGGTTTTTGCCGGACTTAGTATGGGCGCTGAAGTGACAGCAACCAACAAGAAGGCTGCAGTCATGACGCCCATTGAAAATATGTATGGCCGCGTTGAACTGCGCCAAACGAGCATGCGTTGGAAAAATTCCGAGGGAAAAATCGAAAATGGTGTTTCAAGCTATAGGCTTGTACCAAGACTTGGAACAACCGCTTTCAATGATCGCCTCGACGTTTATGTTGAAGTTCCGATCACCAATGAAGCAAGAACAAGTATGTACTCCCAGTCGGCTAGCACATATCAAGCGACATTTGCGGCTTTTTCAGGTGATGTGTTCTCGGTTACTCCTTATGTTCAAGGTTATCTGCCACACAACGGCAGTGATTTCACCTCTGATGCGGCCGTGAATTTAACGGCAGCCAAATCCGTTGACTTGGCTCTTGGCACACTTGACCTTCGCCTTGGCTTTGAGCCACATGTTGCTTCCGGAACCCAGCCGACGCGGTCTGATGTGGGTATTAGGCGTAATGGCTCACTGTCATTGGATCAAGAAGGAAATCCAGAGACAAAAACTGTTGATAACCGCGAACCGACGACGATGGTGGAATATCTTGTGGGCTTCACGCTGACACCAAAAGCAACACCTAAACTAAGCCTTTCGGTTGACGCCTTTATTGATCGTGAGTTCGCGCCTGTTTACGAGGTTAAAGATACCAACGGTTCTGAATCGGTTGAAAAAACTGGCTACAAGATCGGTGATGCTACAACGACCGACTTCGTCTTGACTTACGCTGCCGACAAGTTGACATCGGTGCAATCTTTAACGAGAGTTAGAAACGATGGCTGGTATGCCTCCGGAGTTGCTTCGAGTGATGGTGCTCGCATGCCGCAAGTCGAACAACGACTGTCGTTGATTCACAAGTTGTTTTAATCGACACTCGGTTTTAAGACTTAAAAGCCCGCCAGCTAGCAAAACTGGCGGGCTTTTTTTACGTAATTCGTGCGAATCATTCAGCTACTTGGCCGTATTTAGCAGGCCATCAATGCGCGGATGATTGTTATGTGTTTTAGTTATTGCCAGCTGTTTAGGTTGATGGGGATCCCTAGGATATAATGTTGAGGTGAGTTTATAGCCATTATTTCCAGGTGCGGAGACCCTATGCGACTGAGTATGTTTGCTGATCGATTCAGGCCTCAAAATTTCACCAAAAACATCAAACCTAACGCCGTACGCTTAGGCGTTTTAACGTCCCTCATTGGTCTTACCGGTGTCGCACTCATTCTTTCCTCTTTGACATCCTGCAAGTCGACAGCAAGGACTAAGGCTGACAATCCAGAGGTGCCACAAGCTGCAGTCAACCCGGCAGAGATACCACCTACACAAGATACACCTTCGACTCAGCTCAGTGCGGTAGCAAACAAAGATAGTGCAGAGGGACTTGCGCTTGCTACACCAGACGTTGTGGTGCCTTTGAACCCCAATGATCCAGCCCTTGATATGGACAAGCTTGGTGAGCCTAAAGCCGCCGGTGGGCCCGTTGTTGGTCTGGAAGTATGGCAAGATAACAAGTCTGTAACAAGTATTGCTACGGGCAAACAAGTGCTATTTCGACTTTCTGGCGAGACGCGTGATACCAGTTCTAGTGATGGATGCGCCGAGAATCCTGGAATTATTCAAGCGTCCTGGACGATAGGGTCAAAGCCATCGGCAGACCTGCAGCGTTATGCTGGCCAGGACTGCAGATCCCTCGATTACAGCGGAATGTTTACCAAAGAAGGATCTATTACCGTCAGGCTCGATGTCCTCTCTGTTGACGGTGATGTGGCGACCTCAGAAAAAACTTTTGAAGTTAAGAATTCAGCAAATTAAATCCTTAACGGCTATTCTTTTTAGAGTACATCAACAACACACACCGGGTTCACAAAGACAATGTGACCGGTGATGTTTTTTTCTGGATGGCATTTTTTTAAGATGTCTCGATAATCCATGACTTGGTCGAGATAGCCATTTGCCTTGCAGAGCTCGCGGGCTTTTTCAGGGGAGGTTTGCGTGGTTTTAAAATCGATGACTCTAAAGTTGCCGTCTGATCTTCGTGCCACTAAATCCGCCACCGCATTAACGAGGTTATCCCCATCAAGGGCTGCCATGGGAAGCTCGCAGTAGATTTCGGTCGCGTCAGCGAGGAGATCCTTCCAGGTTGAAGATGCTAAAAGATCCGAAACTTCTTTACGTGCGATCGCCAGTAGATCGTTGGCCAAATCGTCAGTTAGTGATCTTTTTGTGGCGTGTCTAAGATAGCCCTTGAGGCGTTCTGTGTTCCAGGTTCGATCCAGAAGGGCTAACTCTATGAGCTTGTGGACGAGAATTCCGTAAGTTTTGCTGTCTTCGGGGTTAATACGTCTAGAATCGCCACCAGATTCAACGTCTGATTCACCGTCAGGCAAAGAATCGTCAAGTTGTTCATTCTTTGATTTTTTTGAGTGTTGTGAGGGGGTCAGGATTTTGAGTGCCTGGTAGCCTGTACCAGACGACACGATCGGTACATTGGACGGAGTGATGGTGAGTGGTTGGTCTGTAACTTCCATGGTTTCAGTGTCTTTTGGAGTCAAAATATGGCCTTCGGTGCCATCGATGGAATTGATTACGTCTTTTTGATAATCGGTTAGCTTATTCGCTGCTGTTTCTAAAACCGGCCAAAAAGCGTTTAATTTATCGGTGTTAGTACCGGTGACGACCAAGTGGTGTGATGCTCTTGTGAGTGCCACATATAAGAGTCGCGCCTTCTCGCTGCGTGATTCAGATGCGTTATAGTCAATCAACGAATCAATCTCTTTTGAGCTCTTTGGCCTTTGGGCGGCTGTTCCGATATACCAAAAACCTTCCATGCCTGGGCGCGCGTCTTTAATCCAGCCGTGATCATCGCGATGCCAATCATCGGCCGTACCGGCGAGGACCACACATGGGAATTCCAGCCCTTTGCTTTTATGGATAGTCATCAAGGTGACAGAATCACGAATCAAGGCCGCATTGCCGGTTTCGTCTTCCTCTGATTTTTCATCAAGCCACTGAATTAGACCATCGACGGTACCCGTCTCTGAAGACGAGACGGAGCGCATCTCATCAAACCATTTTAAAATGTTAGCTTTGGCAAGAGGGCCGTCGATGGCACCAAAAGCGGCCAAATAACGGTCAGCGATACCGTATTTAGAGAGGAGCTTTCCTGTCAAGACTGCCACCGAATCATCGTAACGGGTATTCGATAAGTCGGACAGTAGGTCCCATGTGGGCTTTGCTTGTTTTCTTAGGTTTTCCCAAATGCCATCATCACCATTGGCGAGTAGTTCTTGCAACATTTGGTCTGACAGGTCACAGATGGGGGATTTCAATATGGTGCACAAGGCTGCACTGTCAGCAGGCCATGCGAGCCAACGAATACGGGCGGTCAAATCTTTGATTTCTGGACGTTGGTAGTAGCCTTTACGCTCGGAGCGAACACAGGGGATTTCAAGTTTGCGCAGAGCATCCTCGTATACATGTGAGTCTGTGGATTTTGCGTATAGGACGACAAAATCTCGCGGCTGCGGCCGGCGCCAGCGTCCATCTTTGCCGAAGGGTATTTTAATGGATATCTTCCCCTCGAGGCAGGATTTTATATGCTGGGCGATAGTCTGTGCTTCGCGCTCAGGAAACGACAAAATGCTTTCGCCTTGAGTACTCTGGGCTTCGGCCTCGTCTGCAGGCTTGTCGGCATCAGAACTAAGTTTGTATAGGGTCAGGCTGCCATAGGTCTTATTTGTGGCCGCTGCATGGATCGGAAAGTCTTTGATGTAGCTTCCATCGACAAACACTTGATTAACATAATCAAGGATTAATTTTGAACTACGGTAGCTTTGGCTCATCTGGTAGGAGTTGAGGCCAAAGGGCTTAAGGCTTATTTTCGCGATGCCAAGGACTTCTGGGTCCGCCTCTCTAAACCTGTAGATGGATTGTTTTTTATCCCCAACAATAAACACACCCGGAGGCGGACCAAACTGAGAATCGTCTGCTCCGCCGGATAGAATCTCGCGGGCCAATTTTTCAAATATAAGCCACTGCAGACGGCTTGTGTCTTGAAATTCATCCAGCATCAAATGACGAATACCCGACCAAGCCATGGAACGCGCACCGTCAAGATCCTCGTCACAAGCCAGAATGCTCACACCTTTAACTGTGTCAACAAAACCGCCAACTCGTTGTTCGGATTTTAGTTTATGGGCAGCATTTGCTCTCGCCTCAAATAGGGCCCAAAGGAGTTCTCCGGTTCGATTCAGGTTGGCAAGTTTTTGCTGTTCTGCCCAATCCGCGAGCTTTTCGCCGAGGGTTGCATAATTCACATCGCCAGATTTTTTTGCCTTTGAGAAAGTATTTCCATTGAGGGCATCGCGGCCACTATTGATGATTGTATTTGTTACGAGGGCTTGGAAATCTCGTTCCTGCACTGCACGAAGTCCTAGTTCCTTTTTTTCAGGGTTTCCTGCCAAATTGATCACAAGCTTAAACAAGTCTTCGTTATCTGCGATGAATTCGTGCGGTTCTTGGACAGGCTGCTTTAACGTAAATGGCTTCAGGCCGCGGCCAGCCGAGTTTAACTTGATGTACCATGCAAATGTTTCACTTTCGATGAGTGGGGTGATGGCTGACAAGAGGCTTCGAAGCTTGCCGTTTGGCGCGTTGGCAATGAGAGACTGCATGGTCAGTTTATTTTGTTCCTCAGTCTTTGCAGACGAGAGAACCAAGGACCAAGCTTTTTGGTAGAGCTTCTTTGTTTCTAGAGAGGACATCAGCGTCCAAGGGGATTCCAAAATATCACCATTAACGTTGATGCTGGTTTCAATCGGATGCCGACGACACCACTGAAAAAACAATGCATCAATAGTCATAATCTTAAGAGTTTGTGTTTTCCCCAAGATTATCTCGGACGCCTCTTCGGCGGTCCGCAGGGATTTCTTTGAAGCAGTTGGACACCAGTTTTTTATCTGCTGCCAAAACTCAGCAAACCCGTCGACGCCAGCGCCAAGTAACAAAGCGTCCTTGATAATTCTTTCGCGCATATCGGCAGCCGCTTTTTTTGTAAACGTGACAGTCAGGATTGACGCAGGATCGGCGCCTGCTATGACCAAGGCCAAAAATCGGCGGCTCAGCTGCCAGGTCTTGCCGCTGCCTGCCGAGGCTTCAACAATGTAACTAGCCCATGGGTTATAGGGTTGAGTGTTTGGCGCTGTGTCTTTATCTTTCATTTGTCCTCAGCCCTCATCTGACCCTTTATGGCGTTATGGACAC
>JBAXLR010000017.1:0-26034 GCA_037134655.1 bacterium | reverse complement strand
AACTGCGCCCTGAAACCCCTCGGCTTTAATGGCATGAATGAGGGATTGAAAACTACGTCGATCCATATCCGGGTCAAGTTTAATCCAGCATTTCGACTTCAATTCGCCCGAGGCACCGGCAAGATCTCTCAAAAAAACTGGGGTTGCTAAGTCGCGCAGGCCGGGCGTGTTGGGTGATGAAAGATTAATTGTTAACCACCGGCTTTTTGTGTGAAACGTCTTGATGCCTGCAACGTAGTCATCAATCGCGCTTGAGCTTGGTGTGTTTTTGTTTTTTCCCACGTTGATACCGATTGGAACATGAGATGTTGACCACGGTAATTGCTCCAACCGACGTAGGACTTTTTGTGCGCCTTCGCTATTGAATCCCATCCGATTAATGATGGCTCTGACCTCTGGCTGTCGAAACAGCCGCGGCTTCGGGTTGCCGGGTTGCGGATGGGGAGTGACAGTTCCCAACTCCAAAAATGAGAGACCCATGCGTTCGAATGCTAAGGGACAGCGTGCATTTTTATCAAATCCAGCCGCTAGCCCAATTGGGTGTTTAAGTCGTCCTACCCCAGGTAACTCAATGCTGAGCGGGACCGGAAAAGATTTTTGAGTCGGCGGTGGCAAGAGGTTAAGTGCGCCGCGTTCAAGGCTGAAAATCGCCAAGTCATGGGCAAACTCGGGGGGTAAGATTCGTAAACAAGCCGTTAGCCAGTTGCCAAGAGTATCAAAGTTGGGACCCATTTTACCTTCTTACTCCCGTTCAAGAGATCACAGGCTGAACCTGAAACATTCTAGCTGTGCTCACATCCGGGTGGAAGTGCTTTCGACGATTCACTCAATCTAAAGCCCCCTATGAGCGCTTGGGGTTAGTCCTAATTTTTCAAAGTTACCAACTTATGTCAAAAGTGAACGTTTCGGAGAATTTTGGTGTATAATTTAGAACGATCAGACAAGGTTGGAGGTTCAGTGTACATCACTGGGATTAGATTCCGTAAACACGGTTCAAAGTCTGTTCGCGGATGGCGACTGGCGGCTGGGGTAGGAAAATTGCGTCCGGTCGTGGCCTTCCAAGGGGAGGCGTCCGAGCTTACCAGTGTCGCGAGGGCGTTGGCTTTTGCTTTAGCTGGTAAACGTCACGCGGAGTTGGCAGAGGTTTGGCTTGATGCCGCAGATGATGCCGGTGATGTTTGGACAATTGAACGCGGAGTCAAGGGAACACTATTCAGGAAAAATAACCGCCTATTACCTATCGAGGAGGCGCAAGGCTCTCTGCTCGCCTCACTGCTCGATCTTGATGCCAGTCTGAGTCACGCGGAGGCGTTGGTTGCACCGGTAGAACTCCGTCAAATCATCAGCCGTGGTGCCGACGTTGCGGCAACAGTTTGGGATTTGAATGAGAGAGAGTGCAAAGGTGACGTTGCTGCGATTGTTGCGGCTAGAGACGTGGCTCTTCGCTGTGCTGAAGTAGCAGGACATGACCAATACAGTGATGAAAAGAGACTATCGCGCATTGCAGGGCCATCCGCGAGATTAATTGGCGCTTGGGACGAGTTGAAACGTCAGGCTAGTCAGTTGGGTGGAAACCGCGCAGATGATATGAAATTAGATCCTGGTCTAGAGGTGATTCAGTCAGAAATCGATGTTTTAAACCAGATCGATCAACTACTCCGGCGTGTGAATGAGGGGGGCGAATCCGTAGGGCGTTTGGCCGCCATGCTGGAATCTTTTGATAATCGCTTGCTTGAAATCGAGACCCGTTGGCCCAAAGAAACCCTCTCAGTCATTTCGCACTCGGGGGATTCCTACAAATTAATTGATCTCCTTGTGCGTCTGAGATCGTGCACAAAATTTTCCGAAAATCTGAGCCGTGTAAGATCCGTTTTTGATGAGCAGTTGCGTCCCATTGGTCTGCAAAGTGTCGAGATTTGGAGTAAATTCATTAACGGCGCAAGATCCGATGGGCAAGAGGTTGAGAGTTGCCTTGCAAGTATGTTGCTCGGAATTAAGCAAATGGCCCAGGAAATTGATCGCTACGTCTCCCAAGCGCCCTCGACAAGGGTCGGAGCGCGGCCTCCCAGCGGTTGGTTTGACAAGTTAAAAGAAAGTTCCGCTCGCCTAGTTGATGACAAGCTAAGGGACAATTCGCCTGTGTTGCAACAGCAGCGGGATTGGATATCGCGTCTGGCCAAGGATGTTGACTCAATTAAGGCGGCTGCAGAATATGCTCTCCGATCGGCCCAAGGGCTTGGGGATAAGGTTTCTGATGCAACCAATCGACTTCAAAGGGAAATTTCCGTTCTGCCTGGCATGACCAGTCGTGTCTCGGCCGAGCTTGAACGAGTGCGTGTTGAGTGGATGGACGCTGCCAAGGAGTTCGGTATCCCTGAATCCATAGGAGTGGAGCAGCTGACCGGTCTCATCCGTGACGCAAGCGAATACTTGGTGATTCGTGACACCAGACAAGACCTCGCCATCCGGGTTGAAGATCGCCGCGCTGTGCAGGCCGCTCTGGAGTCTGCAGTTCGTCAATGGTGGGAAATTATCGGCAGTCAAAAGTCGACGGATCTCTCTAATCTCTCGTTTTTGATCGGTGAGGCTAAGGGGGCTTTGCGTTACCGCGATGGTAGAAGACAGCGTATACAAAAAGGCCTAGAGGAGACAGCTGGTCGCCTCGGGGGACGTGCGTCGCTCGTGTGGGTTGAATCTAGACAAGAAGAGTTGCGGAAAGAATGGTTGAAACTATTCAACTCCGTAGATTTGCCCGCTGTCGATCTTGAAGAACCACGTACCAAAGAGGTAGTGGACCTAGCGCATCGGTGTGCAGCTCTTCTGGATGTAGCACGCCTCGAGGAGCAAGAAAGGTTTGCTGTGGCATCACTGTGGCCCTCGCGTTTGGATTCGGCGGTTCTGATTTACCGATGGGTCGACGAGCGCGTTCCAGCTCCGCAGAAAACCACTTTTGTGAAATCTCTTAGTTCTTTTACAGGCGACGGCGTTGTTCCTGTGATCCTTCTAATGACTGATCCTGAGATGGTCAAAACTCTTGTAAAATTGGGCACCGGTTCGGCAGCCTCTGTGGAATTCGATGGCGTTGCAACGATTGATGGCCCAAGAAGAGAGGGTGCGATCGTCAAGGCAGAAATGAAAAATCGTAAGGCCCAGCAGCTACCGCTGGGCAACGATGTGCCGTCGAAGGGGGGGGTGCCATCCTCACAGGCGTTGTCGCAGCCGCGCAATGATCTTTTGACCCGTGCAGAAGCTGCCCTCCGGGTGCTTAACCCTAAATCAAACCGTTAGTCTGCCTGCCCATGCAAAAAATCCCAATGATGGATCTTTGCCATTAAATTGTTCATGCCATGACGCCTTCAAAGTCCAATTGGGACGGCCGTTACGTGGTTTCATGCCAGACCGAGAAGGTTTTTGCTAGGCCTCGATCAAGTGGGAAAGATGTAACGGTCTTCCCGCAAATGAAGATCGATTGGTGAGAGACTAGGCCAAATTTTCCCAAAGACGAGTGCTAGGATAGCAGGTGCGAAAATGGCGCCCTCTTTTTCAGTTGAGCAATCCAAGCAACCCGACTCAGATGCGGTTCCAGATCACTAACAAGAAAAGCTGAAAGGCCGCCAATTCGCGCTTTACAGCGGATCTTCGGAGTTTCCAAAATCACCAAAAAACGGTCCATCGGGAGTGGGTCAATGCCCGCGTGGTTCTTCAATGAAGAGAAATCGGACTCCAAAATCGGGTTCCATGCTGGCACTCCGTTTTGTGTTGGCGGGTCAGTCCCAAGCCTCAGCGGTCAATCAAGAAGATGGTGCGTGGATGATTCTAGACAACTGAGTTTGAGCAAACCTATAACTCGCGTAACCGTTGAGCCCCAAGCTTTTTCAGTCATGATGATGACGCATTGAGAGATCTCTTCTCAATCCGATTTTTAAGATCTCAGCTCTCCGGAAGAGGGAGAACTCCGGCTGATTTTTTTTACGAACGAGTCACTTTGAAATGTGGCCGATAAAAAAAATAAAAAATTTTTTGATCAGGTATAGTAATTTTTATTCGTGTTGTGTTATGATTTCTTTATAAGCTTCTCGTAGTGAAAATTTTCTATACTCGTGAGAGTATGGCAGGGGGCTTAAGACGAATGTCGAAGGACAAATTTTAGGAGGAGTGTTTAACAATGGAAAACATGGAACAAGGAGCAGCCGTGGCTAAGAAAGCAACAAGAAAAAAAGCAACGAAGAAAAAACCAGCTAAAAAAGCAGCAAAAAAAGCTACTCGCAAAGCACCTAAAAAGGCTGCTAAAAAAGCGACAAAAAAAGCAACCCGTAAAAAGGCTGCTAAAAAAGCAACTAAGAAGGCCGCCAAGAAGAAGTAATTCTCCTTGGACTTCCTTTTTAGGTAGTCTTTTGCAATCAAACCCTGTGTGGGCTAACCCCACACAGGGTTTTTTGCGCGCACATGCCCAAACAATAGACAATGCTCCCTAAATCTATTGAAGTGCTTGGTCTTTGTTGGCATAAACGAGAGCTCGTTTTCTTGTCCCAGGGTTTGTATGAACTCGCTTTTAGGAGGTCTCGGTGGAGTCTGTTATCGGTATTATCGCCATCTGCGGAATTTTAGCCCTATGTGTGGCGGCCTATTTTGCCATGAAGGTCAATTCTTTGAAATTATCAGCGGCAGAAATTAACGCGACAGAGGATGTGGTCGCGCGCTTGAAAGAGATTTCTGGTGCCATATCAGAAGGGGCCATGGCATTTTTGGCTCAGGAATACAAATTCGTAGGTTTATTTTCAGCGGCTTTCGCTGTTGTTATTGCATTTGCCCTGGATAACCCCGAAACGGCTGGTGTCAATGAGGGGCTCTACACTGCGGTTGCATTTGTACTTGGAGCTCTGATCTCCAGTGTCTGCGCTTTTATGGGAATGAAAATTGCGACCAAAGGCAACGTCAGAACTGCTGTCGCTGCTCGCCGTAGCATTACCGAGGCGTTCACTGTTGCATTTAGGTCAGGTGCCGTCATGGGCTTTGGTCTTACAGGGCTTGCGGTTTTGGGATTACTTGCGGTTGTGGTTTTATTCGATTCCATGCTCGCCCAGTCTGGGATTGAGAAGCACTATATAATGGAGATGGTCGCTGGGTTTGGCTTGGGTGGATCAACAGTGGCGCTTTTTGGCCGCGTCGGCGGGGGTATCTACACGAAGGCCGCAGACGTCGGGGCTGACTTAGTTGGAAAAGTTGAGGCAGGCATACCCGAAGACGACCCCCGTAACCCTGCAGTTATCGCTGATAACGTGGGTGATAACGTAGGTGATATTGCCGGTATGGGCGCTGACTTATTCGGCTCATGCGCCGAAGCTACCTGTGCGGCTCTTGTTATTGGTGCGACGTCCGCCGCTCTCGCAGGCAATTTAAACGCTCTCTTATATCCTCTTTTGATTAGTGCCATTGGTATTCCGGTTTGCCTGGTTACGGCATTTTTTGCCCGCCTCAGTCCCGATGCGAAGCAGGTTGAGCCGACCCTACGCGGACAGTTAATTATCTCCACTGTGCTGATGTCCATAGCCATGTACTTTGTCACCAAGAATCTAATGATCGAATCGTTTACGATTGGTGGAATGGAAATAACAAACGACAAAGTTCTTTACTCTGTTTTGGCCGGACTTTGGTCTGGAATGCTGATCGGTTATATGACTGAGGTTTACACATCCCATGGCTTTAAGCACGTTAGACGATTAGCTCAGGCCTCCGACAAAGGCCCTGCCATCAATATTATCTACGGACTGTCCCTTGGCTATGAGTCAGCGGTTGTTCCAGTCTTGGCTATTGCCGCAACCGTTTACGTTGCCTGGACCATGGCCGGCATGTACGGCATTGCGCTCTCTGCAATAGGGATGATTTCAACCATTGCGACAGGTCTTACCATCGATGCCTACGGCCCAGTTTCTGACAACGCCGGCGGCATTGCTGAAATGGCGGAACTCGGAAAAGAAATCCGTGAGCGAACAGACTTACTCGATGCAGCTGGCAACACCACGGCGGCGATTGGTAAGGGGTTTGCAATTGGATCTGCGGTATTGACCGCTCTAGCTCTGTTTGCGGCCTTCCTGACCAGAGCTCACTTTGAAGCTTTGAACATGCTTTCGCCGATCGTATTTGCTGGGCTTTTTGTTGGCGGTGTTTTGCCATTCCTATTTACTGCGCAAACCATGTTGGCTGTCGGTCGCGCTGCCGAGGGTATGATACACGAGGTACGCCGGCAGTTCAGAGACATTCCTGGTCTGCTAGAGGGTAAGGCACGTCCTGATTACAGAAGCTGTGTTGCCATTTCCACCAACTCTGCTCTTAAGGAAATGATCGCCCCGGCCATTTTGGTGATCGCTTCACCAATTGTCGTTGGGGTAGTTTTTGGCGTTGAGGCGCTTGCGGGTGTGCTCGCTGGTTCCATGGTTTCCGGTCTCGTTATGGCCCTTTCAACCTCAAACTCTGGCGGTGGTTGGGATAACGCCAAAAAATATATTGAAAAGCATGAGGGTAAAGGTACAGACAAACATAAAGCTGCTGTGGTGGGTGATACCGTAGGCGACCCCTTTAAGGATACGTCAGGACCGTCACTCAATATTCTTATGAAGCTGATGGCGATCATTAGCTTGGTTTTCGTGCCATTCTTCCAATCAGCTCATTCGTGGTTGTTGGGCGTGCTTGGTATGGGGAATTAATTTTAGTTTATTGGTAAAATCAAAGGGCGAGCTGATTAGCTCGTCCTTTTTAATATCAAAAGGGCCAAGGGCCCACAGTGCGACTTGGGGAGTCAAATGGCGATACGAGTCTTTGTAACTGGCGGCACATTCGATAAAGAATATAATGAAATTGACGGAACTTTGTTCTTTAAAGACTCACACATCAATGAGCTTCTGGCACTCGGACGCTGTAAGCAGGATGTGATATCGACAACTCTCATGATGGTCGATAGCCTTGAGATGAATGACGGTGATCGCCAGACGATTCTAGATAATTGCAGGCGCTGTCAGGACAACCAGATCATCATCACTCACGGTACCGATACCATGGTCGAGACGGCGAAAGTTCTTGGCCAAGCGAATTTACCAAAGACCATCGTCCTGACCGGTGCCATGATCCCGTTTAAGTTTGGCAGTTCAGACGGTCTTTTTAATATGGGTTGCGCCATTGGCTTCGTCCAAGCACTACAGCCTGGCGTTTATGTCGCCATGAATGGGCGGGTCTTTAATTGGGATAACGTAAGAAAAAATAGAAAACGTGGGGAGTTTGAAGAGCTTTGACAGCCGGGTGATTCCTCGACAGTTTAAGGGGGCTTCGGCTACAGGCCGAAGTCAGCCTGACCACTCCCAATGTCACTGCCGTTGAGTCTGACCTGATACTTGATCGGTGAGACTTTCGAAACCATGGCGCTAACGCCACAGTATTTAGTTAGGCTTTGTTGAACAGCATCATTCACGACTTCGGGCAATAGTCGATCGTCTTCCAGATCGAACTTTAAGTGAATCGCCAGAAAAATTCTTGGATGTTCCTGACGCGCCTCAGCATCAGCTGAAATGTGGAGCTTTTTTGGGGTGATACTGTGCTTTTTTAACATGGCGATTATGTCCATGCCCGTACAACCAAGAATACATGAAAGTAGAAGCTCTTTAGGAGACGGCCCTTCATTATCTCCACCAGCGGCTTGCTTTGTATCCATTACAAACGAGTGGTCGCGAATGGTGGACTGAAACTTGAATTTTTGCTGGTGAGTAACTTCCGCGTGCATGCTCGTCATAAAATTAAATTTCCTTGATGGCCTCGTCAGTGACCTGAAAGAGAAAAACCGGCCAACTGCTTTCGCGTTTCTGGTCAAAAGTTAGTTCAGACTTGGGGAAGTAAGGATCCCAGCGATTGCTTATAGACTGGAGGCGTCGCGCGATCTCGTGGCGACTAAGTCCGAAACGAGCAGCCTCGCCTGCGAGACTTCCTAGCCTGTGACCGATGATCTGATAGTCAATTTTGCTGGCCGCTTGTGCGGTTGTGAAATAATCATTATCTGAGATCGGCGTCTCGATCGAACTGGGAAGATTGCGATAATTGCCGATAAAATCAACAAAGATTGCGCCCTGTAGGGTTTCCTCGCGGGGAATAACTAGAGCCGGCGACCGCCATTGTTGATTGCCGGCAAATAAAATTTTATTGCCAGGTAAAGACGTGGCCAAAATATTGACGATATGGCGGACCATTCTGAAATTGTCCAAAATCAGCACGGCTGGACGTCCAGACGAACCGACAAGCCGGGATGCCTGTGATCTGACCGCGTTCAAAATCGACTGCGGATTTTCAGGGTCGTAAGATGCTTGGGAATAAGCGTAGCCACCACCCAGCTCTTGGCGCAGTAGGTTGTACAAGTCAATATTAGCCCCCATAGGGAATAGCGCCGTCACGGTTTTAATATCATTATTTTTAAAGTTTTCAGCCAACCGGGTAGCTAGACGTTTTATTGGCGGGTAGACCCGCATTGTTTGTCTCGTGATCCCAAGTTGGGCATGGGCATTTATGATAAGGGCGGGAGTCTGCGACTGATCAGCAATTTGCGTGATGGCGCTGGCGTGATTGGCGTTGAGTCCTCCAACTATAATCGCTACGCGGTCTAAGTGAACCAGTTCGGCCGCACTTCTAAGGGCATCAACGCGTTCTTTGCCAACGCGTCTTATGACGAGTGTTTGCTCGGATGAGTAGCCGAGGGTTGCCAATTGCATTTTCATTTGGCTTAAAATGGTCTGAATTGCCTGCTCGCTTGGCGAGGATTCCGGCAAAATAACCCCCACGCGTGTATTCTTTGCCGAAAATATTTCATCAAGTTCACCGAGGATTTGCCCACGTTTTTTGAATGAGCGGCATTGCTTTGGCGTATAATTTCGCAGCCGCTCTGGCCAAGGAAGGCGTGCCCGCTGCTCGTTTGAGAGGGGTTCAAGGGAGGCCAATAGGTTTTTTGGAATGACTTCCAGGGCACGCACACAGTGCTCCTCGGATTTGTAGTGGCGCGCAGTCAGTACTGTTTCTGTAACTTGATTGGCGGGCGACAACACTTCGACAGAGCTGTTAGGACCAATGACGGAGCAGCTTGTCATGCTCATGGAGCAAGCAAATAGTAAGAAAAAAAGTATTAAAAAATGAGCTTTTCGCAAGAGTAACCCCAGTTTAATCACCTAGTTTTAGCTCACGGTAGGCGCCTTTTTCTGTTTTTAAAGTTCGCATATCTGCGGCGGCCTGCGATTTTTTTGGTTTTTTATTTTCAGGGAATAGCGCTGAAACACCTTGTTCGGCAACATTACCATAATCTGGATCAATCGTGACCGCCACCATCGAGTCTGGTATTGGCCAGCTGACTGCTGGTAATCCCGCAGCGACAAGTCCTTCGATAAAGCCTCTCCACATTGGAAGGGCAAGGGATGTGCCACTGGCAGCGTCGCCCAATGGTGAGTGATTGTCGCCCCCAACCCATACGGTTGCTACGATATCTTTCGTGTAACCGGCAAACCAGTTGTCACGAGAGTCATCAGATGTCCCTGTTTTACCTGCGGCGTAGCCCGCCATGTGCGCAATTGAGCTGGCGGTTCCATGGGACAAGACAGCTTGTAAACCTGAACGCAATAGCTCTGCGACATTTGGAGAGAGGGCTTGAATGGGGTCTTGGGTTGCAGCATCGTACGAAAACAAAATGTTACCGTCCCGATCCTCGATCTTAGTGATGGCGTGTGACTCATGTCTCAGTCCGAGGTTGGCCATCGTTCTGTAAATGGCATCGACATCAAACATCGTGGCACTAAAGCCCCCGATGGCGACGCCGGTCTCGAGCTTCATCGGCGAACGCACGCCCATCAGCTCTGCACGTTCGATGACATTCTGCATCCCGTATTTTTGGGCTAGGCTGATGACTGGCGTGTTGAGCGATCTGGCAAGGGCCTTGATGAGAGTGGCCTCCGTCATGTCGTCGCCCTTGTGGTTTTTTGGCCTGAATTTGCCAACGGCCACGGGGCTGGCATAAACCAAGTCTGACCAAACCATCCCTCGTTCAAGTGCCAGGCTAAAAACAACAGGCTTGAAGACAGAGCCTGGGGATCTCTTGGCAGAAACGGCTCGGTTGAACTGGGACTCTCTGAAGTTGCGCCCGCCTACCATGGCCAAGACGGCTCCCGTCTTGGGATCACTGGCAAGAAGAGCAGCCTCAATTCGCTCCGGAGTTTTCTTTTTGGGGTTGGAATTGATTTTGGTCTGAAGGACGTCAAGGGCCCCCAGGTTATCAAGAACGGCTTTGTTAGCTAATTCCTGGAAGTTTTTGTCGAGCGTCGTTGTGATACGGTAGCCGCGATCATTCAATACTGTGTCGTCTTCACCTAAAAGGGTGCCAACTTCACTACGAATCCATGATACGAAGAACGGGGCGATGGTTTCATTGATCGGCGTCCATGGTTTAAATTCTAAAACTTTTTGGCGCGCCGCCTCAATCTCGTCTTTTGTTGCTAGTTTTGCGTTCAGCAACGCGTCGAGAACTACCTTTTGTCTGCGCAGCGCACCTTGTGGATTTCGGTGCGGGTCAAAAGCACTCGGCGCCTGGAAAAGCCCAGCAAGCAGTGAAAATTCAGCAAGTGATAATTCGTTTAGGGGGCGTCCAAAATAAACAATCGATGCGGCTCCGACGCCGTAAGCTCCGTGCCCCATATACATGGTGTTTAGGTAAAGCTCTAAAATACGCTCTTTCGAGAGATTTTTCTCCACGTAGTAAGAAAGAATAATCTCTCGAAGTTTGCGAGAAACTTTTTTCTCGCGCGTCAGAAGATAGTTTTTAACGAGCTGCATGGTGATGGTCGAGCCGCCTTGTTTAAGTCGGCCAGAGGAAACGATGCTGATCAATGCTCTGAACATCGACTTCCAGTTAACACCCTCATGTTCAAAGAATTTACGATCCTCGATCGCCAAAAGAGCGTTGACCATCCCCTGCGGGATGTCTTTGTAAGCTACTTCCACATGAAAGTGGTTGTAGTATTCGCCGATTTTATTGCCCGCGCGATCAAGAACGATTGAATTATCTGGAATAATGGCCGCTGTTAATTTTTTAATCTGTTCATCTTCACTTTCGAAAACGCCAGCTGACCAAAAGTAAAGGAGCGACCCAGCGAACGCTGCGATTAAAAGGCCTGAAATAACAGCAAAAATTTTAGCCTTGCGTGCTGGCTCAAGAGCCACAGCCCACCTCCTGAAATAGGGCTGGACTATAGCATCTAAGCCTTCGATTAGAAAGAAGAAATATTGATGTCTTAGGGGTCATCTTTTGTTAATATCTGGAGTCTTTCGTTACAGTCATAATTCGCCGGTGTACCACCGGTTATAAGGCGGCAACTGTGCGCAGCAGAAACTTATTAATAGCAGCTTTTTTCGGCTGCATGATTATTGGCTTAGCTCATAGCCCAGCCTTTGCCGGCAACATTTTCACTGATGATCATGACATCATGCGCGTGGATATTACAGGCGGTCTCGCGAGCCCCTCTCCTGGTATCACGGGTGGTGGTTCAGTACTCTGGACAAAATACCGGGCCAATGCAGTCGGCATTGCGGCGGCTTATTCACGCCATGAGTTAGTTGCGGATAATGCCAAACTGTCTCAAATTTATTTAGATTTTGTTTGGGAACACTCGGTCCCCCTATGGGATGGCTACTACGGACTCCGAGTTAGGGGTGCCTCGGGACTTGCCCGATCCCATCGTACCATGGATCGTAATGCGGCCGAGGTGTCGGGGGAAAAGGCTAGCCGGATCGGTTGGGGACTGCATCTCGCTTCTGGCATCAGTTTTGACTTTCCATTGGCGGATTTGATTTGGGGACGTATTGGCTTGGACATTCAAAAGAATTTTTCGCCGAAAAACCCAACTTTGACGGCGATTGTTGGCGGGGTAGCTTGGGGTGGGCAGTGGTTTGGCATTGGTGACTGACAACCCGCATTGCAAACATTTGCTGCTTCAATTGTTTCTGGTATGATTGCCGGCAAATTTCAGTTGATTTCGAGTTATTTCATGTTGTTAGAATTTCTTAACGGTTTTATGGCAGTTGAACTGGAGGTCCCATGCGATTATCGATTTTAGTGAGCTTACTACTGGCATGTATCATGACTTCAGCGACGGCATCTGTCGCCGCTGACGACAAAGAACTAAAGGCAAAATTCACCACCACTGAAGGTGTTTTTGAAGCCAAGCTTTTTTACAAAGAAGCTCCGATGACAGTGTCAAATTTTGTCGAGTTAGCGAGAAAAGGCTTCTACAACGGTTTGATTTTTCACCGCGTCATACCAGATTTCATGATTCAGGGTGGGGATCCCAAGGGTAACGGTACGGGCGGACCAGGTTACACGTTTGGCGACGAGTTTAATCCGTCACTGCGCCACTCAAAGCCTGGGATGTTGTCTATGGCCAACAGCGGTCCTAGCACAAACGGCAGCCAGTTTTTTGTGACGGTCAAAGAAACACCGCATCTCGACAACCGGCACTCCATTTTCGGCGAAGTTGTTTCTGGCTACGATGTCGTAAAGAAAATTTCTTTGGTTAAAGCAGCCAGTGATAAGCCAATCAAAGATGTCAAGATAGAGAAACTTGAGATTATCGGCGATTGGTTCAAGCCCGTTGAAGTAAAGAAGTCCAAGGAATTGACCCAAGACGACATCAAAAATATCTCAAAAAAGCCGGTTGAGTCACTACTTGCAAGAATCGGCGACTCTCAGGGCTTCGGTGCCTTATCGCAGGCAACCTTTACTGACGGGATGGCACGTGGAGACCAAGTTCAGGTCCGCTACACGGTAAACTACGCAAAATCCAAAGGCGCACAATTCATCGGTATCTACACCGTTAAAAATGGTAAGACTGCCGAAGTGCAACAGTTCCAGTTTGCTCGCGGTCAGGGGCAGTAAATTTTGGCGAGTGAGAAATTCTCAGAGTCTTCAAAGCCGCAGTCTTGGCGAGACGAGGATCTCAGTGAGTTAGCAGATCAGGATCATGAATCGCGGCGGTGGTATCACCGCCGCGTGTTCTTGTTTAGTCTGATCACAATGTTATTTTTTTTCTGGTTTGTACCGTTTATTCCAGCTTTGTTCCTCCCCACCATCACGGTGACCCGACTGGATGCCAAGGGTCAACCCATAGATGTTGAGGTGGGGCCAGGAACCAAGAATTGGATTTCAATTGAAAAAGTTTCCAGACACTTCGTCCATGCTGTTGTTGTGGCAGAGGATGCGAAGTTTTATCAGCATTTTGGCTTTGATTTTGAGGCGATCCGTAAAGCAATCGAACTGAATCGCAAAAAGGGACGCTACGTCCGCGGTGCCTCGACCATTAGTCAGCAGCTGGTCAAAACTGCATTTTTGAGCCGAGAAAAAACCATTATTCGTAAGATCCGAGAGGCGGCAGGTACCATTTTTCTTGAGCTGCTTTTGTCAAAAAATCAAATTCTAGAGTGGTATATCAACTTGTGTGAATTTGGCGGTGGAATTTACGGTGTAAAAACCGCTGGTAATTATTACTTCAAAACTAGGCCTGAATTGCTGACGATTGAACAAGCAGTAAATTTGGCGATTGTAATTCCTAGTCCCAACAAATGGAGTAAAGGTCTTAGGGCCAAGGCCTTGACGCCGTTCGGTCAAAGGCGCTTTGCACGCATCGTCAGTAATTTATATATGGCCGGTTATATAACGGATGTGCAAAGAGATACGGCCTTGGCGCGTGGTAACTTCGGCCTTCCAGTGATGGGTATTGCAAATCCAGAGGCCGATGACGACTGCAGGGGTGACCGTGACTGTGAGGAGGCGATCAATGAAACGATCAATGAAACGCAAGAGACTCCTGTCATGGAAGAGCCATTTGTTCCAGAACCCCCAGCTGCGGGCGTGGAGAGCCAGCCAACTTTAGAACCACAAACTGAGCCCAATGTGGAGGGTAGAGCGGCTGAAAATCCCGCTGTCCAGGCAGAGCCACCTGAAGAAAACACAAATCAACCACCGGCTAATCCTTCTCCGGAGGCGCAGTGAACTCGATTATTCATACAGTTTTTTTGGCAAGCCAGTCGTTTACGTTCTGGTCAGTAGTTGCACTAGGTGCCTGTATTGGTTCCTTTATGAATGTTTGCATTATCAGAATTCCTGAGCAGACATTCTTTAAACAGTTGCGTTCAGTTTGCCCTGCCTGTGGCGCGCAGATCCCTGTTTATTTGAATGTTCCCATTTTTGGTTTTTTTATTTTGCGCGGACGTGCGAAGTGCTGCGGCGCGAAGTTGTCGTGGCAATACCCTATGATTGAGTTGGCCGGAGCAATTATATTTGCCGGTATTTATTTCAAATTTCCGTTTTTAGGTTGGTCGTTGGAGACCCCTGTTTTCGAATTAAATGCTTTTTTGCGCTGGATACATGCTGTCACGTTCATATCACTCATGCTAATCATGAGTGTTATTGATGCAAAACTCATGATTATCCCAGACGTCCTAAGTATCGGAATGATTCTCTTGTCACCTGTTGTTGTTGCCCTCCATCCAGACTTGGATTTTAGATCATCAGCAGTCGGCCTGATCGCAGGAGGCGGTGTTTTGTACGTGATTGCCTGGGCCTACTGGCTGATTCGCAGGGAGTACGGGCTTGGATTTGGCGATGTGAAGCTTTTGGCCGCCATCGGTGGTTGGCTCGGCTGGCAGTCGGTTTTTCCGACGCTTTTTCTTGGTAGTTTTGTTGGAAGTATTTTAGCGATTACGGTGATGTTGATTGCGCGTAAATTTTCCTGGCAAATGCGCATCCCTTTTGGACCTTATCTAGCTTCAGGAGCAGTGGTCTATCTACTCTGGGGGCATGAGATCTTTCTATGGCTAGCGCCAGCGGGCTGATGTGGTGCTTTTAATCAATCTTTGCAATTTCAGAATATTCCCTGAAAACCCCTCCTCTTTCAATGCATTAGGTGGCTGTGTGAGCATCATGGTGCGACAGGACCGTGTTTAAGCGAAAGCTGACTTGAGGGTATAATGTTAACAGGTTAAAATCCCTCGCTATTTGGCTGAAAGGGTCGACGGGTGAGCTCTACTTTGCCAGAAAACTTTTCAGATGACCTCCTTGCTGCCCTCAAGGACGTGAGTTCATCTTCTTTTGGCACCTTTCAGGGAACAGCTTTGGAGTTTTCGCGCTATTGCAATGAGCAATTTGAGTCGGAAGTTAGTTTGAAGGGAATTTTAAGAAAACTGGTCGTGATGCTGTCCAGTTGGGTGGGTGTTGATAGGCTGTCATTTATTAGTTGTGATGCTGCCTTGTCGGAATTCTCCGTATCAACTCACCCAGTGACATTTCAGGGCGCCAAATCATTTCCGGAAGATATGACACTCGAGTTGAAGCGAATGCTCAACCAGCCAGCGGTAATTTCCCAGCTGGATGCATCGGGCCTAATTCGCCTGAATCTGAAAGGCGAAGATTTCTGGTGCGCGCGATTTGCTGATCCAAAAGATAATTTTGGCGTCTTGGTTTGGACAAGTAAAGAGATTGATCGGCTAGCGCCTAACGTCATGATTAGCACAGGCTTGCCTGCCGGTACTGACATCATGGGATTTATGATTGAATCAGCCCAGCAGGCTGCGAGATGGCTAAAACGTCTCCACGCAGCCCAGTCGTTACTTTACGAAGATGACGTCACGGGGTTGTTCAATTTTAGGTATTTGGACGTGGCACTCGATAGCGAGTTTCGGCGTCTACAGCGATTTCATACTCCGTTCAGTTTGCTGTTCATCGATTTAGATAATTTTAAACAGGTTAATGATGTTTATGGACATCTGACTGGCAGTAGTATTCTCAGGCAAGTGGGTGAGCAAATTAAGGGTGCTCTTCGGGATGTCGATGTGGTCATCAGATATGGTGGAGATGAGTTTGTTGTTGTTCTTATTGGGACCAACAGCAAACAGGCCCTTTTGGCGGCTGAACGAGTTCGTGCGCAAGTTGATCGTTTTAGATTTAGAGCCGAAGGTTCATCAGATCCGCTCCATGTTTCAGCATCAATCGGAGTAGCCTCTTGTCCAGAGCACGCGAAAGACAAGCAGACGGTGCTTCGACTGGCCGATGAGACCATGTATGCGGCAAAGCGTGGTGGAAAAAATCGCGTCGTCATCGTGCAAACGCGAGGATTGCAGCAATCAGTGAGTCTAACCTTGCCGCGGGAGAAGTAATCCTTGGAAGTCTCATCACAATCCCTGCCTTTGAAGCCTGTTGCCCAGAGTCAAGTGACTATGACCGAGATGGTTTTACCACAGCATACGAATGCTTTGGGTAGCGTTTTTGGCGGGACGGTGATGAGTTGGGTGGATATTGCGGCAGCCACTTGTGCCATGCGACATTGCGCCAAACAAGTGGTCACGGCAAGTGTTGATGCCATGCATTTTCTTGCTCCAGTCAAACTCGGGTGGGTGGTCACTATTCAAGCTTCTGTAAACTACGTTGGCGGTACAAGTTGTGAAATTGGTGTTAAAGTTATCTCAGAAAACCCAATTTCAGGTGAGCGTTTTCACACGGCCTCTGCTTATTTGACATTTGTGGCTCTTGATAGCCATGGTAAGCCCACAACAATTCCAGGGATTATTCTACAGTCTGATGAGGAAAAACGACGGCATGCTTCAGCTCGTTTGCGCCGGGAAAGTCGTTTAAAACTGAAAACTGAGCTTCAGGCGCGCCGAGATGATCAAACCTGAGACTCTGATAAGCAATTTTATGGCCGTTCTGCTGACGGCGTCTTTGTGGTCATGGGCACCTCAGGCGATGATGGCCCAAGATTTCATCCCACCCATGCCATCAGATCTTGCCAAAACAAGAATTAGTTTAATGACGGTGGGATTGGGAGATAATCTCTATTCCCGGTATGGTCATACAATGCTTCGCGTTGAGGACCCCTCCAACAATCTTGACTACATGGTCAATTGGGGGATTTTCGATTTTTCTGATCCGATGTTTATCCCAAAGTTTTTTCGCGGGATCTTGATCTATCAAATGGGATTTAGTGGTTCTGGTGCCACGATTAACTATTACCGGAATGTGGAAAAACGTAGGGTTGTTGAAGATGAGCTCGCGCTGAGCGAAAACCAAAAAAAACAGCTCATGGAAAAGATTATTTGGAACGCCCAGCCTGCCAACTATAAATATCCATACCAGTATTTCCGAAACAACTGCGCCACGATTCCTAGAGACTATTTGGATGAACTCGCTGGTGGCGCATTAAAGCGTCAATTTGACAGCCTTAAGACGGAATACACTTACCGAGATTATGTCCGAACGAATTTAGCCATAAACCCGTTTGTCGCGTGGGGGCTGGATGTCATTTTTAACGGCGACAGTGATCATAAAATTACAGCGTGGCAGGAAATGTTTTATCCGGTTAAATTGCGCGAGTATCTTGCCAAAGCGCCACGTGTTGGTGATGATGGCCAAATTGATGGCAGCCAACCTCTGCTGATAAATCACCGTGTAGTAGTCGATTTGCCAAATCCCTCAGACCAGGCGATCGATGGTTATCTCATGACATGGATATTTTCTGGTCTACCGCTTTTTTTCGTCGGTTTTTTAATGTTTGCGCGGATGCGGGAAAATCGCGTTGATCTTCCGAAGTGGTGTTTTCGCGTATTCGGAATGGTCAGCCTTTGGTGGGGATTGACCCACGGCTTTTTTGGTTTAACCCATTTTGCTGCTTGGCTTTTTTCCAGTCATACGGATTTACATCACAATCTAAACATCCTTTTATTTTGGCCTTTTGATATGCTTGTGATCATCCTTGGTGTCCAGATGGGAGTTTTGGGGCGGGCCTGGAATTTCAAAGGCCTAATTCCTAAAGTTTGGTGGCGCTATCTGGCTTTGGGGCATTTGGTCGTAATCCCAGTGTACGCAATTGTCTCATATTTGGGGTTGAGTGGTCAGGATACGTCGCGCGTGCTAGCATTTATGGCGCCACTGTCAGTGCTTTACTTTATTGTGTTGGCTCGATTGGAGTCATGTTATCCGGAAGCTCCGCCTAAGGATTATCAGTCATGAAGTATCGTCCTCAAGAACTAAAAAGCCTATTTAAAAAGTTTAAAAACGGCGACTCCGACGCGTTGGAAGCGATTGTTGGGTCTGAGAAGGAAAGGTTGTTTGATTACCTGATGCGAATGACGGGCCAGGTATCAAAGTCACTCGACGTTATGCAAGAAGCCGTGAGTGGCCTCACAAGCGTAGCTGACCAAGAAGACGATCTGGAGGAATTTCTTGTACTTTTTTATCGGACCGCCCGGTCATTCTCCATGGACGTTTGGAATGCTGACACATCAAAGCTAGAAAACGCCGCTTATTCGGCGCCGGATGAAGATCTAAGTGAAAAAATTTCGGCCCAGTTGCAGGAGCTTGAACGTGTTGTCAGATCGCTACCGGCCACACAGCGTGAGGTTATTTTGCTACACTTGCGCTACGGCTTTTCAGTCGGTGACGTGTCTGATATTACCAGTTATGACGAAAATGATGTTAAGGAGTATTTGGATCACGCACAAAGTGTCTTGAAATCTGCCTTGGGCAAGTCTAAAGAAAAACTTGAAGAAAGTCTTATACAGCTGAAAAATTTCCCAATGCCGGAAGATGCACTGGATGGTACTCAAAATCTGAGTATTGTCGTAAGGGATTTAAAAAAGTCATCAAAGTCCACCCCGGGGGGTGTTTTGAGACTTTTGTCTGGAATTCTACTGCTGGCTTTGTTGGCTTATTTGATCTTAAACCACCAAATGATCTTCGAATATCTAGAAGCTATTTCTTCCCCTTAGGTCTTCTGGACTTCCCGTCCAGAAGAGGCTTGGCCGACAATCTTTTTAAAAGGCTCTGGCCCGCACTGCGAATTTGCTTGTTGCGTGCTTCTTTCATTTGCTCGGCGAGATCCTTGGTGAATTTTTCCTGATCGATCGGGGTTAAATGTACCAAGGTGTGTACGTCAAAGTATTCGCTAACTCCCTGGAGTTCTGGTGTTGATTTGTAGTCATCGAGTTTGATCCGTTCGAAATAAATATCTTCAACCTGGGCGACTTCAGCGTGAATACGGTGGGCGAATTGATTTTTAAACTCAGAAAATTCACTTGAGGTCTTACTCGAATTGGTAAGCACTTTTATTTCTTTAATCTCCTTGAGTGCTTGATCGAAGATTGGTAGCCAAAGAGGGAAGCTGGCTTCTATGGCTGCAATCTGTGATTTTTTTACGGCGATGGGGAGATCTCTGGCTTTTAAAATTGCGAAGTGAAAACGTGTTTCTGATGAGGTGTAGAGGAGTTGGTTTGTCGGTGAATCTACCCATGCCGGGCGACTTTCTTTATTGCGCTCAACGACTGATCCATCTGACCGTTTGTCGCGAGATAAGTAGACGCAGCCGAACGTAGTCAGTAGAAAAATACTGAGTATAAGGAAAAAATTTAAGGTGACATATTTTTGTAGAGACATCACTTTTTGGCTTGTTCGGCGGGTTTATTTGCAGATTTTCCAGGCGTTTGACTGTCCCGGCGTTGGATGCGGATTTTCTCCAGAACTCGGGACATGAGGCCAGAGTTGCTGGTGACAATGCTACTTACAGCCTCAAATTCATCCATATTGCCGCGAGGGCTTGTTTTTAACACGCCCTGATTTTCGACGGATTTTCTTTTGTTATTTGAGTCACTGGACATGGGCTTTAGCCTCCAAAGGCAGTGATTTGCTGTTGGTCCTGCGCTATTATAGCACAAGTTGACTACAGGAAGTGATACAGAAGCCCTACGGACGCACCCTGGCTACGGCGTTTCATTTTGACGTCAACCAGTTTATCGTTGGCATCGGTCGGTCGTTTGAAAAAAGTTGTGGAGTCTGACCAGGCGAAGTGTATTGCAGTATCCAGAAGAAAAAAGACGTCAGCGCCAAGATAAACCTCATAGGACTCGCCTGTCATTGCGGCGCTTCCCCACTCACCCGATGATCTTTTTGTCCTCAGGTCGTTAAATCGCTCTAACTGCGCGCCAATGCCAAGAAAGATTCGTCCTGAAGGATCGTAATTGTAGACAAGTCCAGTTTGGACGCCAGGTAGTAGCCAGGAGGGGGAAGGTTGGAATTGGTCATCAATCTTTTTTTCATCGGCGAGTGTATATCCCGCGCTTGAGCCAAGGAAGTAGCCAGTTTTCCCCGCAATTAGAATATGAAACGTATAGCGACCAATCAGGACGACCTGGCGCGAGCGATACTGCTCGCTTCTCAAATCACCAAATTTGTCGACAATCCAAAAACTGGAGGCGTAACCCGACTCAATATTAAGATTATGGTCGCGACGAAATCCCCGAACATACCGATCCCAAATGTGTGGAGAAAGATCGAGCGCTCTGGTGTTATCTGTCTGAATGCTCACGGATTCGCCAATGTTGGGCAATTGCGGGTCTGGGGTGGGCGTGACACCGGCAGCGTAACTCTCCGAAATAAAGAGGAATATGCTGCCTAAAAAAATCGCAATTTGATATTTTGGGCCATATTTTTTTAACATTACAGAGCCTATCTGATGTATAACTAGGGGTTTCACGGGCCCAAATCAGCCCTTATCAATGATAGATGTTTGGAGTCAATCATGCAAAGTGATCCTTTCGAGTATCTGCAAAACGCAGGAAACCACGAAAATACATGGCTTTTGCTGATGGGACCTCTTTTGGTTGTTGTAGCGCTTGTGGCGTTCCTCACCATGTATATTCGCTGGCGTCGGACCCACGAGGTTGACCGTTTCCAAAAAGATTTGAAATCACTGCCAACTGAGGCTGAGCAGGCCGAAGGAATTAGTGGGGCCGAAAAACTTGAGGCGACGGAGACGGAACTAGGGCAGGCTCGAATTGACCAAGAGGGCGTATTCACGTCACTGCGACGTGGACTGGTTCGAACACGCGACGCCCTCACCGGCGGACTCACGGGAATATTTTCCAGTGGTGCTCGTATTGATGATCAAACTTTAGAGAAAATGCATGAGGTCTTGTATCGCGCTGACGTGGGCGTCAAGGCGTCTGATCGTTTAGTGGCGAAAGTCAAAGAGAGGCTTTCTGGTCAAACAGTCGATTGGTCAACCATGCGCGGGGCTCTAGCTGATGCGGCTACGTCGATATTTTCGGAGGCTGACCAACCGGAAAATATGCCAAGCCAAGGTCTCTATGTCTTACTTGTGGTAGGAGTTAACGGTGTTGGTAAAACAACGACCATCGGTAAGCTTGCGTTAAAATTCAAGGCTGAGGGTAAGAATGTCATGCTGTGCGCGGCTGATACTTTCCGGGCGGCAGCCATTGAGCAGCTTGTAATTTGGGGTGATCGTAATCATGTGCCTGTCATTAAACAGCATCCAGGTGCAGATCCAGCTGCTGTTGCATACGATGGTGTCCAGGCGGCAAAAGCAAGAGACATGGATGTTTTGATCATTGATACCGCCGGTCGTCTTCACAACAAAAATAATTTGATGGATGAGCTTTCAAAAATCAAAAAATCAATTAGCAAGGCGCATGATGGGGCACCTCAGGATACTTGGATTGTCGTCGATGCAACCACTGGTCAAAATGCGGTGCAGCAAGTTAAAGCATTCAATGAGGTGACAAAGGTAACGGGTATTGTTGTGACCAAGCTAGATGGCACCGCGAAAGGTGGCGTCATTATTGGTATAGCTGATGAATTTAAAATTCCTATTCGCTATGTGGGAGTAGGAGAATCAGCCGTGGATCTGCGTGCCTTCAGTAGCCGTGATTTCATGCAAGGTCTGCTTGAGGGCTGATCGCCGTCTTCTTGTAAGGCTCTGAATTCATGAAATATTATTTTTAAAATTCATAATTTTCCAATACCTGCCGACCTCCTTACAGCTCCTTTGGTTAGGTGCTAGGAAACCTATTCGGTTGGCAGAGGTGGAATATGCAAAGTCGATTTATGTTGAGCCTGAGCTGGGTGTTGGCATCGAGTATTTACCTAGCGAGTTGCACATCGGGCGGTGGAAGCTCTGGATCAAATGGGGGCTCTTCCAGCCAGCCAGTTGTCGACTCATCTGGCAAAAAGACATACACGGTCGATCCCGCCACTGGCGCCATACTTTCGGCTAGTGGTATCGCAAGTAGTGACCCAAGCTTTACAAACGCTGCAGTGGTGATTCCTCCCGGAGCTCTATCGCTTCCTGTCGATATTTCAATCTTCCAGGCGCAATCTCTGGTCAGCTCCTCCACTGCATCCGCAGTCGGTTCAAGCAACCTCACGGCAGCTGGCCCAGCTGTTGCGGTCCTTCCAAGTCAAGCCGTTTCCATCACTAATCCCCTCGCAATCTCCATACCATTCTCGGCTCTGACTGCTTTGAGGGGAGAAAAACAACTGATCGTCATGGCGATCTATCCAGGAGAGTCTAAGAACAGATTGGAGACCTTTGTTGGAGACGAGCTGGATTTTGGAACGGCTGGTGTAGTAAAAATTTCCATCACGAATTTCGGAGCCTTCCAGGCTATTTATTCAGATACTATAGTTGAGAAAAAGAAAGTGGAGACAAATGTAGTTATTAGTCAGGTAAATTCGGCGTCACCGGTGAGTCCTTACGCGGACTACGTAGGTAGCTGGCGGCAACATTGTGTTCCTGATGAAGGTGGATATCGAAGTGAGACGGTCAAGATTAGTGTCGATCACTCGGGAAATGGCGTTGTTGAAGCCAGCGCATCTCAATTTTATGATGAAGGTTGTCAGGTTCTTTTATTTAATGAGCAGCGAGTGGAAAAACTGACGTTTTCTACCGCAGCCTCGCAAGGATCGAAAATCTATGTAATCGAAGGCACAGTTGAAACCGTGAAGTTCATGGTGCCTAGTGGCAATGACGGACATCAAGTTTGCGGCATGAGAATTGGAGGCAATCAAAGTGGCGAAGATCAAGACGGGAGCCCTGATGTTTGGCATGAAGTGCAAAAAACGGCTTGCTCTGCTACTGAAGATAACCCATTTAGTGAATTTAAAGTATTGTCCAAAATTGAAGACAATAGGCTATATGTGAAAGGTTGTCAGGTGGGATCTGATTGTGTTGCCAGCGCACCACCGTCGGATTGGGGGCATAGTTGGGAGCGGGTTGAAACTACGAGTGAAGTTATCCCCTAAAAATCCTACACATTTAGACAGCTGTTAATGAAAGAGTGCGCTCTCGCAGCGATATTAGATCGCTAAGTTTACATAATGTTCAGTTTTGATTAATCGGGCTTTTGATCCGTCGGCATTTTAACCACAGTCCCACTTTGGGTGATGGGCAGCATGAGGTTGTGGGTGTCGGCAAAAAATGTCGTGAGCTTTGGGTAGCGAAGCCGCATTTGGTAGGCCCAGAAAAGTTGTCTTCTCGGATGGCGATGGTTTGCAAGAAGATCGAGAACTTGGACCTCGTCATCTGCGAGTTCCAAGTGCTCGCGGCGTTCAAGGGTCGCTTGGGCCGCATCACGGACTTTTTGATCAAGTTCAAATTGACGTTGGCGTTGGCCAAAAAGGTTTAGGGTCTGATGCTCATCTTCATAGAGCTCGGCATACTGATCCCAGTTTGAGGCGAGTAGGGACAGGGACGGAATGCGTTGGTCGAAGTGCCTAATCATGATGAGAATCTGATCGATAGGGTGAGCCGCTGCTAGAGCGCTCGCCACATTGCGGTTTATTTTTTGCTCGTGTTTGTCGAGATCTCGTCCCTTGGCAAAGGTATCAATGATGCGTTGAGCGGTGTCGTCATCAAGGCCAGCTTTGTGAATCACTGGCCGATCACCGTGATCGCCGTGTTTTTTGCCCTCAACGACCGCAAGTTTTGGAAACCCACGTTTAAAAGGTAAGATGACAGCTTCGTGATGGGTTGGGATTTCTTGAAGCCCCAATTTCCAGCGGCTAAGATCCCACTGCACACTAAGACTTAAGCTTTGAAACTTTGGCGTCTGTCGCCCGTCGCCATAACGTGACTTGATAATATGGCGGTTTTCGAGCTCTTCGATGGCTTGGCGTACCTCGCGCGGAGTGTGACCAACCATAGCTGCGAGATCATTTTCAGTGGTAATCAGATTTTCAAGCCCCGTCATGGCGGTGTTCAGCAGATGCATCATGATGGAGTACTCGCAGGCATTCATTCTTGAAACGGCAAGAACTTTGAGTCCCGACTCTCGAAAAAAACGCTGTATATTCGTATCCATCAAATTTATACCCAAGCCGTCTTGAGACAATATTTAAAACACCACTCGCAAACGAGCAGACCTTTATTTTAGCACGCTCTCAAGGTCGCGGTGTAATCGATGTAACTATATGAATATATTATGGTTTATCAGACCATTCAGCAAGCCGCTGGCCGGCGGTCACTTGATCACCCTGCGTGACTAAGATCTTACCGACGCTTCCATCCAGGGTTGATTTGACCTCAAACTGCATTTTCATGCTCTCCAATACAAAGAGCACTTGGCCTGGTGCTATGCCGTCGCCAACTGCAATATTCACTTGGATGACTTTACCTGGCACGGGGGCAGTCATTCCATCACCTTGGGATCCACTAGCCGAGGAACTGGATACCACCTTGCGCTCGTCCACGCGGACCCAGTTGTGCCCAGAAATGCCGACCCAAAATTCGGCTCGGTTTGATGATTTGTGTGTAGTAAATGAGAAAGAAAGATCTTTTTCATGATTTTTCTTGAGGCGAGCAAACCCATAACGAGAGAGTGCTCCCACTTCTCCAGGTGAAGAAGCTGACTGTGAGCTGATAGCCTCTGAAGCTAATTTTGTGCTGTCTTGAGGTTTATGGCTTTTGCCTCCAGAGAATGTACCGGCTGTAACATGCGAAACACTGAGCTTTCCGGATCCTGATATGGAAAGTTCTGGACTTGAAAGTTTGTGGTTTTCCACAAGGCTTAAAAGATCGTTGGCAGTTGACTCAAGATCCCTGCGAGACTGCACTTCCCAGCTAAGCGCTTCTTGAATATGCCGCGCAATAAAGTGTGTATCAACGGGCCTCTCAAGAACCTTTGGATTGCGGGTAAGCCAAATCAAAAACTGGATATTGTTTCTAGGGCCGGCAAACAAAGTACGCTCAAGAGTCTGCGCCACCAGCTCAAGTGCTTGGGCTCGATCACCTGCAGTACACACCAGTTTGGAAATCATTGGGTCAAACTTCGATGAAATCTCATCCACCGTATCAATTCCCAGTTCCCACCTGATGCCTCGACCCATCGCGGGAACAAAAGCTCTTACAGCACCTGGAGCGGGGAAGAAATTTGTTCCTGGATCTTCCGCGTAGATGCGAACTTCCACTGAGTGTCCGCGTGGCTTCAGATTAGCGAATTCTGCTGGTAGGGTCTCGCCACGCGCAACCCGTATTTGCCACTCCACGAGGTCAACGCCGAAGACTTCCTCTGTCACTGTGTGCTCAACCTGAAGTCTGGTATTCATCTCAAGGAAATAAAAACAAACGTTGTTAGGCTTTGACTCGTCAACTAGAAATTCAACTGTCCCTGCGTTGTCATAGCCAACGGCTGCAGCCAAACCACTGGCGGCCGCATGCATCGACGCCCTAAGGGCATTCGGTAAATCAGGTGCAGGTGCTTCTTCAAGAATCTTTTGGTGCCTTCGCTGCAGGGAGCAATCTCGGTCTCCGAGAATACAGACGTTGCCATGCTTATCAGCGAGGACCTGTACCTCCACGTGCCGTGGCGCCGGTAGATACTTCTCAACGATCAGAGACGAGTTACCAAAAGAGCTAAGAGCCTCGTCGGCTGCTCGTTGGGCATTCGAAAGCAAATCTTCGCGACGTTCGACGATTCGCATTCCTTTACCGCCGCCGCCAAAAGCTGCCTTGATCAGCAGAGGAAAGCCGTTAGTGTCAGAAAATCGCTCAAGTTCTTCTTTAGCAGTTGCTCCGCCTGCGGCTAAATCAAGTCCATTAATACCAGGCAGGCAGGGAACTTTTGCCTTGATGGCCTGTGTCCGAGCGGTGGCCTTACTCGCCATGGCGTCAATGGCGCCAGGCC
>JBAXLR010000016.1:0-27739 GCA_037134655.1 bacterium | reverse complement strand
GCCAGCTTGCGCAGAACAAACACTCGAGTTCGTTGTCACAAGATATTTTTCACTCGTCTGACCAGACGCCATCAGAGAACCAACCATATCAAGACTACTGGCCGTGTCGGCGACGTTGATGTAGGTATCGCTGGCCTCGTTGGCGAGAGCGATACTTGTGAAGACGGGCGAGGTCGCGTCAAACACCAAGACACCCGACTCTCCGTGCGACAAGTTACCGGCGTCGTCAGTTATTTGAACGCAAACCTTGTAACTACCATCTGACACAAAGCCGGAATCATTAGCCTTAGGGCTAGGCGTCGACCAACTTAAAGGCACTGCGCAAGTTGTAGTCGAAGGAACAACTGAAAATTCCTCTGTGGAATAACCCGAACCCGACACCGGACCCAAAACATCTGAGGTTAGGGCGTGCTCTGCAGCGTTTAGATAATTGTCCGATGCCCCATTGATGAATCCAACAGAAACGAATGTTGGGGCTGTCACATCTAAGGTGAATGTGGCTGATGAACCGTAGGCTTTCGGGTTGCCTGCCACATCTGAGAGCTCCACGCAAACTCTGTAGGCTTCGCCGTCCACGGCTAGATCTGAGCTATCAGCCTGCGGAACAGATGGCCCATAGGTTAGGCTCGCGTCACATGTCGTTACAGCCGTTACCACCGCATATTTGGCCGTATCGTAGTTGGCGCCAACTAAATTCCCGACGATAGCTGACGTCGCGGCGTGCTCAGCAGCGTTGATGTAGCCGTCTGCCGCGGGGCCAATTCGGTCAATTGAGGTGAAGGAAATCGTATTATTGTTGGCGATAATGGGCGCAGACGAACAATATCCGTATTGTGAAGCTAAATCTTGGACCCGAGCGCAGATTTTATAAGTACCGTTACTAGTAAATTTAGTATGACCATATGTGGGGATAGCTATGTTAAAAATTTGGCTTTGATCACATCCGGCAGTGTTGTCAATAACTGCGTTTTGTGTCGATCCGGCAACAACTGTGTTGGTTTCCCCCTGAAGTCCAGCAGCCGTTGCGGCCGCTATCGCGGTAGTGGCGGAAAAGTCCGTAGAACTTATGTAGCCGTCAGCTGCAAGATTGATACGGCTCACCGATGTACAAGTCGGGAGCACTGTCAAAGCGCGAAATGTTGCGAGAGCTGGTGGTGTGGCAGCTGTCAAAGTCCAACCATATATAGGAGTATTACCCGCTAGATCTGTCAATCTGACGCAGACTTTATAAATACCATTGTGCACGATTGAAGCGTTGCTATTGGTTGGCATCGCGCCATAGACAACAGACCCCCCACTACAGGTTAGACCACTGGTGACTACGGCATACTGTGCGTCATCATAATTACTTGCTACCAACGACTTAGCAAGCGGCGTGCTCGCAGACCTCTCCGCCATGGATAAATACCCGTCAATGACATCATCACCCCTTGCCAGTGATGTAAAACTTGGGCCAGTTTTTTTAACAATAATCAAACTACTCGCACCAAAAGTAGGATTAAGCGCAGCATCAAGTAGTCTGACACAGACTTTATACTGACCATCTATCGAGAAAGCTGAGTTGTTAGCATTAGGCACAATTGTCATGGTGTAACTGACTGATGAGTCACAGGTAGCACTCGCCGCGACCACGGCATAATCGACTGCTGTGTAGCCAGAAGCGGACAGAGGTCCGGCGACCACCGCACCACCTGTGGTTTGTTCGCTATTATTGATGTAACCATCACTGACAGTAGCGTTGGCGTAAGGTAATGAAGAGAATACTGGTGGGGTCCAATCAACTTCAAACGTCGCACTTGAGCCATAAGTCTCGTTACCAGCATTGTCGCTTAATTTTACACAGACGCGCCAATCAGCGGCCTCAGGGCCAGCCAGAAGAGCTGCATTGGTTGGAATGGGAGACATGTACGTCAGAGCACCGTCACAAGTGCTGGCCTGCGTCACGCTGTAGGCCACACTGTCATAACCTGAGCTACCGACTAACCCACCGACGATGTCTGAGGTGTTGTTTTTCTCGGCGAGATTGATTGTCGACTGGGAGGCAACCGTTACATCGTTTGCCAAAGGAATTGAACCAAACACGGGCGGTGTTTGATCCACTGTGAACGCATAAGTCGTAGGAACGATCTGATCATTACTCGCATCAATACGACCCAAAACACAAAGAAGCCTTGCCCCGTCACTCGAGAGAGAATCAGTGATGGGTGCTGTCACTGCAATCCAGCTTGTGTAAGTTGCCGACGAGCAATCTGCGGCACTAGACAGCAAAGCATAGCGATAGTAGGTCAAGTTCTCGCCACCAACTGTCACATTCAATGCCGTGGCGTTGGTGGGATCAGCTGGAGTGTTAGACAATACAGCAAGCGCGCGCTTTGGGGTGGTTACTGAGACAGATTCACCAGCAGAAAGATCCACAGGGTCCCTAAACGAACTCGAACAAACTTTGAACGTATATTCGCTATTATCATCAAGACCAGTAACCGAGTGGGAGTAGACTTCTGTTGCCTCGTCATAGTCGGGTTCGATCAGATCGGCGAGTGCACAAACATCTGTGACCGCACTTGCCTTCGCGTAAACCATGGCAAAACCTTGGTTGCGGTTAGCATCGGACTTCCATGATAGTGTTACGTCAGCAGGCGTATCAGCAATTCCGGAGAGCTCTGTCACCTCAACCGGGGGAAGTTTAAAATCTTCATAGCCCGTTGGTAGGCTTCCACCGGTTTGGGCCATCACGATCGCGACGCGCGGTGGTCGCATTTGAAACGAGGCTTTATAGGTGGATCCCGATACAAGCGCCAGCATGGGTGCCAACACAGTCTGAGAAATTCCTGTTTTAACCGCGTCAGCAAGGCCGCCTCCTTCATGGAACAGCATGGCCAGTTTAGTCGGTGATGCGCGTTTTCCAGAAACAACATCAACCACAATATCTTTGTGAATTTTGCTACGCGGAAGATCGTTACCATCTGATCCTGAGATAACCAGAAGAACGGGTTCACTCTGAAGAATGATCGACGAGGTGTTGATAAACGTCCCACCATAGGAGGACAAACTTGCAACCGAGTCTTCAAGAATTGCTCCTGCTGGAATCGTGACCGTCGTGTTACTAAGGGTGAGCACCGTATCTTCGGTGGCAGAGACAGCTTTCGCAGCAGACTTAACGACTGCAGGCGTCACTGTAGTTACACCACCAGTCGAGGGAATACCCGGATGAGGGTACTCTTCACCCGTTAGGGCTGTATTGGTCGGCCGCTGGCATGCGGCAGTCAACATGGTCAGAAAACAGAGCACAAAAATTACAGGGAGTCTTAAGCCTGATCGCCATTGGTTGCGATCAGGACTCCGTGACCGGTAGTCGCTGAAATCCCTAAACATTCATACCCCCTGGGCCTATTTAGGATTCGGCCAGTTGGGTACATCTATTTAGTGGAAACCCGCAAAATCAAATAACCTCAATAAATTTAGGCTGTTAATACTACGAAATAGTTGCCTAGCCGGTCAAAACTAACGCCTTGAGCCCACGAACCCGAACATCCCTGAAGGATTTTAGGACCATACGTCTCAAAATGAATGACTTATTGGAGACAAGAAAACATGAAGACACTTCTTGGCATCATAATCTTGCCACTCGTCATCGCGTCATGCGGCGCCTCGACGACAAGCTCATCATCGTTCAAAGTCAGAATGCATGGCATCCACTCCCCTCCCCCGGGTGCTGAGGGATCGATCGCACCGCAAAGCCAAATTTACCTTTTTAAAGGTGTCACTCTGACCGCTGCTGACAGCACCCAAATCTCTCTTTATGACGGTGATCCAGCGTCCGTTAAAATTATTGATCGTGGACAAATCGTATTCGAGAAAACCGACATGAGTGATTACGATGGCACGGCAATTTCATCCGTGAATATTCAATTTGATCCAACTGTTCTGATAACCAGTAAAGACAATAATGAGTCGAGTCTTGAGCTGTCGTCTGGCGATATGACCCTCAACGAAGCGTTTACAGTCACCAAAAACAAGGAACAAGTTGTGACCATAAAAGTCGCCTGGGGCGATACCATTGCTGTTGATAACGATGGCAACGAAGTGGTATCGGCGCCGGCATTCACTGTAACCTACGATGATGGTGACTAAGCAAATGAACGTACTCACCCGGTTAAAAGAAACGATGAAAATCCGCATTTTCGGTTTCACCCAGATCCCGATGATTTGGTTCGTCGCGCCCAGAGTCTTGGATGTAGGCCTTGAACATACGGAAATCGTCATCCCACTCAATCGAAGGACTCAAAATCACTTGGGTAGTATGTATTTTGGGAGTTTAGCGGTTGGCGCTGATCTTGCCGGAGGTTTGCTTTTCATGAATTTAGCGGCCGACGCAAAGGTCAAAACGTCATTTGTATTTAAAGATATGACGGCAAAGTTCCTTAAGCGTGCTGACGGTGACGTTCACTTTATCTGTAAAAGTGGCCACGCGGTCAAATCACTGGTGGAGCAAGTGAAAAACTCCAACGAGCGCCATGAAACGACCTTGGACATAAAAGCGACAGTCCCTAGCAAATATGGCGACGAAGCAGTAGCAAATTTTACTTTAACTTTGTCTGTCAAACGCAAGAGCTGAAAAGACTTGAGAGATTTTTAGTTGTTCAAAAATCCTTAGAACAATCGTCAAAACCATTAAAACATTTTGATTCTTTTTTGAGCAGACAGGCGTATCCCCCCGTCACCATGAAGACAATTTCTGGACTTTTGCTTTTCCACCCTGTTATAATTTTTTCTAAGGTTCCAAACCATACCTTTATCGGAGGATATTTCATGATCGTTAAGAATCTATTAGTTGTTGGCGTTGTGGCTGGATTCGCTTCTGCCGCAGCAGCTCAAGACTCAAAAGGAAGCTGGACAGTTGGCGGAAAACTTCGTGTTGACGCTCAGCAATCAACCACTGAAATCGAGCTCGGCGGCGTCAAAGCCACCAGCAAGGATTCAATGGTGGGCCTCAACCGCGCTCAATTTACTTTGAACGGTTCACGCGATGGTCACGGCCTAGCATTGACCTACCACGCAGACAGCAATGAGCTTTACACAGCTGTTATTAGCCATAAGTTCAGCGACATGATCACAGCTCACTTCGGAAGAATGCGCGTTCTCGCTCAAAGCGTTGAGAACTCCTACGAAGAAATCGACCAATATCTATGGTCATGGGCAAAAGTGCACGCTCCTGCAAACTCCGAAGGTGCTCGCCTTGATTTTGCATTCGCTGGCGATCACGCTGTAAGCATTCAAGCAGTTGAAGGCGTTGCAATGATTGGCGAAGGCGAAGACGCACTTAAGTTTGAGCGCAATGGCGGCCTGACAACAGCCCTCCAGTATCGCGGCAACCTAAACAACGGTATGGTTAAGCCAATCGTAACCTATACTCAAGTCCGCACATCTGCCCGTAAATCTGGCGAGGTCGACTACAGCAATGGTTACATGAACCAACTTGGTCTTGGAGCTCAGATGAGCTTCAGTGGCGCTGCCATTGACCTTGAGTACGATAGCGGCACAATGCTGAAAGACAAAGCTGACAAAGACGCGAAAGATGCCACCATGACATCCATCGTCGCTCAAGTTAAGTACGCTGTTGGCGCAACAACTCCATTCCTCAAAGTGACATCAGACACGATGAAGATGGGCGCTGACAAAGGTGTTGGCGATCAAACAGGAATGAACCTTGCTCTCGGCGTTGAACACGCTCTCGATACTAGCTGCCGTCTACACGCTGTGTACACGAGCAAAGCTGGAACCACAGAAGCTGGCGAAGGCGCTAAAGACACCAAGAAGACAGAAACAGGCTTCAACTTCGGCGTAACAGCTTCCATGTAAGCTAGTACGGTCCTAAGGGCCAAACAAACAGGCTGGAATCTTCGGATTCCAGCCTGTTTTGCTTTATGAATAGCGACAGTACGCGAGACGACGTGTATAATTTTACGGATAGGGACTTCACCCGATCTCCTTACTAAAAACCGAGGCGCCCATGGAAAGCATTATGTCACTCACTCAAGCGGCCATTCTCGGCCTTGTAGAGGGTGTGACGGAGTACCTGCCTGTGTCCTCCACCGGGCACTTGATCTTGGTTGATAAGTGGCTTGGCCTTCGTGGGAACGGCACGTTTACACAAGATCAGCAAGATGCCATTGAGGCATTTGAAATCGTGATTCAAAGCGGCGCTATTATCGCGGTGCTATACGCCTACTCCGAAAAAGTAAAACAAATGATCCAAGGTCTTCTGGGAAAAAATCCAGCCGGTCGTAAGCTTTTCATCAACATCGTTGCCGCATTTATTCCTGCCATGGTGATCGGGCTACTTCTTCACAAGATCATCAAGACTCACCTGCAGCAAGAATGGCCCACGGTCTTCGCACTGGCGATTGGTGGCATTGCCATGGTTTTGTGGGACCGTTCAAAAATGGCGCGGATGCGTCGACATAATGGCAGGTCTCTAGATGGCCTGCATATGTCAGATGCTATAAAAATCGGTTTTTTACAGTGCATCGCCATGTGGCCTGGCACATCGCGGTCCATGATGACCATACTTGGCGGGCAATGGGTGGGCCTCTCGCCTGTAGCCGCAGCAGAATTTTCATTTCTTCTGGGACTACCGACATTGCTTGCAGCTACCGCTTTTAAAACAGTTAAAGAGGGCCATCACCTAATCAATCATATTGGATTTGATGCCATGGGAGTTGGACTAGCAGTGGCAGCAATCTCAGCTTTCCTTTGTGTTAAGGGTCTAGTCGCTTGGCTCAGTAAGCATGGTCTACAGCCGTTTGGATGGTACCGTATGTTGCTGGCGGTACTTGTGGCCTGGCAACTGTCAAACTAGAGAGCCTTAGGCCACATGACATTTCTTTATATCCTTATTCTTTTTTTGGTCGTCTGTGCCTGTGCGGCACTTACGCTTCTGGGCCTTCCAGGTAACTGGGGCATTGTGCTGGTCACGCTCTTATTTTCCATGCTGGTTCCACCTGCAACGGGCCTTGTCATTGGCGCACCCGTACTCTTTGGTATGGTTATCTTGGCGATCCTAGGAGAGGTATTAGAGTTTTTTCTCGCGGCCGCTGGCTTGGCGCGTGGTGCTAGCCGGAAAGGAGCACTGCTTGCACTTTTGGGTTCCGTAGTGGGAAGTTTCTTGGGGGCCGTGGTCTTAAGCATTTTTCCAATTATTGGAACTGTTATCGGTCTTATTTTGGGCGGAGCGACGGGCGCAATGATTGGAGCAGTGATTGGTGAAAAGTCTTCGGGTAAAGACACGGTAGAAAGCATTCGCCTTGGGAAAATTGCATTTTGGGGCCGCTTATTTGGTAGTCTGACCAAAATTTTTATCGCAGGTCTATTGGTCGCCATCGCAGTAGTCGCGGCAATTTTATAAGTTGGGTGTTCGTCACCCAACAAAGCTTAAAACTCAACGGCAAGCTCATAAACTTTGGGCCAGTATTTACCAGTCACATAAAGACGCTTCTTACTGGCATCCCAGGCAAGCCCATTGGCCACCGCCTCCAGGGAGGCTGGCTTGGGCAGAAGAGAACTTAAGTCGATCATGCTTTCAATGACGCCGTTTCGTGGATTAATGACAACAACAGTTGCCGACATGAAAACATTGGCAAGAATTTTTCCACTCACAAATTCTAGTTCGTTGAGTTTATCAAACTCTTCGCCAGCTAGAGTCACCTTCAGGGACCGTTTTGTCTTGAAATTCTTCTGATCAATTTCATACAGAGCACTAGAGCCGTCAGATATCCAAAGGGAGCCAGATCCCTTGGTTAACCCCCACGCCTCACCCGACCAAGACGACTTGGATTTTAGGGAAAATCCGCCTTTTGTCACAAAATTCCAACGTAAAATCTGACCTTCGCGCCACGTGAGCTGAAAAATATCCTCGCCGATTCTAGTGACTCCTTCAGCAAAATACTGCTGCTCAAGACTGCCTTTAACGACAACCTCTCCTGACCTGCGGTCCACACGCCGAATCTCACTGCGGCCATAGTGACCCGTCGACTCCAGGAAGTAATTCTTATCCCAAACTTCAAACCCTTGAGTAAAGGCTGCTGGATCATGGGGAAATTCGCCCGTCTGGCGCCACGCCAAAACCTTTGGCCTCACAACACCAGGGTTCTTTTTAGTTGCAGCGAAAATTTCACCCTGGCTACTGACCACTGCCAGCAGCATAACAAGACCTGGGCCTGTGATTTTGTCTATCACCAAATATAGATTCCACAAGAATTGGACAAGAATTTAAACCTTGAGACTAAACGGCGTAAAGTTGGTTCTATAATCGTAGTAGTCTTCAGACTCAGCTCGCTTGATCGCCGCGACAATTTTATAGGTAAACGGAGTGGCGAGCACTTCCCACATGACTTTCAAGATGTAATTCGTTACCGCCACTGTTACGAGTAATTTAAGATCCCAAATACCCAAAAATGCCAGTGGGTAAAAAATCGTTGTGTCCACTGCTTCTCCGCAGACGGTCGAACCAATAGTTCTCATCCAAAGATGTTTACCAGCGGTAACAATTTTCATCTTTGCCAGAACAAACGAGTTAGTGAATTCACCAGCAAAATAGGCCACCATGGACGCCGCGACGATCCGGGGTGTTGAACCAAAAACTTGCTCAATGGCTTGCTGGCCTGTGTATCCTTCAGCAGGAGGCAAATTGATCACGACCCAGCTCATAAAAGCCGCAAAAATCAAGGCACCAAAACCAGCCCACACAACTCGCCGGGACCTGGCGTAGCCATAGACTTCCGTCAAGATGTCGCCGAAAAGATAGCTAATAGGGAAAAACAGATTACCACCACCGAATGTTAATCCGCCAACCGTTACGACTTTGCTCACACCAATCAAGTTGGAGCAAAGAAGCACTGTGACGAATACGGCCATGATCAAGTCGTAGTACTTGTAACTTCGTGTATTAGAATTCATAAGCTATAAACCTTTCGTTTTTTGGATTTTAGCATACGCTGAAACTCACTGCCAGTCACGAACCCAAAGATAACAACCTGCAACATAGCCATTGACGCTCAAATCTGGCTGCATTACTAGAAATCCTTGTGTATATTTTCTCGACTAATTTATGCATGAAATAGAAGATAGATAATTCACTGAAAATGGTTGCCCTTCGTGAACGGCATTGACCCGATTGCAAAACTTCTGATGGTCTGTGGAATTATTCTTTTGATTTCAGGCCTACTGTGGCATTTCGGGGTCTTTAGCACGCTAAAACTTGGCCGACTACCTGGCGATATAATCATCGAGCGTCCGAATACTAAAATCTATATACCCATTGTCACTTGCCTTATCTTAAGTGCGATCTTCTCTCTGATAAGCCTGATTTTTCGAAAATAACGAACCTGTGGTAGCGACGGCATTTGCTCTAACCAGCTATCTTCATTGATTATTTTTGACCAACAATTACCGTCTCAGGTTTCCCGTGGGAATTAGCTTAAGGCCGTGATATCTGGGCCTTTCTAGGCAATTACTTGCGAGGTCTAAGGTCCATGCCACTAACTCCAAAACAACGTTCATTCCTTCGCGGAAAGGCCCATCACTTAAGTCCAGTTGTCATGATTGGCAAAGAAGGACTTACGGATGCCGTCCTAAAAGCTACGGATAAGGCGCTTGAAGACCATGAACTAATTAAAATAAAACTTCCCGCTGCCAATCAAGACGAGTTCCAAGAAGTGGTTAACTCACTGATGGCCGGTATAAAAGCCGAAGTTGTCCAAACCATAGGCCACCAGCTTGTCATCTATCGTCGCTCGAAAAAACCGGGAAAAATTACAAAAGAACTAACGGGTGAAAATTCCTGACCATGATTCAAGTGGCTCCACATCTACCAATCACTGGATTAACTCGCGATGGCGCGAAAATACCAGGAGCTTTGATTGCGATCTCTGATAAAGCGGCCCAGATCAGATGGACTCAGTCTCAGGCTTTTGAGCTGCAACATCAGATTCAGTCTCTGATAATTGGTGGCGAAGGTAACGCAACTTTCACATTTAAAGTGGCAAGTTACGCCTCAGAATCTTTCCTTTTTGATGTTAGCTCTCAAAATGAGATCCGAGACTTTCTGCACACTCTCCGCAAGTCCCAACACTTAGGCATTTGCACCAACCAAGACGTCGAGCACTCCAGTCGAGACAATGGCTTTGCAAAGATCGAGCTGCCAGTCATCGCCCTGCCTGAACTAGCTTGGGACGACATTGACACGTCAACGAAATTTCTTGGCAGATCCTTCAATGCCCCCATCCTTATTACAGGCATGACCGGCGGGGTCGCACAAGGCACGCTGATTAATGAACGGCTGGCAGAAGCGGCGACTGCTAACAACCTTCCAATGGGCGTGGGATCACAACGCATGGCCCTTGAAAATCCCGCACATGCGGATATTTTTAGAGTCAAAAGAAAATTTCCCAAGCTTTTCTTGATTGGCAATATCGGCATTGGTCAGCTTCGCTCTTCAAGCTACTTAGATATTTGTGAGCGGGCTGTGGACATGATTACAGCTGACGCTTTGGCGATTCATGTCAATGTTCTTCAGGAACTTATTCAAGTAGAAGGTGATCGTGATTTCAGAGGAATCATCGATAAAATAGGCCACATTAAGTCAAAGTTAAAAGTGCCACTGCTTGTCAAAGAGGTGGGCGTCGGCATGGATGTGAACTCCGCCAAACGCTTAGCGGAAGTAGGTATCACCTGTTTTGATGTGGGTGGGGCTGGAGGCACCTCATGGGCAGCTATTGAGGGCTTAAGGGCTAATGATCCACTGATTCAAAGGCGCGGCGAGATTTTCCGAAACTGGGGAATTCCTACCGCGAAGGCCATCAGCGATCTCCGCAGCACCTTGCCAAATGCTACACTTGTGGCAACCGGCGGCATTCGCGATGGCTTAACTGTTCTCAAAGCCCTTCATCTCGGGGCGAATATGGCTGGAATTGGTTTGCCACTCATGCGGGCCGCATTGGAGAGCGAAGAACAAGCTTCCAAATTGCTCGCCTCGATGATTGATGAATTAAAAATCGCTAAAATGTGTTCTGGACTTTAGTCACCCTCAGCGTGCCGCTTGGGACCATGCCACAAGTCGATCACGATCCGAGGCACCGGGCTGAGACTGAATCGCTGTTACCGCACCACTAGCCGCTGTTGCGGCGTCGCCACCTGCAGCCAAGGACGCCCCCAAGAATGCATTCAAGATAATTGCCGCATCTTCGGAAGTCATCGAAGCAAGCAGCGCCGGATCATAGCCACTTGCGCCATAAGTGAATTTATTCAGATACATGACACCGTAGGCTGACTGATAGAGCGTAAGCTGAAGCGTCGCACTTACTGCGTATTTGTCAGCCGACGTTGAAGAACGCAGGTCAGCTGGAATTGCCAGCAGCGTCGTAACAGCTGCATTCATATCATCCAAACTGGTGTCGTAGGCATCACCTAAATCAGTAGGCGTTGGGATAAAGCTCTCCATCACTTGCAATAAGGAGCTATCGCCACCAAAATTTGCGGATACTATATTGAATAAGTCTAAACCGGCCTTTCCGGCATAAGCAGCGGCCAGAAGCGTATGTCGCTGATAATTAGTAGGTTCATCAACTATAAGACCCGATAAGATCTCAACAGCAGCTGTCAAATCACCGCGGTCAAGGGCCATGCGTGCCTCTTCATCCTTGGTTAGACTGGCGCATTTTGACGCCGCATAACCACCGTCACAATCAAAGAAATTCTTTGATCCGCACCCAACCGTGAGAATCATCGCCAGACCAACCATATATACTGGAAAATAAATCTTCATGCTTCAAATCCCCATCGCAAATCCAGCGAGATAAACTGCACGAGAATCTAATCCCGGCTTGGCACCCATCTCGCGTTTATAATAAGCCGCTGTTAACCGCACAAGCCAGGCATCAACTTCGACGCCGTAAGATGGCCAACCATCGTAGTAACCAGCACTGATTCCAATATGATGTCGAAGTAGTAGTTTTGCGCCGAAGCGCACACGCTTAAATAGCCCGTCACCCGACGCTGCCTGGGTGTCACGTAAGTCTGCACTCAAGTGAAGAGAATCAACGGAGTTATGCCAGGTGTAGCTAAGCCCTACATGGGACATTTGCTTTAATTCTTTGAGGCTGGCATCCCCGGACATTTTGCTGCCGCCGATATCGTCTATTTTCAAAGCCAATCGATAGTCCGAATTTGCGCCTTGTTTGAAAAAAACCAAGCCTGCATCATAACCATAGCCTGTATTCATAGCTACTAATGACCGCAAACCAGATGCTGACTGTAAATCGGCTATAGCCTGTTGATCAGTAAGCTCAATTTCAAGATCGGGCTCGCCTGCATATATAAATTTCGCCGTTGCCCCAAACGACAGCATTTGCCCAAGCAAAAGAGAAGCCGAACTAAGGCCAATTCCTTGGTAGCTTTCGGATCGAAATCGCAATACAGGAAGCCCAGTATCGCCGTATCGCTTGACCGATACATCGAACTCACCTCGATTAAATACCGAGAAGCCAAAAAATCGGTTAATGTAGGAAAAGTTGTTAAGAACCCCAGCATGAATCGGCGTCGTTAAAACCGTATTGATAAATTGGGAGTTGCCAGAACTTTCGTCGCCAGCCCCTGAGCCTGACGTCAAACTTTTTGCAAAGTCCACACTGTCCTTGCCAACAATGAGACTTGTTTCATTACCCAGCCAACGATGAAAGCCTGTACCGTAAGGTATCAAGGCAGGATTGCTGAAAATCATGCCGGCTTGACTGGCACGGGTAAGAGATGCTCCGCCAGCTGCAACATCAAAGGGATCTTCATAAACTGGCGCACTGCCACGCGAAAAACCGCGATCCGTAAGCCCAAACCAAAGTAAAAAAAGAAGACCACAAGGCAACACCCAGGACTCGCGCCGCCTCAGGAAAAATAAGCCGTATTTATTTGATTTAGGCTGTTTCATGCCTTTCTTTATCGGCACCCAAGCCCACTGGACAATATCGTTAACAAACGTAGGATTTGATGAAAGCACAAAAATTAAATTTTAGGCAAGACATCACAATAGTTTAGGAGGCTAACCTCGTGACAGCCGCGGTTGTTTAATCGTATGCAACCATGCGAAAATAAAAGGCGAGATCGGAATATTTATGACCATTAAGATCATATCAACAAGAGGCCCCGCCGAGGCAAATTTGCAAGCCGTTGAACGCGAGGAGCAAATTCTCGCTGTCGCAACCGTGATTGCCGCTGCATGGGGCAAAAATACGCCCCTCGACGTTGAACAATGCGCGTCGAAGCTCAGAAGCCTACGCTCACCAGCGACGGGTAATGCCATGAAAAATTTAGCCAAAGATTTTTCATGCCGCTTATCCAAACTTCAATCCAGTCCTTGGCATATGAACGCCTTGGATCTAGATATCGAACGTGTGAAGAAACTTTTAGAGGGGTGAAAGTTGAGCGAAGCCAAGCCACGACGCGACCGCATCATTAAGAATATAATATCTGGTATTACAGGCCCCTTACAAAATGATGAAGATTCTACAGCCAAAGATATTGTACTAGGGCTATTGTCCAAAGCTGGTCGCAGTAAAGACGAGGTTATTCAAATTCTAGGTCGTGAAATCGGACTCGCCCTAGCTGCCGTATTAGCTAAGCCACTGGAACAAATGACTGAAAATAAACGCCTACGCATAACTGTCGAGCTTGTGGCAAAAAAAGAAAAATCCACCCCGTCTCATAGCAAAAAAAAGCATGGGAAACCTCAATGACACGAAAAACATCGAGGCTGATTTAATTGAGCTTCGTATAGAATCTACGGCTTTTGGTGGCAAAGGTGTTGCACGAAAAGACGGAAAAGTTTTTTTTGTCGAGGGCGCTGTTGCCGGTGATGTTGCTCTTTGTGCAGTCGTCGAGGCTTCTGACCGTTACAGTGAGGCCCGCGTCGTTAAATTGGTTGAACCTTCAGTCCATCGCGGTCCCTCCCCTTGCCCTGTTTCAGACGTCTGTGGGGGGTGCCAATGGCAAGGCATACCTTACGAAACACAACTTGAATGGAAAAAAAGTTTTGTCTTAAACGCTCTCAAACGAATCGGCAAGATAGACAACCCAGTTGAAATCGAAATGATGCCGTCGCCGCGGACTAACGGTTATCGAAACCGTATATTTATGCGAGCAAGACTACAGCCAAATGGCCAAATTCATCTCGGCTATTTCAAACGAGCATCCCAGGACTTCGTTTCTATTGAAAGCTGTCCGATCGCCGTTACCAGGATAAACGAATTTATTAAAACAGTAAAAGATCTGTCGTTTGCGAGCGAATGCAAGAACGCAAACGTGGCGTCTGAAGTGAAGTTTCGACTAGAAGTTCAAGACCTCCCTTCTGAGTCAAGTAGTTCCGGGCACCTACTCGTTAGCATTTACGATCCCGATGACAAAAACTTTCCAATAGAGTCCATTATCGAAAAAATTCGCTTAATGCCTTCAGTTAAATGGTGCGGAAATTCTAGAGAGCTTCACAATTCCCCTTTTGTCTTGTTTGAAAATAACCTGGAACGCCAGTTTCACACGGCACCAGGGATTTTTCAGCAAATCAACATTGATCATAATCACTCCGTCCGCGCGATGGTCATCGATACGGTCGATAAATTTCAGCCTGAGCGCATCTTGGATGTCTTTTGTGGTTCAGGGAACCTGTCCTTAGCATTGGCAGATGGAAAACGAACAATCGACGGGATTGAGTACTCAAAGCGAGCCATTGAAGTCGCAAAGCACAATGTGTCTTCCCAAGGCCTAAAAAACGCAAACTATTATTCTGGCGACACTGAAAAATTCTTATGGCGGGTGGCAAAACAAGGCATCAGGTATGATCTGATCATTGCAGATCCACCCCGTGAGGGGATGTTTAAGGCCTTAATACCGATGATGAAGATTCGGCCACAACAAATTATCTACATCTCATGCGATCCTACGACACTATCCAGGGACCTAAGCTCTCTTTGCCGAAGCATTTATAAAATCACTAAGTTTGTAGCTTTGGATTTCTTCCCAAATACTTATCATATTGAAAGCTTTGTCATTCTTGAGGCAAAGTAGTGTCGTCGTCATCCCACAGCCACAGCACCGCAGGCGAACTGAAGATCTCTCCAAGATGCCACAGCAAATTTCGATGCCAAACTTTAGACGTAACAAAATGTTTTTGCTTTTCACTGCCACTCACCGCAGAACAACGGCTCAAAGCAAAAAACCAATGGACAGGCTGCCTGTGCCCAGAATGTTTGAAGGTGATTGGAAGCACCAACAAAATTTGAATAACAGTCCGTTTTTATTGGCCTAAAAAATATTTTTGAGATTTACCCTAAACCTCCCTAACCTCCTGCCGAGGAGACATTAAGCTTTGAGGGCATTATTGTGCCCCTAAGGTCTTGGCTGTCATTAAAGAGGTGCACCATGCCACAAATAGTAATGCTATCACTTGACGAGAAAACTCTGATCACCGAACTGGACCGAGCGGGGTATAAAAAAATGGGGGTGCTGGTCAGGTCGGCAACCACCTTTGAAGATGCCATTCGAATACTCAAGAATGACACTATTGATATCATTGTGATGAACATGGACCACTCGTCAGTTAATGCCGCTGATGCCACCATCAAAATTAAGCGCGTTAAAGAATGGTCTTCCATTCCCATAGTCCTGACCAGTGTGCAATCATCTGCGAAGATCAAACAAACAGCAGTAAAATGCGGTGCCGACTTGTTCGTTGAGCAGCCTTTGCCGAGAGATTATTTCATTGAGAAACTGAAAAGTATTTTAGAACAAGAAACCAGGGCCACCCAAAGAGTCCAAGGCTCTGTCGGTTTAACATTTATTTGGAACGGTAGCAGCCACTCCTGTGATGTTGCCGATCTCAGCATCACCGGTCTTTTAGCGTCTACTAATTTATCTATTCCCGCTGGCGAAAGAGTCGAAATGCAAATCAATTTAGGCGCTAGCAGTAAATTGGTGCGCGCTGTGGGTGAAATCGTGCGCCACGTTAAAACAAGCAAACTTCAGGACGGAGTATCCTCATCTGGTATCGGGATCAGATTCATTAGTTTTAAGGGTGATGCGCGTGAGAGAATTGAGTCCTGGGTAGCTCGAACCAGTGACTCTAGTAATAAAATGGCCTATTACCTCTAGACCATCAAAGTTAGGTTTCTCGATGTCTGGAAAAAAGACCCAGCGACTGGACGATTTGCTCGTGCAACTAGGCCTCTGCGAATCATTGGCTGCTGCCAGATCTACCATTATGGCAGGCAAGGTCATCGTCAGCGATCAAAGAATTGATAAACCGGGAACAATAATTCCGGTTAATTCTGTGGTTCGACTCAAAGATCTGGAACGCTTTGTTAGTCGTGGCGGTGAAAAACTTTGGGCCGCAATCACGACGCTAAATCTCAAGGATAGTTTCAAAGACAAAGTTATTCTGGACGTAGGGGCCAGCACTGGGGGCTTTACTGACTGTGCATTGCAGTTAGGCGCCAAGAAATCAATCGCACTCGACGTTGGCACTGCCCAACTCGATTGGAAGCTACGCAATGATCCGCGGGTTATGTCCATTGAAAAAACAGATATAAAAGATTTTACCGGTATTAATGATTACCACATCGATTGGGTCCTGGCAGACGTAAGCTTTACGTCACTATCAAAATTAATTCCTCACATCCGCAGGGCCGCGCCAACGGCTCGCCTTCTTCTGTTAGTAAAGCCACAATTTGAGCTCCCGCGTGAGAGGATCCCAGACGGTGGCGTGGTCACCAATGAGGAAGACCGCGCCCAAGCTTTGGATGCCGTGACAAAATCACTGATCACTGAGGGTTACTCGATTGAAAAGACAGTCGATGCTGACATCACTGGCAGGCAAGGTAATCGAGAAATTTTCGTCTTAACAAACTAGACCTGAGATTACGATGCGTAAAGATGTGATTCAGCGCGTATACAGTAGTAAAAATGCGCAGCATCAAGCGCGTCAACCCAGATAGTATCTCGCTTGAAGTCATAGTGAGCATCAATATGCTTCAACTTTATGGCGTCAAGAATCACATCTTCCTCAATCTCATAAACCTGACACAAAGCATCCAAACTTAGCTGTTTCCCGCGATAGTCATCCGGATTATGCCCCATCTCCACGAGGGCGGACTCAAATTCGCTTTTGGATACTTGTGGGGGCATATGACTCTCCTTAAGCAGATCCAATTGGACAGAAAATAGAATTAAAACTGTCACCACTTTCTAATGGTGACACCGTGCTACTGCCTAGACAACGGGCAGAATGTTCCTGCTCGAACGCGTGATTTTCGGACTGTCTGCTGGTCATCAAAAAATAAAAAAAGACTCGAAAAGTAACCGCCCGGGCTAGGCAATCTTTGCCCGCTATAGAGCCCTATCACTTGGCTGGGCTAACCCTGGATCCAGTCGGTAAATTGCTTATTTTTGGCATCCAAAAGCGTTTTATGGGGATTGAAAACCAGCCGCGGAACCTCGACAAATATGACGTTTGCAAATTGGCTGCTACCTAGAAGCTCGTAAAGGATAGACTCTTGGTAATAGACATCTTTACCTTTCCAGGTCTTCTTGCTGATCAACCAGAATGGATTATTTTCCATGCGATGGATGACGTCATCACGGGGCAACTCTGCAGCTACAAACACTGGATTAAAGTGCGTAGCCTTTACCGGATTTTCAAGGAAATATTGCTTGTCAGCTGCAGATGCGTGCGGCAGCTCTAAACAAATTTTCTGTTTTATCCCGTTAATAGTCGCAAACACGCAACTACCGCCCACGTCCCGGCCAGTGTTCGGCACCTGCCCCATCAGGACAAAAGGCCGGTCAAGCAAATCTTGAATATCTCCACTTGAGGATGAAGATGTGTGAAAGAGAGACATAATCATGGTCGTGAGTGAATCTGTGGACGAACTTGGCTTCAATCCCCAGAATTTCATCAAATCTAGGGCCATGGCCTCGGCTACTCGAGAGTTACCGGCCTTGACCGCTGCTCGAAGGTCTTTCAATTTAAGCAATGAGCTCTTAAATGCTGTGAGAAATCTCGCCGTAGCCAAACGCACAATCTCAGATGTACCTGAAATATTATCAATATTTCGGATGAATACGCCGTTAGCGCCAGGAAAATCTTTTCCGACCCGACTAAATAATCGTATCAAGGCGCCGTGGCCATTGGGCACAAAACTAGGCCGACTATGTTCGTCTAGAACATATTGCCCCTCCCGATCAAACCGCACTGTAGAAAGTTCCAGACCCTGCTCGTAAAAACGAGTTGGGATTGGTGAGTTTACTCGCTCACTAACTTTCCTGAAAATCTCTGCTTGATTAGGCGGTGTAATATAAACCTCGCCAAAAATACCCGGAGTTCTTTGGTGTTCATGCCGCTTGAGCTCAAGAAATGTCTCGCCAGAATGAACGGCTGGATAGAGCGCTTTTGGCGCCGAAATATCGCGCAAAACCTCATCCGCTATACTAGAAAAATCCTCAACCTTACCCAGTTCCTCAGCCAGAAATAGATTTTTCAATGACCTTGGTAGCGGTGACTCCGTAAAACCGCCCTCACGGAGTGATTTTAATGCTTCTGAGCAACGCTCTCGCGAACCACTCTCCAGAGCACTTAGCAGATCGGCTAAAGGAGCCACATACCTTGTGGAGGCTCCTGCTGCTGGGACAAATGCCACAATATTGATATCTGACTGTTCGCCTAAATCTTTGGGCAGAGACAGCACGCCGCTATTATCCAAACGACACGTGTCGGAGATTGGAAAAAATCTACCTTCTGACTGCGCCAGGAAAGATGTGATGTTTTGCCGATGCCGATCAACGACCTCAGGACTGAGTCCAGATTCCTGTAACACTTTCCTTAGAAATGGATCCACGGTTTGATCTCTTCACGAAGGGACGTCAGTCGCATAGCCTAAATCTTATAAATTTAGCAGCATTAAAAACCGCATAAAATACGGCCAAAATTATGTCACACCAAAGAGCAGCAAGCTAATAAATAAATTTTCAGGTCGATTATACGAAAGATGCCTTATCTGTCCAAGCATCGAGCAACGCACTGGCGGCCAATCTGACACCGGGCGAGGTTGACGACGTAACCTCGCCTGCGACAATTTTAAGAAGATCTGGCGACGGGGTTCCGAGCCGAATCGACCTAATAACGGCAGACTTGTGCCAATCCATTTGGCTTGATGCAAGCATAGCCTTGACGACCTGGGGTTCAATGAGCCCGGTATTTAGCTCTAACATCCGCCCCACAATCGCCTCAATGACATCCGGCGAGAGTCGATTAATCGAACCGATAGCCACATGAGATAGGAACTGGACATCAATTAGTTTTGAGCGTTTGACAAAACTTATTTGCCAATAATTATTTAGCCTCAAGAAATCATCCAACGATAACCGCTCTTGAGTGGTGGCCGCGACTTTCGCCCCAGTGAGGCGCGCGCCCAGGTCAGTAATAACATAGCGTGACTTTTTACTTCGAACGTTTGGTTTCGACTCCATAAGCAAGGATGCTTTTACCAGTAGCTCGGCAAGGGCCGGTCGCTCGCTTAGTGTGAAGGCATTTCCACGCCCAATTGCCACCAAAGCGTCAAGAATAACCGGAAGAGATTCCGGTAAGATGAATGGCTGCGCCGAGTCGCTACCAGCACTGAGCAGAGCAAATTTAAGCTTGTACAGATCCATAGACCAAGGCGTCTGTTTTACTTCCTGTGAAAGTTCCAGGACTATGCTGGCTAGCATGGCGTCATACTCTGGCACAAATACATTTTGATCCACAGACTCTAGGGCCTTAATCCCATCGCGAAGCTTGCGCAAAACAGCACTCCCTAGCCCAAGCTCAATCTCAAGATTACTATCGTCCACGGCACCAGCAGCACTAACGTAGGCAGCGGTTAGGAAATCGCGATCTTGACTACACAAACTACGGGCTCGACCTAGGCCAAGCTGAATGGCAGCGTCCAAAAGATCATGAACTATGACCTCTGCGTCATTACGGCTAATTCCATGGTCAAATTGCAAAAACTCAACTAAAAGCACTGAAAATACGGGCGTCTGAAGCCAGTCTCTATGCTGACCAATTGCATAAACCAAATCGACAAACAAACAGCCAGCAGCTGTCTTGGACATGCGACTCAGGGAAGAAATCCTGTTTGTGGTTTCAACGAATTCCCGCTCTAAAGACTGAAGTTCCCAACCGTTAAGCTGGGCTCGAACGCCCATCACTTTTCGATCAATCAAACTCCACACCATGCAACCTCCAATTAGGCAAAAAGACCAAATGTTTCAGACACCTGCCTCAACTATTCCCTATTATAACCGATACCTCCAAGGAAGTTTAGATATTCCGCAATAGAACCATCGGAATCAGAGAGCCACATGAGTCGAAAGCAGAAAAATTTTACGCCCGTCCTCGATCAAATGGGTTTTGGACAATCCACTCAAGGCGTCGAAATACTTTGGAAATCCCCAACAAGTAGCCATACTCAGCCTGTGCGATCCAAAGTCGAAATTCTCCAGCGCAAGGATAGGTTTATCCTCGATAAATTCACCGCGGCTTTTGATCTGAACAAACTGAGCCAAGTGTTTGAAACTAATGCACGTAAAAAATTCCAAAAAGTTTCGTCTTGCTCAATTAAAATAACCGCAAAATGCAGCGTACAGATCATTTTAGAAATCACTCCCACACGTCAAGATGGTCAAGTCGACCAGCGGGCCGTACAAAATAATCCGGGGACAATTCTGGGCTGGACCACATCGATCGCGATCAACCAGTCTAATCTTGTACTCCAAGTCACGGACGCTTTTTTTGTCGGAACACCCATCACCGACTGGTGGGTTCAAATCTCAAGAATTATCACTGAAAGTGTAACACCAGGATTATCTAGCCTGTGGCGAGCCAATAATCTGTTTGAGCTAGTCATCCCCGTCTACGCTCTGTCCGCTAAACCTTTGGTGGACCAATCTGAACTCCAAGAAATTATTCACTCGTCACTTGGTTCCGAACTGAAAATTCCAAGACCCATTTCAGTGGAACCACAATCTTCAAAGATCACGATCCAACTCGCAGCACCGGATAACATGACTGAACTGGACCATCCAATCGAGATTCTTGCCGCGAGAGAAACCGCATCCACGTGGATAGAAACTGACAAGGCAATATTTGCCAAACAAATCTCAACCTTGCCATCTGATCTTCTGAATCAACCCATCGATTGCCTGCTGGCTCGTATTGCCGCACATCCAACGTTGACTCAGCAACTATCCGGCTCTAAGTTTGACACGTCATCGTTAAATGAGGATACCCCTCTAACTGTGATGACAGGGGGGCTCCTAGCCCTAGATCATCTGGGTCGATCCCATGATTTGGTAAAATCACTGTCAATAACACTAAGGCGCATAGCTTCCGTCTATGGCAGCCTCAACGAGCTAGTCCCGATGCGCAGTACTTTGCCCGAAATTCTCGGAGACACCTGGTCAACTGTGGATGCCCAACGTGCATTCAAAAGCTGGCTCATCGCACTCGAGCAAAAGCCCAAAAACTTGCGGATACTACATAAAATCGCCAATCTCGCTCGTGAAACGGGTGATCTAGGCAAAGAATTCGACGCCCTCATTAACATCTGCCAATTGGAGCGACGAACTTCTTCCTTACAGACATCAACGTTGCGTTTGATTGAAATTTCAGAAAAACGAATGTCAGAAGACTCTGAATCCAAATTTAAACTCCGCGGCCTGCTAGAAATCGCAGCTCGCAAAACAGCATACAATGAAAAAATTGTTATGACATTAAGCAAAATGCTCAGCACATGCGGAGAACACAAAAAAGCCCTCGCATTACTTGAGTCCTGCATTCAATCAAATCCCAAAGAAATCTCACCGGTGCAGCTAGCTGATCTACATGCTGAGATTGGCCACATCTGGCGAACTCATGAGAATAATATTCCGCTTGCCACAGCTAGATTTATTGCTGCTACAACAGCGCCATCTGACCCTTCAGATCGTTTACTTGACGATGCAGAGGAATTCTTCACAAAAACAGGCAACGCGGACCAAATTAAGCGTTTATTTCAATTACGCGCCAATCGTCCCGGACGTCAAGCGCCGATAGAGGCTATTGAACGATCTGCAAAATACATGAACAAGATGAATCATCACGTTGAATCCATTTCGGCTGTGGTAGATCTGATGAAAATGAATCGATACCAACAATGGTACTGTGACATTATTCTGGACGCGGCTGACATCAAACAGATCAACTGGGGTGAAATTGCAGAGCTCATGCAAAAGGCAGACTCTAAGCAATTACCAAAAGACACACTACCCATGTGGAAACTGATTACCGCGCGCTGCGCCATGAAAAATAACGCGGCTTGGCTGATCGGGGTTCGAAATTTTATGGACAAACATGTTGTCCGAATGATGTCAGAGGATGAAACCCGATTTGTAATATCGACACTAACCAAACACCAAGCTTTGGGCGATCTATCCACCTTTATATCCGACCGCTTGCCGTTTTCCCAAAATTCAGAAGCAGACTTCCTGCTGCAAACTATCATCACCGAGAATCTATTCTCAACAGATGGACTTTTTGAGCAAGCAATTGCACAAAAAGCCAATTCTACAGTGAATCTCGACTTCTCAATGCTACGATTAAAGAAGCTCATCTTAACGGATGAACCAAGGAAAATTGCTATTTTTATTCAATCTCACGTGGAAACCATCACAAATAATGAATTGATGCAATCCTTCATCGACCAAAGCATCAAAGCTGTCTGCGATACAGAAAATCAGATATTTAGCGACACCGTTTCGGTTCTGCTCAAAACACGCGATGAACGCGCACCCTTCAATCAGATTGAAAGAGAAATACAGATCGATAATTTGATCAGAAGAAAATTCCTGACCATCGCCGAAGACCTTCTGAAATCGACGATCGAAGCTGGTGAGCAAGGTACCGCAAGCGAAGATGTAGTTCATAATTTGTTCTCAAACACGCCAGAGCTAATTGCCAAATGGCATTTCATTAAAATGAGAGCATCGAAAGACAGCTCAACACGTCACAAGAACGCGAAACAATGTCTTAAACATTGGTTAGCTACTGAGAGCAGACCACACGAACTGGTTGAAGTCATTGCCATCCTTGCTGAAACTGGGGTCCTCGACGCCCCCACGCTCACACTGCTGGAATCCATCAGCACAAGGGAAAAAAATCCTGGAGAATTTTTGCGAATTTTAAGCTCTCAAATCGATAAAAACAAAGAAAAGCAGGCGGACTATCTATACTGGGCGATTCGCACCATTAACACAAATGGCCTGGACCGTGAAATAGCCGCCAGATTGTATGAAAAAAAATCGGACTCTCTTGAGGAAAATGCAATCCACAAGCTGTATTCGCAAGCCCAGCTATGGCTTTCGGCAAAAAATCTCACCGAAGCCCAGCGACACTTTATCGCCCTGCTGAAAGATCCTGAAGTTTTAACGGCGCCAGAAATCTGCTTCAATGCTTTAGATGGCCTCGCACAAACAAAGCCACAGCGCTCGCAGTTCGCTACTATGGTGCAGTCATTGATAGCCTGGGCTGATAGCAAGAATCAAAGGATGTTGGCTGAGCAATTAACCAACAAGTCAATTGAGCTGGAAATCGCTAGCCTTGAACATCTACACGCAAAAATAACACAAAAATTTGACACACTTTCACCAGCACAGTTAGCGACCATCGCGATGCAAGCCTTAGCTAAATCGGAGAGATCGAGCTCGGGGATCGTAAAACTACTTGATGAGTGGAAAGCCACAAAAACTATAGCGGACCAGCCCGAAAAGTGGCGTGAAGTGATCGCCTGCTTGACTACGGACCATTTACTGCGACAACTCCGCCGTACAGCTCGCTGTGAGATCTTGTTTTTGCACGCGAAGAATTTATTTGAAGACGAAACCAAACGATTTGATGCCATTCCTCATTTCGAAGTCATTACTCTTGATAATCCGCTTGATTCAAGAACATGGATACCCCTTTACTCCCTATACGAGGAGTGCGGCGCCAAGAAGAAAATGATTGCACACCTTGAAAGAATTATACCTCTCATCGAACAAGACACGTCGTTACTAGAAAAAACACCTTTCAATATAGAATCCCTCAAAAACACCTTGAGTCGGGCCAGAAAGTCGGTCATCGAATCAGGTGGGCTTGGCGGCATGGATTACAAGCCCTCTACTAACCAAACCAAAAATAACTTTGAATTAAATGACCATGCCGCCAGGCTCCAGCGTGGCTGGGTCGAGGCAATACCTATTGTAAAAATCGCTGCAATGAACACTGATGCCAGTCCCGTATCAATGCCAACGGGCGAGCACTCTGCGAGTGGCAGTCATATTGATCAAATGGCAGGCCCAGCCTTCGACGGCTCTGCAGCTCAAAATCTTAATTCGTCCTTAGATAACTCACAACATCAGGGGAATATTGGTGCAGACCAGCCATCACCAGCTCGCGTAGAATTGAGCCTTATTACCAACGCGAAAACCAACCCCTCGCGGGAGTTAATCAATTGGCGGGATCTCGCTCTTTCTGGGTCCGCGCCCAAGGGCGCCACGAAAAAGGTCACAACTATGGCCTTTGCCAGTGAACTAGAAAAACATGTTGCGGTACAATGCGTTGCACTATTAGCAGGGGAAACTTCAGAATTGGCCAATTGGCATTGGCAGGTCTGGAGACATTGTAACGACTTTCAATACCCAACTAATGACGTAGGACGTATTCCGAAGGACCTTAATTTTTCTCAATATGGTGGCCAGTTGCATAAACTGATCAAAATGGTCACACCCGTTATTTTGCGCGTCAACAAGGAGAAGTTTATTGCTGGCCATCATTTGCGTATACTTGGAATCCAGCAAAACGCCTCGCCAAAGCAAGTTGACCTGGGTCACCCTGCACTAAAGCGGGGAAATCTTGCAGTCTTCAACCAGCAGATCACATCATCAAAATTAAAGTTTTTTGACACTCAAGGTCTGGGTGCTGAGGTTTTTTTCGATCTCAGCCAGAGAGCCATATACTTTGACGGCAACTGGCAACTGGAACTACCACCGACGGTACTAGCTTACCGCATTATGGAAAATCTCCTGCATTTCCAAAAGGGCGTACCAGGTGTACCTCTGCTAAATGCCGAGAAAGAGATCGTGCCGGTTATTCAGACCATTCGCGACGTCCTGTCCTCGAGCGGAATTAGCCGATTACGGATAGCCTTTGGTATTGACCATGCCGAAATAAACGAGCAATTAAAGACCATCAACCGGGAACAACTCGTCTCCTTGCTCGGCTGGAATAGTGACAGAACAACGAATGACATCACGACTCTGCAGCAAGAAATACGTTTAAAGGCCTATGCAGACTTATTTGGCATCACTTTGGACCTCATTGGTATCAGCGAATCTCTCGCCGCAAAGAATCTATGCGAACCAAGCAATGCCTCACAAGGCACCATTGCATCATCCAACCCAATCGTAGATTTCATTGTAAAGCTCGCAACTAGACTCAAAATCTAAATTCGCATTGGAACCAACTTAAACACCTCGAAACGCCAACGCGACGTCTAGGCTGTCAGCATTGGCTAGCAGCGTCACCCAACGATCAAACCCAAGAGCGTTACCCGAGCATGGGGACGAAAAGGATGACATGGCTTTGAAAAAATCCTCGTCAAGTGGAACACTGTCGTAACCACAAGCGTCTCTTGCTCTCATGGCTTCCAAGACCCTACCTCGATTTTCCTGCTCACCTGTCAACTCATAGAAACCGTTGCACAGCTCCACGCGACCGACATAAAACTCAAAACGACAAGCTCGCCCATCCTCTACCACGGCCAGTGCCGCTTGCGACGGGGGATAATCATACAATACACACGCTCCAAGTCGAGCTAGAGCGGGCTCGATAACTTCTATTAAAATCTTAAAAAAAGCCGTCTCGAAGTCATCTGCTGGCCTTATGGACATCACCCCGGCATTAATCGCCTTACCCGCAAGATCTGGATCACCATCCACAAGTGGGATTCCTGCAAACTCTCTGAAAGCGTCTGCAACCCTGATCCGCTCAATTTTTTGCGGCAGCACTTTATCGGACGGCACGCCCGTAATGCTCGCCATGGCATCAGCTGTTTCACGGAGAAAACTTTCTGTTTCTTCAATTAAACCCAAATAACTTTGCCCTACTTGGTACCACTCGAGCATAAAAAATTCAGGATTATGCCAAGGGCTTAGCTCGCCGTGATTACGGAAACAAGGTCCCAGTTGAAAAATCTTGCTAACACCTTGCGCGACAAGCCGCTTCATATGCAGCTCGGGACTGCTCCTTAAAAATCGCTTGTGCCCAATACCTTTGAAATCAACCCAACTCGTCTCAAAGTATTGTAAATGCACCTCGGTGCCAGGACAAATCGTTATAACAGGCGTATCGACTTCAAGGTAGCCACGGCGCGAGAAGTAGTCCCTTGTGAATTTTTTCAGGTGATGACGATAAGTGATCGTCTGGGCGATCGGCATCTAGCTGCGCTCCTTCGGCACGCCCTGGTAAACAACATTCCCACCGAGAGCTGCCGAGCCTGGCCCCAAATTAATACACCAATCTGCAGCCCTTATAACTTCCTGATTGTGTTCAACCACAATCAAAGTAACACCTAGATCCGACAACTCGCGCATGACCGAAATGAGCCTTGAAACGTCCTCGAAATGCAGTCCGGTTGTCGGCTCATCGAGGATCAAAACACTGCCCTGACCAAGTTTTTTGGTGAAATAAGGAACCATTTTTAGACGTTGCGCTTCGCCACCAGACAGGCTGGCACTTGGTTGTCCAAGTTTTAAATACCCTAAACCGAGGCGTTGCGCCGGCAGCAGCTTCTGGACAATTTTACGGTGATTAGCGAATTGAGTGACAGCTTCGTCAACGCTCAGATTTAGGACGTCATAAATGGATAATCCATTGAATTTTACATCCAAAACATTAGGTCTAAAACGTCGCCCACGGCAAACCGGGCAACGAACTCGCGCGTCAGAGAGAAATCTCATGGACAAGTTTAGCTCGCCTCGCCCCTTACATTCAGGACAACGCCCACCCTCCAAATGAATTGAGAATGCCTTGGCGGTAAGTCCAGAAATTTGAGCATCTGGAAGTGACGCATACAAATCACGTAAATCACCCAGCACATCCAGGTAGGTCGCAGGCATACTTACCGAGCTCTTCGCAACCGGCCTGCGGTCAATTAAATCAACGCGAAGCACGTCCTCGTGACCAGTAAAATTGGCACAAGAGAGCCATGAATTTTTGGTTTTCTTACCCTCTTCAAGGCCCATGGCCTTCATGAGATTTGGAAACAGCACCCCAAGAACCAGGCTACTTTTCCCAGCACCACTGACGCCCGTGACAACCGTCATCGCCGACAGTGGGATCTGAACAGAATCCATCTTCAGGTTATTGAGTCTTGGCTTCTCAACCCGCATGAATCCGCTTGCCGCGGCGTCGATCACTTTACGTTTTCCCGATGACCTTCCTCGACACAACCACTCGGCGGTTTTTGACACTTTGATATATTGCTGAGCCTGACTCGGAGCAAACGATGCCAGAAGATACCCACCACCAACCCCGCCCGTGGGGCCCAAATCAACTATTTCATCCGCTGATCGCATGATGTCCTCATCA
>JBAXLR010000015.1:0-28877 GCA_037134655.1 bacterium | reverse complement strand
GATGGTGTCTGTGGTTTGTAATGCAAGGTCCTCTGGACTCTCGACTCTCAATTCTAGACGCATTTCATCGTGAACTGAAATAGAAGAACAGATCTTATCCACACCCCAATAATCAAGAACATCTTTTCCATCTAAAATGGCAGACGTTACAGTTTGGCCAACAGCTACAAGAGTATCGTCAACCCACGTGCAGACCTCAGACAAAGTCTTTAAAGGAACTGGCACCGGGATCATTTTCTGGTTTACGACAATTCTTTTTAGCATGGATTGACTCTAGTCTTTATGTTTTTAGATCTACGGTAAACGGGTGAACCAGCAAATTCGCCGAGCTCACCCGTCTTTTCTGTCTGCACGAAACCATTCTAACGCGCGTTGATACCCGTTTTTGCATCAGAACCACCGCGGATCTGGGCAAGCAACTGTGTCGCTCGCGAATCCTGCGGATCGATGGCAAGCATCTGGGTTAGCAGCATCTCCGCTGCAGTAGTATTCCCTGTCTTGAATTCAACTCCAGCAAGAGAGAAAACCATATTCAGATCCTGTGGTCTTTCCGCTATGTAGCGACAAAGTGCATTTCGCGCATCATCAAAGCTATTACGATCATAAGCTAGTTTGACGACGGTGAACACCGCTGGAGCATTCACTGGATTCAGTCGACAAGCGTTAACAACCCACTTGTTCGCCTCGTTCATCTCCCCTAAACCTTGGAAAGCCAATCCCAGCCCGAAGCTACCCATTTCATCATTAGGCGCTAAACTGACCGACTTCTGGAAATGAATTACCGCGCTATCGAAGCTATTTTTGGTCAATGCGACAGTACCCAAGCCGATATGCGCCTTGGCGATGAACGGATCAATCGCGAGTGACTTCGTGTAGGCATTTTTAGCGCTCGCCGTATCACCCAATCGCGTGAAGCAATCACCAACAAGACGCAATAAATTTGCCTGATGATACTGTGGCACCGATCCAGCAGCAAACAGCATTTCAATTCTATCGACGGCGTCCAGATAATCACCATTGTTAATGCAGACTTCAACCTCGACAACCGCACGGTCGATTGCATTGTAATCGCGTCGGATTTCGCGTTTTGCGATATCTGAGATCGCCGCACCCATGCGGCGAGTAACACGCTCACTATTGAAACGCTGCTCGAAAGTTGACAGATTTTTGCTAGCAATATTATTAGTAAGTGATTTTGCTTCAGCTGCTTTTTCAATTGCTGTTGCCAAACTTTCCACAGATCCAGGGCAGAAATCGATGCGATGTTTGCCTATATATTCCTCAACTAGCGGATTGCGCGAAGCTATCATAGGAACCTTGTTCGCCATGGCCACGACTAAGCGGTACGGGTCACCCTCCATACGATCTCGGTGTGGCGCATTACTATAAAATAATGCATCGCAAGCCATCAGCATCGTATCAAACGCATCTCGACCAGGCGCCACGAAGATAAGTCGACCAGCGAGGCCAAGCTTATTCGCACGCTGATTTAGCTCTTCTGTTGCTGAACCCACTCCACAGAAAACAAGGCGGAGGCGACGCTTCAAGGCGGCATTTGCATTCATTGCAGCTTTTGCGCCATGCAGAAACAACATGAGATCCTCTTCGAATTCAATCTGACCCATATGACCAATAAGGTAGTCACCGTCTTTGAGACCCAAGAGCTGCATGGCTTTAGAACGGCCTTTCTGGCTTCGTTTTACGCGTGCTGCTGCGAATGGTTCAAAGAAAGAAATTCTTGCTGCCTCAACACCCTCAAGCAAGAGCACCTCTCTCGCTGCGTTACTTTGTACGATGTAGGCGTCTGCGGCGTTAGCCAACTCCTGACGAATAATCCTGAACTGGTCAAGATCGTCTCCAGGAAACGGGGTTAGATTGTCTACCCAGACCGCAAGTCTAAAGTTGTTGCGCCACTTAGATTTTACAGCTTGGTATGCGTAGAGACCAAGACGCTCCTTAACGATCACAACATCGAAACCTGCCAGTGCTTTTTCCAATCCAGGCAAATATGTTGGATTATCATCATGGTCGGGAAGGGCGACACAACGCAAATCATTATAGACGGTTGTCTTGGCGATGAAGTCGGCAACACTTTCGCTCGTGATGATAAAAACTTCGTATGCATCTTTTAGCAATTGGAATTGATCGATCTCTTCGACGCTGGGCAGATTGCCATAAACAAGTGCCAATCGTGGTCTCTTAGTCGAATTGCTAGTCATGCTGCGATCTCCTCAAAAAAATTTTCTCTTCTAGTTACTGTTGACTTTACTCAAACTAAACCGGTTTCTCCCAATCGGATTCCTGAACACTTCCTGACCTGAATCTGCCCAATGTCGACTTTACCTTTGCCAATCTCGCCAGCTCACTCTCAGTTTTCTCCCTCGCAGCGCCTAATTCAGCCATCAACTTGGAATCATTGATTACAATTTGATCCCAGATACTTTTAAGTTGCGCATCCTGTTCAGGAGAGTACCCCTCCTTCTGAGCAAGATGGTCGGCCGCACGAAAGTTATGAAACGCAGCTGTCCGCATGTTCAAGACCACGTCGACCTCGTCCCAAAGACCCTGTCTGACACAATCCAGAGCGCGCACACCCCGTTCGTAGTAAACCGTTAGTGCAGTGCAAGCTCGCTCAGGCCAAGTAGCCATAAATCCGTAACCCAACTTATGAAGTTTCAGAGGTACTCTTAGGTTAATTTTACGGCAGATCTTCTAGAATTGTCAAAAATGAGGGTGAATTTGAGTCAGATGGGGTTAAACTGCGGGGAACCAACTGTGCCGGTGATTTGCAGGCTCAAGGAACCGTTTTTAGCCATCCCGTTGCTCAGACCATCGACCAACATCCCGTATTGCTCACCCAGCAAGCCCTGCAACTTTAGGAAGGCCTTCAAACTCAGATCACTACTGGAAACTGACGATCTAAGAGCGTCCTTGCCATCGACCCCGACGTCGAGATCGGCCGTGGTCAGCCTGGTGCTGGGGTCGATGTTCAGGGCCCCTCCGCCCAAGTTCGCTGAGATCTGAGCCGTTTTGAAGGCCTGATCTGGGAAGTTGAGTGATGGATCTGATAAAACAAGAACCGAATCTGTCAAAGCCACTTTCACCAGACCGGACGATTGTGAGGGCGACTTTGCATTCAAACTCAGATCAGCTTTCCCGGTTAAATTACCCCGTAGACCAAGCTTAGCGAGTAACGGACCGGCAATGGCGCCGCCAACCCCGCTATCTACAGCTGTTTGGATGGCAAACGAGGCCAGAGAGTCTAGACCAAAGCTTTTTGCGCTCATTGACACCTTCGACGGCATGCCGACGTTGCCAGTAACAATGTCTAACAGCCCATAGCCTATGCTCACAGCCAAGTCTCCGCCTTTCATGTCCTCAGCCTCAACTGCGACACCAAGGCGGAGCATCAAAAGCTGAAGAAGACTTACCTTTGCAGTTATCTCCTTGACTTTAACCCGGGGCGATCGCCCTTTATAAATTTCAACCCCATTTGCAGAAAAACCAAATGGAAATGCGGGGCCTAGTGACTCCATGCGGACAGTTATCCCAGTGGCTAGCTGTATCTGAGACGAAATCGCCTCTTTGAGCACGCCGTAAGGAAAAGACAAATATAGGAAAAAAAGTAATGAAAACAAGAAGAGAACAATCATAGCTATAATTGTTTTGGGGTTTCGCATTTTAAACAACCTCTCTAACCTGCAGTGGCAAGCCCACGCGCTTTTAGGGTCACATCAAAAAACAGCTTCGTTCCGTACTTTGACCTGATTTGTAAGTCTTGTACGCGGATGTAACCACCACCTTTTTCTGCCTCAACAATAAAATTCAGCAGCCTCGGAATCGATATATTCAACAACCTCATTTCAACTTTGACTTCCTGAAACTTCTCACCCAAAGCATTCTCAGACGGTAATGACGCGCGACTTTCTGACAAATCAGAAATTTGAACTCCCTGGTCATTGGCAACTTTTTCAAAATATGGTTTTATCCGCAAACTTCCTGCACCGCCGTTAAGAGCATCTGCCAAACTCTGAAACCGCCGATCCTCGCGCTGGTATTCAGCCTTCAACTCCCTTATCTCATACAAGGCGTCAAACCGTTTATTGAGCTCCCGGTTAAGCGAACCGATCTGGGCAAAGTAAAGCGCAAGAAAACCAAATACGATAAGCCCGAGCCCCGCGATTCCACCGGCGATCACTGCATTTCTTTGATTTGGCTCAAGCTTATAAAATGTATCGACCAGGAAATCGATATTCTCATTGTTCGCTCCGAGAACGCGTTTACGAACCTCCGCGGTCAAATTACCCCAGTAATTGCGGACCTTCTCCTGTAAATCTTCTAACGCACTCATGTGTAACAACCTCTAACTTTTTCCAGATGTAGGGGCAGACTTGAAAGACATTTGCAATGTAAACTCAATCACTTTGTTGTCAGTTCCGGGCTTGCCGCCCGATTGTTTTTCTTCTAATTCCGATATTGTTGGCACCTTTTTTAGCGCCTCTTTAATCGCTTCCACTGAGGAATATCCATCTGTTTCTGCCTTTAGAGTCAGCCGACCTCCGGGCTGTCCTGAGATTCCCGTAAACAAGTACTGCGTCACGTCAATCTTTACAGTTTTAGGAAGTGCGGCGCTGATATCTTGCAGCATCAAAAGCCCGGGGCTCGTGCCGGACGCCGCGATGAATGAGTCGACAGCATCCTGCTTTGAGGAAACCTCTTTTTGAATTGAGCTTCTGACTTCAGTTCGAAACCTTGAAAAATCCATTTTCCCTTGGGTTTTTTTTCGGGTGACACCGATCCCGCTATACTCTTTCTGATATTCACGCTCCAGATCAGCAATTTGGCGGTTGTAAATAAAACTCCTGACACCATAAGAAAGAATCAGCAGCAAAACCGCTACGCCTAGTACCTGCGCGGCGATTTTTGTCGCGCGCATGATTTGTGCGTAATTTTGCACATAGGCGAACTCGCCTTTGCGTAAGTTAATCTGTGAATAACGCTTGGTACTCACCACAGATCGCATGCCAATGGCAATACTTTGCGGCATAACCAAGGTTTTGTCGGCTAATGACTCGTCTATTTTTAGATCTGTTGCCTCAAGTCGATTGAGGTAAACAGGAACGCCCAGCTGTTCTGACAAATACATGTCGAGATTTTTGATCTGGGCAGATCCACCCGATAAGAAAATCTTGGAAATCTTGGTTTTGTCCCAAGTTTTGAAAGCATAAAGAGTCCTGCCCAAGTCTTTTACGATTGCGTTACACGCCAAAGTCATTCTTTCCGCGATCTGTTTATCGTCAGGAGTCATACCGACGCCCGGATCGCCATCACATATCAAGCGACTGACTCGGTGTTTTACAACTTGCGCTTCTGCTACAGAACACTCGAGATCGCGCGACAGGAACTCAGTTAAATAGGCTCCGCCAATGTTTATACTCCTAAACATCTTGAGCAACCCACTCTGAACAATGCAAACGGATGTCTTTTCGTGACCAACATCCACCATTGCCGCACATTCATTTGGCTCAAGTCGGAGGTAAGGCGCAAGGTTATAGAATGACAAACTATCAACATCAATTAGTTTAGGGTCGATATTCACATGATGCAGATGATCGAGAAAGCTTTTTAAGAAGCTTTTTCTCGTCATGACAACCATAACAATTGTACGGCCATCTGCGGCTGTTCCGAGGATTTGATTATCGACAATCATGTCCTCAAGGTTGAACGGCACCGCATCTTCGACGTCTGACATCACAGCCATGCTGATTTTTCTGGGGTCCGAGAAACTCACCGGTACAATGCGGCTGGAAATATACTGCCCAGGCATCGCTGTCAGGATGCGGTCTGCCTGGAGATTGTTGTCTTTGAAGAGCTGTTCGAGGGATTGTGCCAGCAAAACATTTCGATCAATATCGTCTCGAATCGGCATCTCGAGTTCATAAAAGTTTTTTATCTGATAAGATTTAAAAGAGTTGATGATTTCAACCGCTTTTATTGAGTAACTTCCAATATCTAGCCCAATAACTTTTTGCATGCGCTCAATCATCCCTATTGGCAGTCAATCCGCACCTTCAATTGTCGCATTTTCTTAGTTAAAACAAAACTTTGCTTGGCCAGCTTAGTACATCCTAAAAAACGCCACTGACCAAGGGGCCATGGCGGGCGATGCTGCAAGCTGATTTGGCGTTGTACGCTGTATGACATATTCCAAAATTCTGGTCTGTTCACCAACGATTCCCTTAACTTTCAGTCGAAATGCCCGCGACTCAGTTGTTAACCAAGCCCCTCTATCTCCTGCCGCACCTTTTTCCTGTCCATCACTGCGATAACTAAAAAGATCACCAATCAGTGACTGTAACTCCGCGTCGCTACCAGCTAGACGACCCGTCGTATCCATCAGCTCCTTGTAACGTTTGACGAATTTGGCCATGGCGTCAGGCGAGCCCAACTCCCGTCCAAACATACATTTGAGGCCCTCTTGGGGCATTGTATTGATGTTTAACTTAAAACCACTTTTGCTTGTCAAATCAGGAAACGGCCAGACTGTGAGATAAGGGCTATAGTATGCATGCAACTCGCGTGTCCACCCTTCCACCATGAGTAATTCATCCAGAGAATCCAGCGGCGAGTTTTTCGCCTTAAACGGTGGCTTTCTCTTTTCGTAGGGTTCATTCTCGTCAGCAAATCCGCTAGCAGATTCAGCCACGCTGTTTTTGTCGATCCAGTCTTTTATACGACGCGAAAGCTCAGACGGCTTTATGTTGTTCTGACGATTATAGTCCCTTTCCACAGCCGTACAATTCATTAGAGCTTCAAGCTGCATGAGAATAATATTGCATTCTGCCTGTGACTGATAACAAACGTTAAGGTTTATCTTGCCAGTCTCATCGATGACACTGACTCCCAATTCTCCCCCAAGGCGCTTGAGCATCTCCACGACGTTCGCATCCGCCATGCCAGTGAGCCCCATAATAGACGCGAACTTGTCAGCTTCACTCATATCTAAAGGGGTGTCATAAGGGAAAATCAGTCCTAATTTGTCCCAAAGGGGCCCAATGGCATCGCGCATGGTTTTCATAGCAGGATCACCACTCAACTGAAGCTGCAAGCCATAATCAAATAAATTTAGCCACAGGGCCCAGTTCATGCCGCTTTTAGCTATATACTCGGCCTTTATGTTATCGCGCTGTGATGACGCTTTCGTCATATTTACAGACGAAGATACAATAAAATCACTTGCAAACATCATCATGATCGAAATGACCATGACTGCCACCATCAACGCAAGTCCTCTTTGCTCACGAGGCGCGGGTTCTTCTAACTGTGGCGATACAGGAAATAGCCACAATGTTTTAGGCAACCACTTTGAAATAGATTCAAACATCAAAACCACCGAACCGTATTAGAGCCCTGCTTAAGCTCTTTCATGCCTCTGGCTTGCTGAATCGCAATAATAGTGCGAGCCACCACCAAATTACTGTCATCCGTTTTCTCTGTTTCATTATCCGATGGAATATCATCGTCTTCATTCCAAGTCTCAATTTCCAACTTCACCATTGCTGGCATCCGATCTCGCCACTCACCTCGCGAACTGTCCCAACGGTCAGTTGACCAATCATCGCCACGCCAAGGGATGACTCTGAAAGTTTTTATATTTTTTGCGAGCATGCGCATGGGCGGATCTTCTTTTAGGTCATCACGATTCGCCAGCACCGATCCTCGGTATAAATCTCGTCGGCCTGGCGAATGCTTGGAGTCTCGCAATTCATACACCACATAGGCGGTGTCACCTATTGGTGATCCCGGCTCTCCTTGAACGTTGCCGGTAATAGTCATTGAAAGTTTGTCACGATCTGCACTTTTATCAATTTTAAAAATTGTTTTAAATCGACGCTCAGATCCGCCGCGAGGTGTATCGTTCAGTCCGATCACGAAGGCATGCTCAATGTCCCAGGACACTTTGGCGATCGCAAGACTTAATCGATTCGTGATTCGCGCATCCCGGGCGAGCGCGACCTTAACCTCAACAGAAGAGCGCAGCATCGCCGAAACCGCAATCACGAGACCTAGAAGTATACTTATGGTGATCATGACTTCCAGAAGCGAAAATCCTGCCGCTTTGTCTTGATTTTGATTAGATAAAAGCACTCATCCTCCGCTCGTCTGGATTGTCACGCCACAAAAATCAGGTCGGTGGCACTGGTGGTGGCGCCGGAGGCGGAAGCACACCACCGTTGGATGGCATACTCTGCGGCTTATCCGAATTTTTTATCTTGGGAGCTTTCGCTATCAGTGGAGTCAACGTGGACTCAAGCTTTTTTATGTCCGTTATAATCATTGATAAATCGATATTAGGCCGCCGCGCTCCTTCTGCCCACGACACAGATACATTAGCTACCCAAATCGGCTCCTCGCCAACTGCCGCCTCAATCATACTCTTCACTTGCTCAAGCATTGCTCCAACATCATTTTTTTCGCCGCCGTCTTCGCCCTTGTCACCCCCGCCCACTAAGCCCCCACTTAGAACCTTAAACATGAGCTCGAGGGAATTCGGCAGCGGTTCAACTGTCATTGAATACTGAAAGTCTGGCGCATCTTCAAACTGGCGTTCCTTCTCATTGATTGCCAATTCTTTTAGTGGCGTCCGTATTGACGCCTGATACTCCACCTGGGACATGAGACGCTTTGCCAAGAAAATTGCCTGCATCGACTTACGGCCATAGTCGGCAAAATTAATCGCATTACCATGGACACCACTCACTTCAAGCATAAGATATGCAATCAAGGAAACCGCGACCACGGTTTCAACCAGCGAGAAACTACGCTCACCAGGCCGAAAAAGCCGATTTTTCCGCTTATTCCCGCATGCTGGATTAGGATTGTCCTGACTCATCTCCGAGGTCATGAACGTCAATCTCCGCTGCCCCACTGTTAACTTCCGCTTTGCCTAAAAACGGCCTGGTAATAACAGTGTAAGGCTTTTGGGCTTCATCCACTACCATGCCGTCACTTTTAAATGCGATCGTGATAAAAGCTTTTTCAACGTAGCCCGAGGGAAAGAAGTACAATAGAGCTCGTCCGGTTTCCCCAATGTCAGCTAAGATCTGCTTTTGTTGATGATGCTCTGCCTGCATCTCTGAGATCAATAAATTAGGACCAACCGTCTTATCTTGCCATTCCAGGTTTTCAACTCGGCGCCATTGCGGGCCCTTTGCGGCTGCGCGATTTTTTAAAATCGGTGATTCGTTACTTCCTGGAATTGCCTGACCATCCTCATCAAGTACAGGATCACCAGCAACTGCCTGATATTCTTTGGTTAGCTCATCAAATTGCTCCGAACGAAGCTTTTCTTCTTCCTCGGTTGGGTCTTTTCCGCCGTTACCATCACCAAGCACTTCGACCGTTCGATCCGCCTCTTCCAGCCAATACTCGCCCGTGGCCATCACAAAGGACATCCGATAAGTCTTGTTATTGAGGACCGCTAGATCAAAAGCAGCTCTGATATCATCGGCAACGCGCTGAACTTTATTGGCAGCTTCTGTGCCGGTTCGCAGGGAGAACTGTGGCACAGCAATGGTATATAAGAAGGCAATCAATCCGATGACCACGGCGATCTCTATCATCGTCATTCCGGCCTCACCGCCAAAAGAACGACGTGGAGTGACGTGGACCTCAGGAAAAATCATGGGGCCTGGCCACTTTTCTTCGCCTCTGGGTAAACTACATCGTCTGCAGTACCAACCGCGCCGTCAGAGCCACCTGACGTGATTTTTACATTGCGACCATCTGATTCGTATTGATACGGATTTTGCCAAGGATCGTTGATTTTGTTTTCTTCCGTGTAGGGGCCGCGCCAGTTCTTTGCATCACCGCCTGGATTCGCGATAAGTGCATTAAGCCCCTGTTCCGTCGTCGGATACTTGTTATTATCAAGCCTGTAACGCTGCAAGTCTTGTATCAACATATTCATACCGATCTTCGCTTGGTCTTCCTTAGCCCTTTCAGCCGATTCCATGACGTTACGAACAATAATTGTCATGAGAGTACCGATTAGAGCGATCACGATCATGATCTCGATCATGGACATTCCGGACTGACGTTGCCCACCGAAAGGACCACACGGACGATCTAGCTTTTTCCCAATAGGTTTTTTCCATCTTAACAACTGCAGTAAACCGTTCATAGCAACTCCTTTTACAAGAACCTTAGTTCGCATATTAACGTATTTGGTTCATAATAGAAAGCATCGGTACCATAAGGGATCCTAGGATAACCGCCCCGCCCACCGTCATGAGAATCACCATCATTGGCTCAATGAGACCAATCATCGCCTCAACTTTTCGCTCAACTTCTGCGTCATAGGCCACGGAGACGTGCCCCAACATCTCTTCCAGCTGGCCGGTTTTCTCTCCAGTCATGATCATATAAGTGACCAACGGGGGGAATAACTGCGACTTCTCAATGCTCTGCCCCAAACTCTGACCTTCCTGTACCGCAACCCTAGCCTGCTCCAAAGCTTCCGAAATAAGGGTGTTAGAAATAATATTTCTTGTGATCTCGAGTGCACCTAAAATCGGCACCCCCGATGCGAGCAAAGTGCTCAGAGTTTTTGTAAATCGTGACACATTAATCCGCATCACGATCGCGCCAAAAATCGGAGCTGATAGGGACTTTTTATCGAAGGCACGACGACCCTCTGGTGATGCGTACCACTTCCTAAACAGAAAAACTAGCAAGCCGATTCCAGCGAACAATAGATACCACTGCGTCTGCAAAAACTCCGACAAACCGATCAGCGTTTTGGTATACCAAGGAAGAACAACTTTCATACTTTTAAATACGACCTGCATTTTTGGTACCACGCTGACAAACATAATTGCAGTGATACCAAGCATCGCGCAAATCATGACCGCCGGGTACATCATTGCACCCACCACTTGGCCTCGGATCTTCACTTGATATTCGATAAAATCAGCGACCCGCGTCAAAACCAATCCAAGTGTTCCAGACGCTTCACCCGCTTTAACCATGTTGACATACAAACGGTCAAAAATTGCGGGGAAGCTGCCCAGAGCCTCATGTAACGATTTACCCTCAGAGATTTGATCCTTGATGTTACTGAGGGCGTTCCTGAGCACCTCGTTCTCGACCTGATTGCCAAGGGCTTTCAGTGTTTCATCCAGGGGTAAATGAGCACTCTGGAGAGTAGCAAATTGCCGCGTCATGATAGCTATGTCAGCCGTACTGACGCCGCCGCCAAAAAGTGGGCGTGACTTTTTTATCTTATCGAGCGCAACCTCTTCTGAGAGTTCAGCCACGAGAATTTTGTCGCGCGTTTTAAGTTTCTGCCTGGCCGCCTTCTGCGATTCGGCCTCGACACTACCTTTGCGTGCAGCGCCAGTTTTTGAGTCATAACCTTTGTATCTATAAACAGGCATTTTGAACAATCTTCCCTTGTCGTCAGGTTCCCTTAGGCATCAAGAGCCGCAACGTCGTCGGCCTGGGTATTCTGAAGGGCCTCATCAAGAGAGGTTAGACCCGCCAAAACCTTTTTCACGGCAGCAGCCCTTAGGGACACCATCCCTTTATCAACTGCTACCTTTTTGATGATCTTACCATCTTGGGTTTTCGCGATGACATCACGAATTTCATCATCAAAGACAAGAAGCTCATAGACACCCATCCGATCTTTATATCCGATACCCTGGCATCGGTCGCAGCCACCGCCGCTTTTATAAATTTTTCGCTCATTGAGGTGAGCTCGGGTTATTTCCATCAAATTTAACTCACGATCGGACGGTACATAAGCCTCTCGACAATTAGTGCAGAGTTTTCTCAATAGACGAGTCGCCATGACTCCTAACACTGCAGAAGTGATCTGGAATGGTTGAATATGAAAATCCATTAACCGCGTTACGGTCGAAGCTGTGTCATTTGTGTGGACCGTACTTAAAACTAAGTGACCAGTCATCGAAGACTGAATTGCAATCTGTGCAGTTGTTGCGTCTCGAATTTCACCGATCATGATAACATCAGGATCCTGCCGCAAAATTGACCGTAAACCTTCAGCAAACCCCATACCGACCTTATCATTGACTTGAATTTGCCCAACCCCTGACAACTGGTACTCAACGGGGTCTTCAATAGTTAAAATATTAATGTCACTGGTGTTGATGTGCATAAGGGACGCGTAAAGCAAGGAGGTTTTACCGCTGCCTGTCGGACCCGTAACAAGTATGATTCCATGCGATTGTTCAATTGAAGATGTCCACTGCTGGTAAATCTCTGGATCAAGACCCATCTGATCAAGTCTCTTTGTCCCAGATGACTTATCCAACAAACGCATTACAATGCGCTCACCATGGGCTGTGGGCAGAACTGAAAGACGAACGTCGATCTCTTTTCCTGCAACTTTAATACTGATCCGACCGTCCTGCGGCACTCGTTTTTCGGCAATGTTCAGCTTGCCCATGATCTTTACACGCGAAGCGAGCGAGCTACCGTGACGCCTTGGGATCTCCATTTTATCTTGCAAGGCTCCGTCGATGCGAAAACGCACCATTATTTCTGTTTCGTAAGGCTCAATATGAATATCTGATGCCCTCTCTTTCACAGCACGAGCGAGCAGTCCGTGCACCAATTTTATGATTGGCTTTTCATCGTCAGAACTTTCAAGAAGATCTCTTGCCTCATCTAAGTCTTCGTCTGCATTCACATCCGGAACGTTTAATTCGTCGATAACTTTTTGACTACTATCACTGGAACGTTCATAAACACGGTTAATTGCGTTTTCAATTTGGCTACTACTCGTAACAACCATGCTAATATTAGCTGAAATTATCAAACGAAGATCGTCGAGCGGAAAAATATTCAACGGATCCGCGACAGCCACGGTTACACTGAAGTCATCTCTCGCAACAGGCAAGATTTTATTGTCCCGACAGAAATTGATAGGAATCGAATCCACGAGGGCCGGGTCGATGTCGTTGACGGGAAGTCGGTTATAGTAAGGAAGATCTAACTGGTGCGCCAATGCGCGCAAGATATCTTCCTCAGTAGCAAGATTTTTCTCGATCAAAATCTCGCCAAGCTTTGCGTCAGACTTACCGGTCTGTATCTTGAGGGCGTCGTCCAACTGCTCCTTGGTCAGGCTAGTAGACTCAATTAAAATCTCACCCAAAGTCTTTTTTGCCATTTTTCTAAATGGAATGGATGGTAGATTACTCCACCTAGTAGAACTGGAGTCTTCACTTGTCGCGTCTTTTTTTAATTCATCTGCCATAAACCATCCATTCTGCGAAAAAGTACTTAGTCGACTACTGGCGGCGGAGGTGGTTCATCGACCATTGGCGGCGGTTCTGGAGGTACAAAATCTCCTCCATCCATCGCTGGTGGGGGCGGCGGCAAGTTTACAGGAGGAGGCAGTGGTGCCAATGAGGAACCAGCATCTCCGCCTCCGGACCCACCCAAAGTCGCATTCATTGGAACAGGCGTTGGGGCTGTCAACTGAGACTTTTTCTCGTCACTCATAGGTGAACTAGGCTGATCTTCTTTAAGGTAACTCGCACGAACCTCCTCACGTCGTCGACGCTCATCCTCGTCAAGAGGATCTGAAACGTACTTACCATCTTCTAGTTTGGGCATATGAGAATAGAAACGGTCGTCTTTATAGCTACTACCATATGCATACTCGAGATATTCATCCCGCTCTTTGATTTTTGACTCATATATTGCTGCCAAATCATCGGCCCCGTGTACCACATGCGGAGTCAAAAAGATCATAAGATTGCTTGTCTTGTGTTGAACGTCACTATTTCTGAATAGCCAGCCCAAGATAGGAATATCTCCAAGCAAAGGAATCTTCTGAAAGGTTTCTTCGTCACGCGTTTGTACCAACCCGCTGATCACCACTGTTTGACCGCTTTTAACAGTTAAGTGCTGGCTTGTGGTTCGAGTTTTCTTGTTTGGACTGCCGCTGTTTGGGTCGATTGTTGCTGTACTCGCCTCAATATCCACCTTCATAGTTACATAATTGGAATTTGAGATGTTCGGCTTGATTGCTAGAACGTAATCTGCGTCCTCTTTGTCGAACTTAGTGGTAATCGTGCCACTGGTTGCATTTGCATCCTGGACTTTAAAGAAGATTTTCTCCCCAACCTTAATTTTTGCCTCTTCATTATCAGCAGTCATTATGTGTGGGCTCGATAAGACGCGCGTATTAGCGTCACTTTTGATCATTTTGATCAAAGCACCGGGGGAAAAACTGCCCAAGCCCGGCACTGTAACAGTTTTGCCAGACAAGATTCCGATCGTCATGTCATTAGCGAAAGCTGATGCGGCTTCCTTGAGAGCGAGGGGGTTCGTCGTTGTGCTTGCTCCGGCAGCTTGCGTAATTAGCAGTGGCGCAAACTTTTGGCCTTGCCAAGAGGTTACAACTGGGTTTTGTCCAGACTTTGCACCTGCGAAAATCGACGTTTGAAACTGAAAGCCATTATTCATAGATAAATCAAGTATGTCAGCCTCGACAAAAACCTGGCTTCGTCTCACATCAAGTTTTCTTAAAATGCTGTTAACTGCTTGGTAAGACGCCCTGCTTCCAGTGATCAAAAGAGAATTTGATGACTCGTCTGCCGTAATTTTTACATTATCGTCAAGCTCTGCCGCTGTAACGGAGTTGGAACCACCCGCACCGGGAGCTTGGCCCGGTATATTCACCGGAGGGGCGAACGAAGGTGACCTCTTCTTGCTGCCTCCCTGAGCTAATGCTGACAGCGTGCTCGCAACTTTTTTAGCGTCAGCATAATCGAGAGGCCGCACATGGATGGATGACTGTCGACTTGGATCATCCAATTCAATATCAAATTTTTTAATGAGACTTTGAACGTCAGCAATTGTCCTGGGGGGACCAAATACTATGACGGAGTTTGTACGTTCATCCACCATGAGCTTGAATGATCCATAACTCCCGCCTCCAGCACTGTTGGCTTTTAAAATTTCGCTAACGCGATCATTGATCGTTTTAGCATCAGCGTAACGAATAGGGACGAACTGCACTTGTGGTTGCTGACCCTGAACATCAATCAATTCAAGAATATCGAGGATACGACGGACTTTGTAGCCGCTGTCACTGATGATGAGTGTGTTTGTTTTGGGATAGGCCACCATACTATTGGCCGTGACAATTTTGCTTAGTGTGGTCTGTATACTTTGGGCATCCACATACTTTAGCGGAACTATTTGCGTAATAATCTCATCTGTTAGCGGCGTCCATTTTGATCCAAGAAAGGTCCTCAGGTTACCGCGCACCGCGGTACTGATTGGAACAATTTTCAGAATTTTTCCGGTCTCAACTGTTGTAAGACGCAAGACGTTCAATGCTGATAAAAAAGCCTGGTACGCCTCTTCTTTTGTGACTCGACTTGGCGAGATGATTTGAATCTTCCCACTTACGTTATTGTCGAGAATTACATTTTTACCAGTCCAAAGAGCCACAGCGCGAACTATATCGCGAATCTCAGTTTTTTCTGGAAAGTCCATATTGACCAGCTCCTGACCAGCTGGAATGGCTGCGGCGCCTTTTTTCTCTTCAATTACAACTTGCGCGGTATCTGGAGCGACTTTAGTTGCCGTGGGAGCTTTTGTGACTGAACTTTTACGACCCGCTGCCGATGACTTTTTCGGGGATGCTGGCGCTTTCGAGGCTGGAACTGCATCCGGCACTGCTGACGATGGCGGCATGGGCGGTGGTGGCGGAATATCCTGTACCGGCGGTGGTGGTGGTGGCGGAATATCCTGTACCGGCGGTGGTGGTGGTGGCGGAATATCCTGTCCCGGCGGCGGCATGGGCGGCTGAGTGGCAGGGTCTTGAGCACGAGTTGCAGTTTCACCGCCAACCATGAGCATGACCAGCAAGCTGACGCGAAACAGGCCTTTTTTGTCGTACAGAGCCATAACCTTCCACCTTTCCAATGCCTTTAGCAAAAACCAATACATACTTTACTTTATTCTAACAGACACGTTTTGTGGGGCTGTACCGCCCCTTAACAATTGAATGCGGACCTCTTTTTCATCCTGAAATGCCTGATATAACGCGAAACCTTGCTCGGCTTGTTTCATGCTAACTTCATTTACTTGAGTGATGACATCACCATTTTGCAAACCAATTCGAGCGAACAAACTACCACCTTTGATGGCAAAAATTTTAAAGCCATTAATACCACCATCTGCTTGGGCATTGGGTACTAATCGAGCCGCGTCTACAATTTTACCAAATCCAGGACCTAATTCACCCTCCACATAGCCCGCATCGAGTGTAATTTCAGATCCGACCCCAGCGCTACCATTTGGTAAAGATCCGAAATCACCGCCAGGACCCGTAGGAAATCCGTCACTTGCCATTCCAGGTGCGCTTTTATCCAAGTCGATACATTCCTTCACACCGGAGTTGTTGATAATAATCCGTTGACGGTCTACGGCAGCCACGACCGCCTGCTCGTTGCCATAAATCGAATCACCCACTCTATAGATATCGGCCTCGGAATATGTCTTATCCTTTACAGTCGCAAGTGAACGAAACCTATCACCAATAAAAATTGTGCCCAATAATTCAATCGGTAAGGTTGTATCGACACACGGCGCATCGATATCAAACTTTGCAAGCGTACGATCGCCATCGGTACCAAATTTTTCTTCTGGAAACTTGCCCTCGCTATTAAAAATATTCCGTTCTTTGATGATTTTTTGAAGATCCCTCACGTTAGCCAAAACAGGACGGTCCAGATTTACGACGTCATTCGCATCCGATCTCAATGCAATCTTAGATCTTGTAGAAACAATACTTTTCACCAACGTCTGAGCTATAAGTCCGCCAACAATCGCCGACACAAGATACGCCAAGCCTATCGGGGCTACGATCAGGATGAGTCGCTGTTCAACGTGCTCTATTCCCCCATCAGTCATCTTCCGCAATAGATTCTTGAGTCTTGGCATTAATACCGCGACTCTGTCTTGCACTATTGTTGAAACATCGGCCATTTTTACTAGCGAACCTTTAGATTAAGAATAATTTTCTGCCCACTTCTGTTCACCTTGATATCAACCTCTGACTCATTCCGGAAAGACTGCAGTGTTTTTACCGACTGACCCGCGTCAGTAAGTGCAACACCATTAATCTCCTCGATAATATCGCCGTTTTGCATGCCAGATTTTTCCCAAAAACTATTTTTACGAATTCGATCCATTCGCCATCCACGAAGAACACCGTCGACTAAATTCGGGCTAGCCTTTGCATCCTGTAAAACACTGGCAAAATCTGTCGTCAGAAGACGTGACTTATATTCTGCAGTCATTTCAATATTGCCACCCTTTCGTTCGAAACCCTCTTCTTTGAAACTCTCAGGTGGAGCGTCCGTTGTATAACCACTACCCGCCAATGATTCTGGTGAGTTTGCGACTTTTTTTCCGCCACCCTTTCTTGTTGAACGACGTAGCTCGACTTCTTCTATTGGCGCAAACTCCTTACGGCCCTGATTGTCTATGATAATAATCTCTCTTTGTATCTCTAAGAGTTTCGCCTCTGGCGACATCTGATCACCCACCATGAACGAATTAACCGTGCGATTTTGCGTATTCTCGATCATAGCAATACCGTTAAACGGTGTACCGCCGTAGATGATCCCGATAACTTTTATGGGGAGCTGAGTTTTGGCCATTTGTGGCCCCTCAGTCGTCGGATCGACATCACCCATTGCACCTTCAGAATTAAAAAGGTTTCGCTCTAGGATTTTTGCAATCGTCAATTTAGCTGCCGCTTCCGAGGGATAAATAACAATCGTTTCGCCACCTTCAATGTTCTGGCTCTCGGATTTGCCAGCTCGACCTATAAAAACCCAACCTAGCAACGCACTCGCAATTGAAGCTATAAGAAAACTAACCACAATAACGGCGACAATACTCCGCCATGGCCACGGACGGACCCGATCTATGTAGCGAATAATGACTTCCGTTTCGAACACCAATCAATTCCTTCCAACGTCTCGCCAACTTGAAAACCGACTATGATCGCTGCGGATGATACCTTCCATGATGAGAATATCCTTCAAATGCTGAGCCGCCATCTCTGGCGTAACATAGGAGGCATCGAGGACTACGTCAGATTGCTCAAACCATTGACGCCTTTCATCCAGTAGTTTTTGGACTCTTGCTTTAATCAGGTCCTTGCGCGCCTCGTGATTTTCTTCCCCTAACAAATCCTTGAATAACGGGCGCTTTTCCATCTCACTGACTCGTTTAAAAAGTCTTCGCGCGATCTCCGCTGGGGATGATTGTAGCCAAATCAGTGGGCCAATTTTACGAGCGACACCTAATGCCTCACTCGAATGCAAAGCACCACCTCCAACTGCAATAACATGGCTGCGGATTCTCACGAGCGACTGTAGGATTTGCCTTTCACGCTCGCGAAAAGCCGGTTCGCCCTCCTGTGAGAAAATCTCGCCAATACTTTTCCCAGCTGATCGCTCGACCAGCTCATCGAGATCAATAAATCCCAAGCCCAGTAATTTAGCCAGTTGACGCCCTACACTCGACTTCCCACTCGCACTGACTCCGGTCAACACGAGATTGCCAAGCCTAATGCTCGAGCTAACGTCACCGCCATGAACTTGCGTGCGCTCGTCCAATCTTTTTATTTCCTAAATAAATATAAATTCTAAGTTACGATTATTACTATTCTAAGGCATGAATTTGAAAAGCGGAAAGTCGCCAGTCGTGAAAACCTATCCAACCCTCCAGATAGACGGATTTTTTTAACTAGTTTGAGCAAATCGCCAAAGCGAGCTGAGCTCAGCGATTACGGCTAGAAACGCTGACGATATTGGCCCCGCCAGAACGGGTTGGAATTTTTAAAATGTAGCGCTTGGGGAACGTCTGTCCAGATCTTACAAATCGCCATGAGATGTCTGGGTTGTAAGCCACAATCGTGCCTGTGGAAAGCTTATATTTCTGTTTCACTGCAGCGACTGTCAGCCCACCAACCCGAACCGTTGCAAATTTGAGCGGCTGGGTGGACACCACCTCTGGGAACACTTTTGCTGAATTTTTAAGCGATGCTAAAAGCCCCAAAAAACCCGCGTAGAAATTCTTGGAGGCAAAGCCAAAGTTACGCCCACGGTATTCGTTGATCAGTTTGACAATATCTTTGGTGCCTTGTTCGCGCATGGCCCGTGAGATTCCACCAACTCCGTGGTTGTAAGCCGTAATTGCCAACGGCCATTCACCGAGAATTTTATAATTCAAAGCAAGCAGTTTCGCGGCTGCGCGGCTAGCTTTTATCGGATCATTACGTTCATCAATTTCTGGAGTCACAATTAGATAATCGCGCCCTGTTTCCGGCATTACTTGATAAACACCACTCGCCCCGACCTTACTACGCGCCTGCAGATTAAATGAGGATTCAATGAAAGCTAGGCGCGCAAGTTCTGGCATGAGTCCTTGGCGGCGAAACTCCTCTTCTGCGTGTGAGAGGTACTTGGGAGCTATCTCAAGTCCCGATGCAATATACTCTCTTTGGCCCCGCTGAACTCGAATGCTAGAGGATGCAATCTTAAATTTATTGACGTCTTTAATGTGATCAAATAAATGATAAACTCTCCGCTCGGATGGACTCAATTGATTCACGTTCAGTTTTTTGGTGTAAGCAAATTTTGAGAGCATTTGACGATAGTGGTTTCGGCGCTTCTGAATCTCTGACTTCATCATCCGCTCTCGTGATTTGTCACCAAGACTTTTCAGACGCGTGCTGTCATGAATTTCTAGAACAACTTCTGGATATTCAGCGACATGAAGAACATTTTGATTTTTCGACCACAGTGAGTAGACACGACGCCAAAAATTAACTCGCCGAGCAATCGACTGTGGCACGGTAATATTCTCTGAAACTTCTAATCGTTGGCCATCACGACGAAAGGCCTCTGCTGAGCAACTCAAATACTGGCGGTCTATCTGCCCCCGCCCACCAACGCGGATTGGGATACATTCATCCCCCCTCGCGGTCGTTTTCGACATTCGATTAAATACCTCGGTCTCACGGTCCATCTCCCGCGCCGTGGCCTCGTCAACAGACCGACGGGCAGATAAAGAGCTGTCCTGCAGTTGCAATGAGAACATCGACAACCCGGCCAAAATCAGTAATGTGATATAAAACATCCGCACAGCAACCTCTTGAAAAAAAACCGGTCAGCGACAGCTCAGACACGTCCAGCAAGGCTTAGACGCAATGCTAGCTGTTCATAAGCAATACCTATGCCGCCATAACTCACTGAAACGACTGGAGCGATTCGCCCAGTTTCAGGGGTCATGTGTCAGTTTTCTGACACTCTGGCTTGGTGAGCGTTGTTGGTCGTAAAATATAGGATGTGAAGTGTTTACCACGCTAGAGGGAGCCGACACTTATGGGTAACGTAAAATATAACGGCGCACAGAAGGCTGCTATTTTGATGCTTTCGTTCGGCGAGGATATCTCCGCAGAAATATTTAAAAGCATGACCGAATTTGAAATTAAGCGAATTGGTACGGCCATGAGTCGATTGGGCCGCCTGGACCAGGACGTTGTCGATGAAGTCATGAACGAGTTCTACAGTATCATTCAACAAAATAAGAAATTTTTTTACGGCGGAAACGAATATACTAAAAAAGTTATCGGTACTGCGTTTAAGGGCGGAGATGCCGACAATCTAATCGAGCAGTTAGCTCTTTCATCCAACGCTAATCTGAATGCACTTGAGCTGATCGATCCGAAGACTCTATCAAACTTTATCCGCAATGAGCATCCACAAACAATCGCCCTGATTCTAGCTCACCTAGACAATAAAAAGTGTGGCGATACGCTTAAACTTTTACCCGAAAGTATGCATACTGAAATTTTACTACGGATCGCGAATCTTGACGCTGTTCAGCCAGAAATCATCGATGAAATTGACGATGTACTTCGTCAAGAGGTTCAAGCGATGGGTAGTATCGCATCGCAAAAAATCGGCGGCATCGAGCCTATTGCTAATATGCTGAACATCATGGACAAAACAACATCAGAACAAATTCTTGATAGCTTTGAACAACGCGACCCAGAGCTTGCAGAACGTATTCGTCAGCTAATGTTCGTATTCGATGACTTGGTCAAGATTGATGACCGAGGCGTTCAAGAACTCATCAAGAATATCCAAAATGACAAATGGAAAATCGCCCTGCGCACTGCCAGTGAGGCCGTCAAAACACTCGTCTTCAAAAACATGTCTGAACGGGCGGCAACGATGCTCAGAGAAGATATGGAAGCGAGCGGTGCGGTTAAACTCTCAGATGTTGAGGCAGCCCAACTGGAAGTTATTAACATTGCACGAAAACTCGAGACCGAAGGAAAAATCATTATTCAAGGCGGCGGCGACTCTGCGTTTGTATGATTACACTGACAAAAAAACGGCAGGCTAAAGCCTGCCGTTTTTTTTTGCTAAAAACCAAGGGTCAATTGAAGAAGCTCGGTAGAGGAGTCACGAGGATCTCGCGTTCCATTTCCGGAGAAATTGCCGACTTAACCTCAATGTTATCAGCAACCACAGCATGTGACTGAGCGATGGCTGCATCAATCCCAATCTGAGCTGAAAGCTCGGCTGCCTTGTAGGCACGGTTAGGGTTGACAATACCACCAGTGCGAACCTTGCCCTGTAGCCATGGTTTCACATCAACCGTCTCACATAGCAAGCGCTTCAATCCAGCTGGTGTCAAGGATGGATTAAGATCCTTCAAACGAGCTGCCACATTGGTTACAAAGGGAGCTGCCATGGATGTTCCGCTTAGCTCAAGGTATTCATTACCAGGTATGGATGACTTGATGATAACACCAGGTGCCGCCACATCAACCTTCAACCCGTAATTTGAGAACGTAGCCAACTTTTCAGTTCCAAGTGTCGCAGCAACAACAATTTTATTTTCAGCTTCGGCGTTCGCTGGTGATACCGGCATTTGATCGTTGTTCAACCCGTCATTACCAGCGGCAAGAACAAAGAGCGTGTTTGTTGCGGCGCCTAAAAATTTCTTGGATTCCACTATCATGGCATTAACCAATTCTTTTGCATATTCCTCCGTCTCGGCCTCAGTTGGATCAGCGCCTGTAATCTGTTTTACAAGTTGCGCAACAACTGGCTTCACCGCTGGTACACTGGTACCGAAAGATCCGTTAGCTACTTCAGCTTTGACGGCGCCTGTATACTTGCCAACATTAGTAAGCAGCTGGCCCTGACGCTGAGCTACCATTTGGAGCATCATTGAAACCATCGGATTACCTTTAGCATCACGGAACTGGTTCAGAGCAAGCCCTCCTGGGACTTCTGTTGGGATCAATTTGACACCAACAATCTTAGCTGCAGTCGACTGATCCGTTGAAATTCCAGTAACGTGGGTTCCGTGGATAAAGTTGCCAAATTTTTGCAGTTCTTTCAGGAATGTGGCATCAGAGCGCTTGCCTTTGTACCATGCAATTTCTTCTGGCGTAGCGATGCCAGTTAGAATCTTGCCCTGAATTTCGAATATCTTGTAGCAATCTTGGGAGAAGGTTCCCAGGTACTTATAGTCGATAATTTCATTGTTGTTCTCAGCAAAATTCCAACCATGAGTATCGTTTGAGTAGGTCACCCCATCGACCGTCGTACTACCGTTAGGATTGGTCCACATACTGGCATCATAAGCTTCATGCTTAAAATCAACGCCTGAGTCAATGATCGCAACTGTTGCCGCATTCGACACACTTCCGGCTGCAAACATCAGTGCCGCTATAATTCGCCCAGAACGTTTAAAATCAATACGCATGGTATCCTCCTTGACACGCTGATTCGTCGCACATGCCAGTGCGACGAGTTTAAAACAAACTAAAATACTGATTAGCCCGTATTCTCCCCCATTGGAAATACGACGGCAACAACTAAATTTCGCTTATTTGAACTTAGCTTACTTTTCTTTTCGCTCTTTCCGACGCCTGGCGCGGATCTCCTGAATACGCTCATGAATTATCCACAGAGCGGAACCAGGTTCAAAACGCTCTTGATGTAAATCTTGAGCGCCCAAGGGAACACCCGTACTAATTTCAAAGACCTCAGCCATGCTACGGACCGGAATGACTTCAAGCTTGCCCTCATCGACCGCGGCGCGCGCTGCACGATGAAGCATCAGGTTGGCGACGTTTTGTACAGGTATCAATACTGTATAACGGGAAGTTCCCTTTCCGAGGATCTCAACGGTTCGCCAAAAGCCCTCAATTTTCTCATTGACCCCACCAATCGGTTGAACCTCGCCAAACTGGTTCAAACTTCCAGTCATCGCCAAGTTTTGGCGAACGGGGACTTTTGAAAGGGCACTTAAAATTGCAGTCGCCTCTGTAATCGAGGCACTGTCGCCATCAATCAAGCCATAGCTTTGTTCGAAACAAACACTGGCGGCAAGGCCAAGATGATGTTCCCGCGCCAGTAAAGCCGACAAAAACCCCGACAGGATACTTATACCCTTGTCATGAATACGACCTGAAAGCTTTGCATTACGCTCAATGTTAATAATGCCATCAGCGGAGGAACTAACCGTACACGAAATACGGCTAACCTTGCCAAAACTGTAGTCTCCCAGATCATAAACAGCAAGACCATTGACTTGGCCTATCTCAGACCCATCGAGTGTCAATAGAACTTCCTCGTGACGCACCATGTCGAACATCTGTTCTTCGATTAGATTCACGCGATAAAATTTTTGCTCCAGAGCCTCTTCCACGTGTAAACGCTTAACCAATTTTGATCCCTGTTCACGCGCAATAAAGTCAGCCTCAATGGTCAAATCCTTAAGCGCACCAAACTGCGTCGATAATTGCCTTTGATCATCAACGAGTCGGCTACCGTATTCCACCATGGCGGCGACTCCGGAACGATCAAAACTTAACAACCCCTCTTTATCCGAACGGGTCGCGATGAAATCAACATAGTGCTCAATGTTGTTACGGGATCGAGGCATTTTGTCATCAAAATGCGCCTTGATCTTGAAAATCTTAGTAAAATCCTCATCCATCCCTTGCAGCAGATGGTAGATATCATCATTGCCAATGAGGACAACTTTCATATCAAGCGGTATGGGCGAAGGACGAAGACCTGATGTAGGCAGTAGCGAGTACTGCTCACCCATGTCCTCGATAAATCCTTTGCGATTTTTCAAAACTCTTTTAAGGGTATCCCATATATTACCGGTCTTAAAGATATCCATGGCATTCAAAACGAGATAACCACCGTTTGCTCGCTGAACAGCACCGGCTTTGATCATTGTAAAGTCGGTCAAATACATCCCATGTTCTACATTCTTCTCTATTTTTCCGAATAAGTTGTAGTAGGTGGGATTTGTCTCGATAATAACAGGGGCACCCTCCGCCCCAGTATTATCGATAAAAACATTCACCGCATAGCGAACGAATTTGTCACGTTCTTCATGCAAGCCGAAAAGCTCTAACGGTAACTCTTGACCACCTGGCTGCGCCTGAGGCTCTTCTGGCTCAACAAAATCCATAAGATGCTCAAGAATATGATCCCGAACTTCAGCCAGATGCGCGCTGAGCGCTGTGTTTTTCTTGTATTCCTCCATGAGGGGCTCGATTGCCATTCCCACCACGTGACGGCCTAGCTCACTGCGAAGCTTCTCAATATACTCACGGGTTTCATTTTCAATTGTACGAACCTTACGGGCAAAATCCAAAACCTCAGGCTCAATCTGAGCCCGACGATCCTCGACGCCCTCGCGCTGAGTCTCATTAAGCTTGGCGTACTCTTTCTCTGTGAGCACTCGCCCATCGATCACAGGAATTGTCTCGATGCCTAGCCGCGTGGACTTTACCGCAAAATCAAGTTGTTTTGCCCGCTTCTCAAGATCACTGAATAATTTCGCTTTTCGGTCGTTACTTGCTGAAAGGTAGGCGTTGACCGCATTTTCATAGTCCTCGCTCTGCAACGCCATCGGAATTTCAGCCCGTAGAATCTTGACGAGCGCTTCCATCTCTTTTTTAAATTTTTTACCTTCGCCAGCCTCCATCTCAATGGCCTTGGGCACTTCTGAATGCTGAAAATTGTAAACATAGACCCAATCATTTGGCACCGCAGCGTCCTTAGACCAGCGCTCAAGAAAAGTCCTTATGACGCTCGTCTTACCTGTACCTTGCGCACCGGCCACGTAAATGTTGTACCCGGGCTTGCGAATACCAAGCCCCATGTTAATGGCCCGAACAGCACGATCTTGCGAAATGAACTCGTGGCTTTCGCCGATCTTGGATGTGTTGTTGAATTTAAAAATATCCGTATCACATGTTTTATAGACATCCGTGGCCTTTAGCGGCGCAGGAAGGCTGACAGATCGTCGTTTTACTGGCAAACCGGATCTTGTTTTTGATTTTTTTAATTTTGAAGCAGTCCCCTTGCGAACTGACGAACTTCTCGTTCTTTTGCTTTTTGCACGAGCTTTCTTTTCCAAAAAAAATTTCCTTCAATGTGGAGCGAGGTATTAACTGGCGTACAGGACTGTGCGTAACGGTCATTCACCGTGCCGCTTCTCCAAAGAATTAGCCATGTCATTAAGACGATTGGCGAGCCTCTGTAATTCATCGTTCTGACGGATCTTGACGCGATTCTTGTATTTACCTCGGGCGACCTCGTCAATAAAACGCTCAATAGATACAAGTGGGCCGTAATACCTGTGGGTCAGCTTAAAAACCAAGAAGAACATCCCAACAATGTAGCCCAACAAGAGCAGTCCGATCTTGATGGCATTGTGGTAGAAAATATCGTTTGTAACTAACTGCAACTGATCGCGAGCATCAGTTATATTAAAGATTCCCATGAGGTGTTGGTACTGTTGGTAAAACGTATAGACGAACATTGCCGCTACTAGGAAAACGAAGGCTATGGACGCTCCAATGACATAGATCCCGAATTTAATCTGGCTAAATGGTTCGATGAGCGTTGAGCGGATGTTACGTTTAGCCCGTTCAACCGAGTATTCTTGGTTTTCATCAGTCACTGAGCACTCCCTGCCAACGGCTAAGTCATGGAAAAAACTAGGATTGATTGTGTTAATAGAAATTATTCCATGATTATCCTTAGGTTTCAAGGAATTCCGCTTGCCAATCCGCCTCGAGATCAGTACTTTGTGTCTCTTCTGAAGCAGGCTAAGGGCGTTTAAAACCCGCAGCTCGCGACTGGAAGCAGCCCCGAGGGGGCTTGATCAACGGATCTTTAAGTTTTGAAGTTTGGAGAAACCACAGTGCACGGCTCACGCCACAAGAGAAAACACCCAAAAGGACGTCGCAAAGTCGGTCGCAACAAGCGCCGCATGATGCGTAAGCGCCGCAGCCTACGTACTAACGGCTAATTGGTGGGCTCACCCTTGCAAATGCTTGCGGGGCGGGTCTCTGCTTTATTTGAATAAAATCTGAGCAAAGCGCTCTCACCAAGAATAAAATTCTTGGGTGAAGATTCGCTTTGCTTTTTTTTTGCCGAGTCGGGTACAATTCTAAAAGTCCAAAAATTTCTATAAAGAATCACAGCGGTACACAAGGAAGAGTGGCCCGCTAAAATCCACAATCGATCCAGGGAAGGGATAAGTCATGTTGGAATTTGCTCTTGCGTTTGAGAAGGTTTTGACCAGGTGGCCAGATAACACGCCATGGACTATCGCACAGATAGCCGATTTCACGAACAGCTCCGTTTCAACTGCTGTTGACGCGATTTCAACAACTTTGAATCGTGAATTTGACGTTCAAGAAACCGTTACACCGAGCGAAGCGCGCCAGGTTTTGGCGGCACTTAAAGAACGCCTGCAACGCCAAATAGAGGCTCGAGAGCGAAAAATTCAAGCTGATCGCGACACGGCCATGCGCGCATATGATTTAACGATGGAAAGAATTCGAATCACACAGATGGCGAAGGACTGGCGTGGCTCATACAAAACGCTTTCCTACTTCGTTGGCAGATACGACAAAAACATCACCCATGATTTATTAGTGACTCTGTGCGGCGACTGCATTCGGTTGGGCCACAAAGCAGGCTTTAATATGCAGGAAATCGGTCAATGGTTCCGAAAAGCTGTTGAGGCCGCTGTCCTCAGTGGTTCAAAGGATGTGTTAGAGGATGTTCTCGACTTTGTTGATGCCTACGGAGAGATCTTCTCAACTGACCGCAATGGCGTTGGCGGAAAGATTTTGAATAACGCGCTCAACATCCTGGAAATTCCAGCAATCGATTGCAATCTAGGACTTCAATGGACCAATTTGAATTCGGCTCTTCGCGGCTGATTTCAGCTGTAAATAAAAAAACCCACGGCGTGCCGTGGGTTTTTTTTAATTTTCCCGGTAGCGAACTTGCCGAGCTAAAGACACAATCAGTAAAACAGCTACAACAACTAAAACTGATGAAAACCCGGCGATTTTTTCAACACCAAGAAGTTTCCCATCGGGCGCAGTCTCCAACAACCTTGATGATAAGATACCACCAGCAGCCATTGCTGCATGCTGAACTGCGGACTGCAGCGACATAAAACCTGCGCGCTCTTCGCGGCGTGGCACCTTCGAGGATAAGGTTTGCATACTAATATTGCGAAACGTGCCGAAAACCATAAAAGCCACAAACAGCCCGTAAGGGTTGATTAAGGGTGGCTGCTGATACATACCAAACCAGAGGGCTCCGAAAAAACCTATCGACCCCAAAACAAACCAAGGCAAGCTTCCCCACAAATCCACCAAACGTCCGCAAAATGTCATGACCAGCAGACTTGCGATACCGCCCACAAAGTAGAGCTGCCCCATCTCTTCGCGCGGAAATTCGAGGTTAAACTGAACATATCCTGCGATATTCGGAAAGATCAGAAAGCCACTCATCATCACGCAAAAAAGTAATAAATAGCTATTCAAGACGGTCTTTTGTTTAAACAGTGTCTTGATTGGTAAATGCGATATGAAACTCTGTTTTGACGTGACATGCGCATTGAGCTCTGGAAGGGCGAATCGCGCAAGGACAGCGATAATCACCGCCATCAAACCCACCATTATGAAGGGGGCACTCCATCCTGCAATCCTCGCCACTTCAAGACCAATAGGCACGCCAAAAATAGAAGCTAAAGAAAATCCTATCATCACCTTACCCAATGCAGCCCCGCGTCGCTCATGGGGCACCAGATCGCCAATGATAGCAAGCCCAATGGACGTAGTTGGACCGCCGAAGATACCGGCAAACACCCGGGCCCATAACAGACTATGAAAGTCCCAGGCGAGAGCACCTGCCGCAGTACCAAGGGACAGCCCTAGGATCGACCAGACCAAAGCCTTGCGCCGCGGTATACGGTCAAGAAATACGCTTCCGAGCAGCCCACTGACGGAAGCTGCCAGTGTGTATGCACCTGCCAGTACACCCATGTGACTAACTCTAATTCCAAGTGCTTTCGCGAAATCAGGACCAAGGGGCATCACCATCATAAAATCTACGATATTGACAAACTGCACAGCAGCGATCACGAAAATGGCAAACTTTTCCTGCGTAGACTTATCGACTGTGGTCATCAAAACCTTCAATAGGCCCTTGGATTCAACAAAGGCATTAATTAATTACTTGAAATCAAAAAAGGGGGGGAATTTCATGATATCATCATACTCTCTAGACATTGGACTTTACAGCCCGGGCGCAGAAAAAGTCAGGCTTAGGGAGTTTTTCGTTGCTGTACAGGCGATGTGCATTAGAAACTGGCTGACGTAATTGTCCCTAATCACCATTGTCTAAGTTTGTTTTCTCCTGATTTATTCTTTACGTATTCGTTACTTACTATGT